>NZ_JAYWYV010000376.1:0-1226 GCF_048147885.1 Acinetobacter sp. 228
CAATGCGTATTTTGATTCCAGCTGATATAAGTCCTTCAGTTGATAACAAGTTAAAAGGGATGAAAGCTGGTGGAAGTTCAGGCTGGTGGGCAAGTGTTACTTCGCCGTCTAAACCGACCACAACGACTTCAACTTCAGTCACAGTTAGAACTACTCCATCAACTCCAGCTCAGCCAGTAAGACCATCGACACCTGCTAAAACAAGTAGTAGCTCGGTAACGGTAAAAACTGCAACACCTCGTGGTTCTGATGCGCTAGCTGCTTTTGCAGCGTCAGCTGATGTACCAAGTGCACCACGTATTCCTGTTGCGGTCACTCCGGCTGCAAATATCAAACCTGTGAGAACGGAACCGCCAATTTCAGCAACTGAACGCGAGAAAATTTTAGCGGCAGTGCGTGCTGAAGGGGAAAAGGAAACAGTTGATCAAGCTTTAGAGCCTCAAGCTACTCAAGCTGAAAAAGATCAAGTTGTTGCCGAGTTAAAAGCACTTGCACCTCAGGGTACAGAAATTGTCGATCCGTATGACGGCAAAATTAAGTTAACCGCAATTCAGACCAGCCAATCTGTTGCTGAGCAGCAAGGTAAAGAAGTAAGTAAAGGTTTTGCTTATCCAAAAACTTTAGCTGAAGATGCAACTCTTGCAAACTCTGAAGATGCTCAGCGCAATAAAGATAAGCCTTATATTAAGACTGATACAGATGTTGTGGTTGTACAACCTAAAGGTAAGCGTAGTACTTATACAGTACAACCTGGCGATACTTTAGCAGTTATTGCCATGAAGAATGGTGTGAACTGGCGTGATGTAGCTAAATTGAACCAGATTGACCCTGAAAAGACTTTATTTGTAGGAACCAGTCTATATCTCTATGATGCTAAGCCTCAAGAGGTGGAAACTACGGCAAAATCGGCAGCTAAACCTGATGTCTATGTTGTTCAAGCAAATGACAGTTTAACAGGAGTGGCAAATCAATTTAATTTGTCAGTGAAACAGCTAGCTGAATATAACGATTTGTCTGTAACAGATGGCTTGTTTGTAGGGCAAAAATTACAGTTAAAAGAGCCTAAAGGTAATCGTGCTGCTAAAGTAGAGCCAAAGGCAATTCAAGCAAGTACACGTCGTATTGCAACGAAGAGTTATACGGTTAAACGCGGCGAATATTTGAAATTAATTGCAGACCGTTATGCATTATCTAATCAAGAGTTGGCAGACCTAACACCAGGGTTA
>NZ_JAYWYV010000377.1:0-1224 GCF_048147885.1 Acinetobacter sp. 228
TCGGTGAAAAATACGGTGATGAAGTTCGTGTGCTCTCTATGGGCTCAGTCATTGACGAGAAAAACTTCTCAATCGAACTTTGTGGCGGTATTCACGTAAAACGTACAGGTGATATTGGTTTATTCAAAATCACTTCTGAAGGTGGTGTAGCTGCCGGCGTACGTCGTATTGAAGCAGTGACCGGTACTAAAGCATTAGAAGTAGTACAAAAAGCTGATCATGATATCCAGCACATTAATAGCTTATTAAAAGCACAGAAAGACCAAACGGTTGAGCGTGTACAAGCCAATGTAGAATTGGTTTCTGCATTACAAAAGCAGATTGAACAACTCAACCAAAAATTGGCAAACTTCCAAGCGGCTGATTTGATTGACCAAGTTCAAACTATTGCTGGTCGTCAAACGCTTATTACTACTGTTCAGGGTGTTGATGCCAAAGCGCTTCGCAACTTACATGACAGTGTAAAATCAAAATTAGAGAACGCAGTGATTGTGTTAGCAGGTGTAGAGGGTGACAAAGTCAGCCTGCTTGCATCAGTCGCGTCGCAATACACTGCAAATCTAAAAGCAGGTGACATCATCAAACATTTAGCGACCGAGTTAGGTGGTAAAGGTGGTGGTAAACCTGACTTAGCACAAGGTGGCGCGCCACTTAACGAGAAGTTTGGACAAGTTATGGCAGCATTACCTGCTTGGCTTGAACAAAAATAAGACTTCACTTTTTGTGTAACTGACCCTGACAAGCCTCTCAGGGTCATGGCTTATATGGAACAACTATGGCATTAATCGTTCAAAAGAATTAATGCCATTTAGCCACTCCAAGACATACTAAGACAAAAACTACAATAAAAGCCTTATTTCTCAATATTTCCCCCATTTTTAATATAGACACACTAAGACATTTTAGGACAGAATTATGTACACATACGTGTACATATTCGCACTTATCTCTTACTTGACCAAAATTATGTACACAGGTGGACTATGGCTTTAACTGAAGTGTGGCTAAAAGCTAATAACGGCAAGGCACGTGATAAGGTTGAAGAAATAGCAGATCGGGATTCAATGAGTGTCAGAATCTCACCTAAAGGTAAAATTGTATTCCAGTTGAGATATCGATTTGCTGGAAAAGCTGAACGCTTAGACTTGGGCACCTACCCTCATATGTCACTCAAAGATGCACGCATTAAAGCTGGTGAAATGCGGTCGCTTTTAGATAAAGGAA
>NZ_JAYWYV010000378.1:0-1223 GCF_048147885.1 Acinetobacter sp. 228
CATACTGCTATGCACATAAGCACTCTGTTTTCCGCAGATCACCATTTTAGAGGTATACACTGGGTCAATCGCATTTAAAATCTCAATGAATTGCTCTTTGCTTAAATGAGCAAAAGCTAATTCTTGCCCCGCATCTACAACATGAGCACCATTTTCGGCAATAAAAGCAATCTCATGATTAATTTCTGGAAAATACGTAACAAGCTTTGCAAGCTGGTTGCCACTAGCAACTACAAAACGGATATTATTTTGTTTTAGTTGTTCATACTGTTTTAAAAAACGTGCTTTGTTGTACTGCTTCTTAGAATTAAGAAAAGTCCCATCCATATCTACCGCTAAAATTTTTACTGTCATTAATGATCTAGGTCTCTTACTAAAATCTTATTAAATCAAATTTAGCTTTATTTTTCATGACACTTTTACAGTTTTCTATTCAATATATTTTAAAAAGTTTTACACAAGTCTTCTCGTTTTTTGCACAGGTTATTTTTTAGCAAAGCTTAATAAAAAAACAGATCCAAAAATATCCCGATAGAATAGAAAAAGAACGCCAAAGCGTTCTTTTTTCATACATTTTGCTTAGAGAATAAACGGTTGATCTGATTTTGTTTATTTTACCAACATCTTATCCATATGGTTATCAACACAGTTATCCATACAGTTATAAACAAAGTTATCCACAAGTTTACTCTCAGCTTAATATTCTTTTTTTAAGCGTCTACACTACCGACTTTTGCAAGCTCTGCACGCATTTGATCAATCACAACTTTATAATCTGGTTGACCAAAAATTGCCGAACCAGCAACGAACATATCTGCACCAGCTTCTGCAATTTCACGGATATTTGCAGGACCAACACCACCGTCTACTTCTAAACGGATATCACGGCCACTTGCATCAATAATTTTACGCGCTTCACGTAATTTTTCTAAAGTCATTGGAATGAACTTTTGTCCACCAAAACCTGGGTTTACACTCATTAATAAAATTTGGTCAACTTTATCAAGAACATAGTCTAGATAATGCAATGGTGTTGCTGGGTTAAAAACTAATCCTGCTTTAGCACCACCAGACTTAATAAGCTGTAATGAACGGTCAATGTGATGAGAAGCTTCTGGGTGAAACGTAATGATATCTGCGCCTGCTTCTAGGAAATCACCAATAATACGGTCAACTGGAGATACCATTAAATGCACATCAACAGGAGCAGTAATTCCATAATT
>NZ_JAYWYV010000379.1:0-1221 GCF_048147885.1 Acinetobacter sp. 228
GGCATGCTATCAGATGCAGTAAATAGGCTAATACCAAACTGAAAAAGAATACCTGCCATCATGCCCGCAGCAACGTCTTGCGGAATCCACTTCAGTAATTTGTCGAAGTAACCTGTAATACCAATTAAGAAAATAACGATGGCAGAAGTAATATAGGCGGCTACTGCTTCATTCAATGAGACATTTGGAAATAGAGTAACTAACAGGGCAGTACCCGGTGCAGACCACGCGGTAATCACAGGAGTCTTATATTTAATCGAAAGATAAATACCTGAAACGGCAGCGCCGATTGAAATTCCCCAAATCCATGACACCATCATATCTGTGGACACATGGGCACGCTGAGCAGCTTGGAAAAAAATAATCAGTGGGCCTGAGTAAGAAATTAAAACTGCAAGAAAGCCCGCAACTGTTGCTGATATGGACCAGTCATTTTTTAATGTCTTGAACAGGGTTGCCATGTCTGATTGCCTCCATGCAAATCATGTTATTTATCCAAATATATAAAAAGATCAGGGTTAACCCTGATCTCCACCTCCGACCGGAATGACCGATCCCGTCATATACGATGCTTCGTCTGATGCAAGAAATAAAATTGCATTGACTTGTTCTTGAATTGTGCCATAACGCCCCATAAATGTTCGATCTTTTGTTTGATCAACTACTTGTTGCATCCAGTTTTTTTCATTTTGACTTAACGGGTTGGCATTGCGTGGTACTTTGCGAGGTGGCGCTTCGGTTCCACCAGTCGCAACAGCATTGACTCGAATCCCGTCTTTAGCATGTTCAAAAGCAAGAGACGCGGTTAGCGCATTTATCCCGCCTTTAGATGCGGAGTATGGAATACGGTTAATACCACGGGTTGCAATGGAAGATACATTTACAATAACGCCCGCTTGTTGCTTAATCATGGCAGGCAACACAGCGCGGCAGCACCATAAAGTTGGAAACAATGAGCGATTCACTTCCTTAATGATTTCTTCTTCGGAAAACTCTTCAAAAGGTTTCATCCAGATCGCGCCGCCTACGTTATTAATCAGGATATCTACCCGACCATAATGTTCGATGGCTTTTGTAACAACCGCTTGTGCACCTGCATAGGTTTCTAGGTCAGCATTAACCGTGACAGCATCACCACCTGTACGCTGAATTTCTGTGAGTACTTCTTCAACATATTCAGAGCGGTCAGCCATGACGACTTGTCCACCTTCAGCTGCAACT
>NZ_JAYWYV010000380.1:0-1220 GCF_048147885.1 Acinetobacter sp. 228
GTCGATCTTGATATTGCTTACCATGGATCAACACAACACATCACCCTGCAAATTCCAACCATCAATGCTTATGGTGAGCCAGAGGTACAACGAAAAACCTTACAGGTAAAAATACCTAAAGGCATGAAAGAAGGACAGCAAATTCGCCTAAGTGGACAAGGACAAAGTGGTATTAATGGTGGTGCCAACGGCGATCTTTATATCGAGATTCAATATAAAGATACAGATCATGTGCATGTCGAAGGCAGTGATGTATATTTGACTGTAGATGTAGCCCCATGGGAAGCCGCATTAGGGCAAGGCATTGAAGTAAAAACACCTGCAGGACCTTTACACGTCAATTTACCTAAAAATGCAAAACAAGGACAACAGCTACGTTTAAAAGACAAAGGGATACCAAATAAAACGCCAGGCCATCTTTATTTAATTTTAAATATTGTATTCCCACCGGCGCATTCTGAAAAAGAAAAAGAAGCCTATCAGCAATTGGCAGAAGCCTTTGCTTCATTCGAACCTCGTTCATCTCATTAGGGAGCAAGATCATGACAACCATCCATTATCGAGAAATTGTATGTGACGGCCACACCTTTAGTGCTGAAGTCGTTGATGAACAATGTACATTTGACTTGCAACAGTTTGCTCAAGCCTGTGGTCAAAGCCCAGACTGGATTCTCCAGCTCATTGAGTACGATATTTTAGCGATTGATACACCACCTGAAAAACATCAATTCATGGGTGAAGATGTTATCCGCGCTCGTAAAGCATATCGTTTGCAACGTGACTTTGATGCAAGCCTTGCAGCTGTTGCGGTGATGTTAGATTTGATTGATGAAGTGCAACAACTTAGAAAACAGTTGAAGCATTTTCATTGAGGAATAGCATCAATACAGCATAAAACCCTAGTTGAAATCTGATAGTCGAGAAAGCCATCTGCAACCTGCGTGGTATCTCAATCAGATAATGGTTTTGTAATACTGTTATTTAAAAATAGGTATTGAACAGGTTTTGCAGATGGTAATGGTTTTGCCTACTTTTGCCGCAACAAAAGTAGGTCGAACCGAAGGTTAATGACTATATTAAATAACAAGTTAGCGAGGCCCAGTCGTGCAGAAATAAAAATTTATTTCAACCGAGTAATCTTTTCCACTTCCTTCAAAGTCTGCTTAATCGGTTCATATTCCAAAAACCAGAACAAATTCATACGATCTTGTCGGTGCTGC
>NZ_JAYWYV010000381.1:0-1217 GCF_048147885.1 Acinetobacter sp. 228
AGAAGGCGATATTGTCCAAAAAGGGCAAATTCTTGCTCAGCTTGACCCAACCCGTTTTGCTTCAAATGTGGGTGAGTCGAGATCTTTATTAATTGCAGCTCAGGCCACAGCAGCACGTTTACGTGCGGAAGTGAACGGTACACCACTGGTTTTCCCTGAAATAGTTGCACAAGATCCGAAGCTTGTTCATGAAGAGACTGCTTTGTATGAATCACGTAGAGCCGATCTTGAACAAACGCTTTCAGGATTAAGACAGGCTTTACAACTGGTTCAGCAAGAATTGGCCATGACAGAGCCTTTGGTTGCCAAAGGTGCTGCTAGTGAGGTTGAGGTTTTACGCTTACGCCGTGAAGCAAATGATTTGCAAAACAAAATGAACGATGCACGTAACCAATACTACGTTAAGGCACGTGAAGAGTTATCTAAAGCAAATACTGACACGCAAACTCAACAACAAGTTGTCATGGGCCGTAATGACAGTTTACAACGTGCCGTATTTAAAGCTCCTGTGCGCGGTGTGGTAAAAGAAATTACAGTGACAACGCATGGCGGTGTGATTCCACAAAACGGTAAGTTAATGACCATCGTGCCAATTGATGAACAGTTATTAATTGAAGCCCGTATTTTGCCACGTGACATTGCGTTCATTCGTCCTGGTCAAGAAGCTTTGGTTAAGATCACTGCTTATGACTACTCAATTTATGGTGGTTTAAAAGGTAAGGTTACGGTTATTTCTCCAGATACCATTCGCGATGAAGTGAAACAGGATCAATTCTATTATCGTGTTTATATCCGAACTGACTCCGACAAGCTTTACAATAAAGAAGGTAAAGCATTCGGTATTACACCGGGTATGGTGGCAACTGTAGATATTCGTACTGGTGAGAAGACTGTACTGGATTACTTACTTAAACCATTTAATAAAGCCAAAGAAGCATTAAGAGAAAGATAAGAAAAAAAGCCCCGAAATTCGGGGCTTTTTTATAGGTTTGCTTCTATTAAATTCACGTTATAATTTGATTTTTATTATGCTTTATTTCATTTATGGCTTTTACGATTGCATCACCCGTTACTTTTGAAGAAGAAATTAAAAAAAGTAGATTTCAGGCGATTGCTGCGCCAGTAGAAAATGAACAGCAAGTGAAAGAGTTTTTAGAATTAAATAAAGATATCTCGACCACACATCAATGTTGGGCATGGAAAATTGGTCATAACGT
>NZ_JAYWYV010000382.1:0-1217 GCF_048147885.1 Acinetobacter sp. 228
CCCTTCAGCACAAGTGAAGTCCTTATTACAACTACTTTGGTTAATTTGACGTTTAGTGCCTAAAGCTGTTTCTACTGGATCAATAGATAAACAGTTTGATTTTTTAGAACAGTCGCCACAGCCTTCGCAAATATCGGTATTAATGAATAAACGTTCAGCTGGGTCAGGGTAAGCATCGCGTTTACGGCGACGGCGTTTTTCACTGGCACAGGTTTGTACATAAATTAAAGCAGTTACACCTGAAATTTCACGCAGCTCACGTTGAACTGCGTCAAGTTCATTACGGTGGCGAATTTCTACACCTGGCGCAATACCGTCTTCTTCATTTAACAGTTTGATTTCATCAGTCACAATGACTTGTTTTTTAATACCTTCGGCATCGAGCTGACGAGTTAATTGTGCAACGCTCAAATGACCATCTACATGCTGACCGCCTGTCATAGCGACTGCGTCGTTGTAGAGGATTTTATAGGTGATATTGGTTTTTGCAGCAATAGACTGACGAATTGCCAAGTAACCTGAGTGGAAGTAAGTCCCATCACCAAGGTTAGCAAAAATGTGTTTTTCATTGGTAAAAGGTGATGCACCGACCCAGCTTACACCTTCACCACCCATTTGAGAGAATGTTTCCGTGCCACGGTCAAGCGAAACAGCAATATAGTGGCAGCCAATCCCACCTAATGCACGGCTACCTTCAGGAACGACGGTTGATGAGTTATGTGGGCAACCACTGCAGAAATAAGGTTTACGTTCAGCAAGGTCAATAACACGTTTTGATTCTTGCTCTGCTTTTAGTAGGAGGTCGATTCTGCTTTGAATTTGTACTTTTAAGCTTTCTGGAATATCTAGTTTTAAGAAGCGAGTAGCCAGCATTTTTGCAATGGGTTCAGGCTGGTACTCATAGTGACCAATGAGCGGTGCTTCTTCAATAGGGGTACTCCATTCACCTTTACCGTCAGTTGCTTTACCAATGACACGAGGACGTTGGTCATCAGGAAGTGAGTAAAGCTCATCTTTAATTTGTGTTTCAAGAATTGGACGTTTTTCTTCAATAACGATCAACTCTTCTAAACCTTTGGCAAATTCACGAATACCTTGTGGTTCTAAAGGCCAAATCAGACCAACTTGATAAACACGTAGCCCAAGCTGTTGGGCTGTTTCATCTTCAATTCCTAAAATACGTAGGGCTTCAATGGTATCTAAATAACCTTTACCAC
>NZ_JAYWYV010000383.1:0-1217 GCF_048147885.1 Acinetobacter sp. 228
CTTCATTTGTATAATCAATAATAATTCTCAAAAAAATTTTTCAAGCCTAACTAATTGATTTTAAATAAAATAATTTAGATAAATAACATACATATAACATAAAAATATAAAAGCAAAAACCTTATAAAAACATATAAACATATGATTTTCATTAAAAAATAAACAAAACCCCAAATATCTACTAGTTAGTCTTTAGTCTTATTTTTTTTTATGATTTTATGCTTTAATACAGCCACTTTTTTATTTGATCTTTCATTGTATCCCAATGAATGACTTGTACGTTGTACATATTTTGAATAGGCCTCACCATGACCACAGTGAACGCACCAGAATTCGTTCGTCATCCTAAGCTTATAGCATGGGTTGAATAAATTGCAAACTTAACCAAACCAGCAAAAATCGAAGGGTGTGACGGAAGCGAAGACGTGTATCAACGTCTAATCGACTTGATGATCGCTAACGGCACCATGCAGAAATTAAACCAAGAAAAACATCCTGGTTCTTATCTTGCAAATTCTGACCCATCTGACGTTGCGCGTGTTGAAGATCGTACTTACATCTGCTCTCAAAATAAAGAAGATGCTGGTGCGACAAACAACTGGGAAGATCCAGCTGTTATGCGTGAAAAATTAAATGGTTTATTTGAAGGTTCAATGAAAGGCCGTACCATGTACGTTGTTCCTTTCTCTATGGGTCCTTTAGGTAGCCATATTGCTCACATTGGTATCGAGTTAACTGACTCTCCTTATGTAGCTGTTAGCATGCGCAAAATGGCACGTATGGGTAAAGCAGTTTATGACGTATTAGGTACAGATGGCGAGTTTGTTCCTTGCGTACATACAGTAGGTGCTCCACTTGCTGAAGGTCAAAAAGATGTTGCTTGGCCTTGTAACCCAGAGAAATATATCGTTCATTACCCAGAAACTCGCGAAATCTGGTCTTTCGGTTCTGGTTACGGCGGTAACGCGTTACTTGGTAAAAAATGTTTAGCTCTTCGTATCGCTTCTGTCATGGGACGCGAACAAGGTTGGTTAGCTGAACACATGCTTATTCTTGGTGTAACTAACCCTCAAGGTGAAAAACACTACATCGCTGCTGCATTCCCGTCTGCTTGTGGTAAAACAAACTTTGCAATGTTAATTCCACCAGCAGGTTATGAAGGTTGGAAAATCGAAACTGTAGGTGACGATATTGCTTGGATTAAACCATGTGAAGAT
>NZ_JAYWYV010000384.1:0-1215 GCF_048147885.1 Acinetobacter sp. 228
CTGCTTTTGAATGAGCTGTTGAACTTGTTCAAACGTCCAAAGGTGTTGTAATTGTCGACTCCCTAACCAATGATAAAACTGCTCAAACTCTTGTTGGATTACCTGAGTCTGAGCAAACTGCTCATCTAAAAAATCTAGATGAGCTTCAATAAGTTTTTCAATCATGGGTTGGGTAGACATAAGGTCTCACAAGTTGGAAGTTTTATTTAAGGTGTTGTCGTTTTTGACGACTGGTTTGTTTCTACTTTCAGTAAAAACGGTACGTATTGTTGGATAACCAACTGTTCAGCTTCCAAAATTGGCATATGGCCTACGTTTTCTAAGATAACTGGAGGCTGGGCATTTTTTAAAAGCCGTTTTAGCTCGTTTGCTACTTCTACATTAATAATTTTATCCTGTTTACCCCATAAAATGAGTGTAGGGGCGTCAATCGTTTTAGTAAGTACCGCAAAGGAATCTGGGGTATAGACTTTATTGAGTGCAATCAATTGATCAACCAGTTTCTGTGTTTGAGGTGCTTGATTAATCATCAGTTTTTCTTGAGCTTGCAGGAACTCTTTCGGAATAAACGGAGGATTAAACATGGTTTGTTTTAATAAATAATTAAAATCACCTTTTTTAGAGACTAAAAGTTGTTTTAGATAGGTTGGATCTTTTAGATAAATTGTGTTGGCAGAACGGAAAATACCACCGCTATCGACTAAAAATAGACTTTTGGTTTCAAATGGATATTGTCCAGCATAGAGTAGGGCAATAGATCCGCCGAGTGAGTGCCCAGCAATATGAATTGGGCCTTTTAAATTGGCGGCTTCAACAAAGCGACGTAATTTTTCAGCTAAGTTGGGAACCGAATAATCAAAGTCGTGCGAGACGATAGTTTCGCCACTGCCCGGTAAGTCAGGAATAATAACGTGATAATTTGTCGTGAGATAATGGGCAACTCGGTTCCAGTTATCTCGACTGCCCGCTAGGCCATGAATGAGTAGTAAAGTTGGCTTTGTGCTAGAGCCACCTTCACTATATGACCAAGTGATATCACCCACCTTTAGGCTTTTGCTTTGCAGTCCTGCCCAGTTACGTTCTTGCTGTAATATTGTTTGAAAGCTGACATCAATATTATCGGCTGCCTGCGCTTGAGAAATGCTCATGACTGACAATAAGCTACAAGCCAAAGTCAGTGCAGTAGCAGTTTTTTTCATAGAGGCTTTAATTGAT
>NZ_JAYWYV010000385.1:0-1215 GCF_048147885.1 Acinetobacter sp. 228
GCATTTTCACAAGGCCATGTTACGGTATTGATTTTATTCGCACGGGCATAGGCCAAAACAGCTGGTAAGCGATATTTATAAAGACGTTCTTCTTGTTGGATGCCATGATCTGGCCAACGAATATTGACGCCACCCTCTGGGAAATTAACATCTTCTGGTATAACAGGAGTAACACGGTCTAGGTCGACATGAACTGAAGCGGAAGTTTCTACAATTTCACTAACCAGCTTCATGGAAGTCCAAAGACCAGAAAAACGTGAAACTGCAATGGCGTGAACACCAAAGTCTAAAATTTGTTGAACGGATGTTGGGTAGAAAATTGGAATACCACAACCAATCATGACATGTTCAGACTGGTGGGGAACTGTAGAAGATTTGCATGAGTGGTCATCACCGAATAAAGCAACAACACCACCACGTTCAGAGGTACCAGCTAAGTTAGCATGGCGGAGTACATCGCCTGAACGGTCAACACCCGGGCCTTTACCATACCACCATGAAGACACTCCATCATATTTGCCTTGACCTGAAAGATTTGCTTGTTGTGTACCCCAGATTGCGGTAGCAGCCAAGTCTTCGTTTACACCAGGTTGAAATACGACATTATGGGATTTAAGTAATCCTTCAACTTGCCAAAGGAAATTATCATAGTTACCAATAGGGGAGCCACGATAACCAGAAATAAAACCAGCAGTATGATAACCATTGATCGCGTCACGGCGAGTTTGGGCAAGAGGCAACCGAACAAGTGCCTGAATGCCGGTCATAAATGCTGTACCGTTATCACTTACATATTTATCTTCAAGTGACACATCCTTTGTTGCAATAATATTTGGAGTGACTTTTGTAGCTATATTCATTTATATCTCCTTAGAATTTTTAGTAGCTCGGACTACTTTCTTTTTTCAACATCCAGTTGAATATTTGGAGCAAGTGACATACGAAATAAAAAAGATCGGTTCCTCTTCTTAAAAAAGAATTAGTGCCAATGTATGTACATTTAGTCATTGTGGTTGATCTAAACTGGTGCAACAATCCGTAATTTAGGAAAAGATATTTACGTTATGCGCAAAAATCTCGATGGTGGACTTTTGCATGCAATGCATGCATTCCTGAAAGTGATTGATAGCGGGAGTTTCACAGCAGCAGCTGAGCAGATGGATCTGACCACAGCACAGGTTTCACGTCTTATCAGCGAGCTAGAAACACGCTTAG
>NZ_JAYWYV010000386.1:0-1214 GCF_048147885.1 Acinetobacter sp. 228
TAAAATGATAATTAAAAGATTTATATAAAAGCTCTAATAGTTAGAGCTTTTATATAGGCATAAAAATAGCGTAGTGTTAATTTAGATAAATTGAATCAATAATCCCGCATTTTTCAACAAAACTTAAATCATGTGAAACTAATAGCACAGCACCTTCATAACTAGAAATAGCATTTGCAAATAACTCTCTTGACTCGATATCTAAGTGGTTTTCTGGTTCATCAAGTAATAAAAGTTCAGGCATAGGCTGAGCATGGCTCAAACCTAGTAAAGCAACTTTTAACTTCTCACCACCACTGAGTTGAGCTAAGGGATATGTGCTTTTATCACCACGAATCCGAAGCTGACCTAATAAATTTCTCCACTCTAACTCAGTAATATTTGGGTTAATATTTCTTAAGTTTTCAACAGCAGAGAGATGGTCTAATAAAAAGCTAAAGTTCTGGTCGAGATAAAAGCAATTTACAAACAGTTTAATTTCATCTGTAGCAGTTACAGCAGATTGATCAATCTGTTTCAGCAAAGTTGATTTCCCAATACCATTTCGGCCAACCAAATGAATCTTTTGACAAGCTTTTAAGGCGAGATGAATTGGTTGTTGTGTCCCATAGTTGAGTTTTAAGTTATCAATTCTAAGAATTTCTCCTGATCTTTTTTGAAAAGAGGGGAATATAAATCGTTGGGGCTTAACAGTTTCTAGAAGTACTTTTTTACTCTTCAAGTCTTGCTGGCTTTGATCGATTTGACGCTGATGTTGAGAATGAATTGCTCCTAGGCTTTGCCCCGCCTGTTCTTTTTTAAAATCGAGCAAAATTTTAGCTTGCGAGTTTGAGTCACGAAGTTTGTTGCCAGCACGTTCACGTTTTTGGGCTTTCATTAAAACTTCATGCTGCTTTTGCTTCATGTGCTTAACTTCACGTTGATGCTGATGTACTGACTGTTCTAAAGCCTCGATTTGGGACTGATATTGCTCATAAAATTTTTCATAATTTCCTGTAGTGTGCTGTAAGCCATGCTCATTTAAGTGATAAATATGGTCGACTTCATTTAACAAAGTCAGATCATGACTAATAATAAAAGCGCCTGCTGGATGTTTCTTTAACTGAGGAATTAGCCATTGTCTAGCATCTTGATCGAGATGGTTGCTTGGCTCATCAAGTAATAGGTAATGATCAGTTTTTAAAAATAATGCGGATAAGGCTAACTTGGTTTTT
>NZ_JAYWYV010000387.1:0-1214 GCF_048147885.1 Acinetobacter sp. 228
GAGGTACACCTTCTGCAAGGTTACGGCCACGTACTTCAATTTCTAATGTCGTACCATCAGAAACAGCCATACCAACTTCTTTTTTAATAATTTCAGCTGTGGTTTCACCAATTACGCAACCGTGAGCTTTACGAACATAATTGATAATTTGCTCATCAAATACATCGCCACCAATACGTAAAGAATCAGCATAGACACAACCTTGCAATGAAATAATTGCAATTTCAGTTGTACCACCACCAACATCCACAACCATAGAACCACATGCTTGTTCAACTGGCATGCCAGCACCAATTGCAGCAGCCATTGGCTCTTCAATTAGGCGTACATCACGAGCACCCGCATTAAATACGGCTTCGCGAATTGCACGGCGCTCGACCAAAGTTGATTTACATGGTACACATACAACTACACGAGGTGCAGGTGGGAACAAACGTTTTTCGTGAACTTTACCAATAAACTGATTCAACATGGTTTCAGTCACTTCAAAATCTGCAATTACACCGTCTTTCATTGGACGAATTGCAGAAATATTCGCAGGTGTACGGCCTAGCATTTGCTTAGCATCTAGCCCTACAGCAGCAACAATTTTTTGTGAACCACTGTGACGAATTGCCACAACTGTTGGTTCATTTAATATAATGCCGCGGCCTGGTGCATAAATAAGTGTATTTGCTGTACCTAAATCAATGGCTAGATCCGGCGAAAACAAGCCAATTAGTCGTTTTAGAATCACGGTTCGTTCTCAGTTAAACTTTCATGTGGATGCAAGGTGGCAACTTTAAACTAAATGTGATGATTTGAACAAGTCAATCGCTTATTATAACGCACGATATTTTGAAAATTTTTAATACTGATTAGGTGATGTTATGTCTACATCGGATGCACAGCATTCAGCAGATTTAAATGCACAAACAGTTTCAGCAATCGCCAATCTTGCTCGATTGTCGCTCAATGATACGCAATCTGCTGAATATGCTCAAAGTCTAAATAAAATTTTAGGCATGATGGAAACCTTAAAAGGCATTGATACGGAAGGCGTAGAACCTTTAAAGAGTCCTTTTGACAATCCTCAACCTTTACGTGCTGATGTGGTAACTGAAAGCAATCATCGGGACGAATACCAAGCAGTTGCACCTGCAACTCAAGATGGTTTGTATCTTGTTCCTCGCGTGATTGAATAACTTTTAATCAATTAACCCATCTTCCCTATT
>NZ_JAYWYV010000388.1:0-1214 GCF_048147885.1 Acinetobacter sp. 228
AGTCTGACTTACGACCATTATTGTCTGTTAATGCACCATGATACATGATTTGTAATAACAGGTTAAACACATCAGGATGTGCTTTCTCAATTTCATCCAGTAACAATACACATTGTGGATTTTTATGAATCGCATCTGTGAGTAAGCCACCTTGGTCATAACCCACATACCCTGGAGGAGCACCAATTAAGCGAGAAACAGCATGACGCTCCATATACTCAGACATATCGAAACGAACAAGCTCTACACCTAAAAGTTTTGCTAATTGCTTCGTAACCTCAGTTTTACCTACACCGGTAGGACCAGCAAACACAAAGCTACCAACTGGTTTATCTGGCGATTTCAAACCAGCACGTGACAACTTGATTGCAGAAGCTAGTGCAGTAATTGCTTCATCTTGACCAAATACAACACGTTTTAGGTCACGCTCAAGATTTTCAAGTACAGATTTATCATCTTTAGATACAGTTTTAGACGGAATACGCGCAATCTTAGAAACAATATCTTCGATGTTTTCTACAGTAATTAAGCTGTCTTCACTTTCTGCTTTTAAACGGCGCTGTGCACCTGCTTCATCAATGACATCAATCGCTTTATCTGGCAAGAAACGATCATTAATAAATTTCGCAGAAAGCTCAACCGCAGAAACCAAAGCTTTGTCGTCATACTGTACATGGTGGAAATCTTCAAACTTCGTTTTCAAGCCACGTAAAATATCAATAGTTTCAGAAATGCTCGGTTCATTTACGTCAATTTTTTGGAAACGACGAGATAACGCATGATCCTTTTCAAATACCTGACGATATTCTTGGAACGTTGTTGATCCAATGCAGCGTAAAGTACCATTTGCTAAAGCTGGTTTAATGAGATTCGAAGCATCCATCGTACTGCCCATACTTGAGCCTGCACCAATGATCATATGAATTTCATCAATGAATAAAATCGCATTCGGATTTTTCTTCAAAGCGTTTAACAATTGTTTTAAACGTTTTTCAAAGTCACCACGATATTTTGTACCCGCAACCAATGCACCAATATCAAGGCTGTAAATTTCTGCATGGCTTAGCGGTTTTGGTGCTTTACCATTTACAATAAGCCATGCAAGGCCTTCTGCAATTGAAGTTTTACCTACACCCGGGTCGCCTACCAACAATGGATTGTTTTTACGACGACGGCAAAGAATTTGTGCTGTACGCTCAATTTCTTTCTCACGA
>NZ_JAYWYV010000389.1:0-1212 GCF_048147885.1 Acinetobacter sp. 228
AGTTTTGGGATATTGGGCAAATACAGCCCGATCCACTCGTTAATGAAAATGGTATGTTTTAGTGAAAAGCCCGAAACTATTCGGGCTTTTTTATTTTATAGATAAATTAAAACTTCCACTGCGCCGAAATTGAGGCGTTCAATGGTTCTCCCGGTTGAACCCATAAATCGCTATAGATTGAGACATAGTAGGTCTTATCAAATAGGTTATTTATATTCAGCTGATAGCGTAAACGGTCAGATGGTGCATAGTAGCCATTTAAATTGACCAGCGTATAACTCGGTAAGTTAAAGCCATTATCTAGGTTATGCCCGCTGCGCTCACCGACATAGGTAAGGTTGGCACCTACGCCTGCTTTTCTTGCACCGTCTTGTAGAAACTCATAATTGGTGCTTACTGAACCTTGGTGTTTTGGAACATTGCTTAGACGAGCGCCTTTTGCCAAGTCTTGGTCTTTTTCAATTTGAGCATCGGTATAACTATAGTTGGCATTAACGAACCAGCGGTCAGTGATTTGGCTATTTAAGTCAAACTCAATCCCTTTACTACTCACTTCACCTGCTGCGGTTTGAAAGTCTTTGTCGATTGGATCGGTTGTCAGTACATTCTGTTTTTTCATTTTAAACAAAGCGAGACTCAGCACACTTTGGTCGTTTATTTTATATTTGGTACCGATCTCATAGCTTTCGCCTTTTTCAGGAGCAAAAGTCTGACCATTTCGATTCATGCCACTATTCATGGCAAATGAGCGGCCATAGTTGCTATAAAACGCCCATTGCTCAGAGGCTTTAAAATTTACTCCGAAACGTGGATTATTCTGGTGAAGTGTCTGGTTGTCCTCGGTCTGTTTTATATGATTTTTAAAGTTTTGTTCGACCTGATCAAAACGGTTACCGAGTAACACGCTCCACTGGTCATTGAAAAAGATCTGATCTTGTAGATTAAGTGCAAAGTAACGCTGGCGCTCTTTGGTGTCGGTAAACGGAGTGAGGTTCGGTAAATATTTGCCATATTCAGGTTGGTAAATATCAATTATGTTTGGTGAGTCTGTGCTGTGGTTACGACGAAGCTGGTTTTGTTTGTAGTCGAGTTGACCAAACTCGGTTGAAAGTAAAATTTCATGACGAGCCCAAAACGTATCAAACTTACCTAGTAACTCGGTCTGAGCCAGAACATCTTCACTTGTATAATCACGATAGCGACGTTGACGTT
>NZ_JAYWYV010000390.1:0-1211 GCF_048147885.1 Acinetobacter sp. 228
TATCTACATTCATTCGCTTATTGGAACATTATTGGCGGTTGCTGGGATTAGCATTATTTCGTGGAAAGGTGAAAATAGCCTTTTAATGCTGATTAATGCCTCTATTGCCGGTACGGGTTATGGCTTATTTTCGGTTTTAGTGAAAAAGTTCAAATTAAATGGCGGGCTGTTTCTGACTAAATACTTACTGCTGTTTGGTAGTGTTTATCTTGCAGTTCCGTTTTTAGTAAACTTGCACAGCATTAATTTTAATAGTGACATCATTTTAGGTTTGATTGGTTTAGCTGTTCTACCGACCATACTCGGCTTTTTCTGTACCACCAAAGCGTTGTCTTATATGAGTGCCGCAAAGGTACAAGTGACCGAGCTTTCAGAACCTATTTTTGCAGCGCTTATGGCTTGGGTTTTTATTCATGAACAGCCAACTTTATCGTTTTTATATGGTGCGATTTTTATTATTTCAGGCATCTTTTTAATGAACAGAGCGCCGAAATCAAACTAGCCGATTTCATTTATTTCGTTGGCGTGGTGGCAAGCCACTTGCACCACACTGGCAAAGTTAATCGCCATTTGTGAAGGGGCATGTTTCTTATAAGCAAGCCCTAAACCCACCGTAGGGACAGGTGCTTTCAAAGACCGATAAGCCACACCTTGTATTTGCAATTGTTTGGTCGACTCGGGAACCAAAGACACCCCTAAGTTTGCAGACACCAACGATAAAATTGACACAATTTGCGGGGCGTTTTGTCCAATTTTCGGTTCAAAGCCACGCTCATGGCAGGCCTGTTTAATCGCATCAAAAAGCCCTGCACTCACTGAAGGTGGCGAGACAATAAAATCAAGCTCTCGCAGCGCAGTTAAATCAATTTCGTGTGATGCATCGTCGAGTTGAAAAGACTCGGAAGGTAAAGCAGCAATGAGCGGCTCAGCTAATAATTCTTGAAGTATAAGACTGTCCGGCATATTGCGTGGCGAACGAATAATTGCGACATCTAAACGGTCTTCAAGTAATAAATCGATGAGTAGTAAAGTATTGGCTTCTTCAAGCTTTAAATTTACTTTCGGGTATTGCTGCTGGAAATAGCGAACGCATTTAGGAATTAAAGGGTTCAACATTGAAGTACCTGTAAAGCCTAACCGTAATTGACCCACTTCGCCATTTGCCACTTGTTTAACAAGGTTTTCTGCATCTTCTACACGCTGCTGTACTG
>NZ_JAYWYV010000391.1:0-1210 GCF_048147885.1 Acinetobacter sp. 228
ATTACGCAGTGGTATCCGGTGCGGCATCGCGGAAAAATCATGGGAATGTTTGTGCTTTCACAACCGATTGCCATGATGATTGCAGGGCCTTTAGCTGGTCTATTACTTGGAATGGATGGCATTGCAAATTTACACGGCTGGCAATGGTTGTTCGTTGCAGTTGGCTTGCCCGCAGTTTTATTAGCTTTACCTACATTTTTGTGGCTGCCCGATAACATTGATAAAGTGAAATGGTTAAGCATTGAACAAAAACAATGGCTTAAAAATGAACTCGTTAAAGATGAAGCCGAATATGACCAAACCCGACATGCCAATCCACTACATGCTTTAAAAGACAAACGCGTACTTTTATTAGCACTTTACTACTTACCGGTAACTTTAAGTATTTATGGTTTAAATCTCTGGCTTCCTACTATTATTAAGCAATTTGGCGGAGGTAGTGATATTCAAATTGGGTTCTTATCTAGCATTCCCTATATTTTTGGAATTATTGGACTTCTCATTATTCCGCGTAGTACTGACCGCCTGAACGATCGTTACGGACACTTAAGTTTTCTGTATGCACTAGGTGCTTGTGCAATGTTTTTAAGTGGTTGGCTAAATTCTCCAGTTATGCAGTTGGCAGCTTTGGCTGTAGTTGCGTTCTGTCTATTTTCATCGACTGCCGTGTTTTGGACATTACCGGGTCGTTTCTTAACGGGTGCAAGTGCAGCGGCTGGTATCGCCTTAATTAACTCTGTTGGAAATTTAGGTGGCTATGTCGGTCCATTTGGGATCGGACTTTTAAAAGAATACACGGGAAATATGGCTGCTGGTTTGTATTTCTTATCTATCGTCATGCTTTTTGGCTTGATTTTGACTTACATCGTCTATGCCAAGCTCGAACGTCAAAAAACACAAACAGTGAATATTCAAAAGCCTTTGTAAGGAATAAAACATGCAAATTATTCAATTTGAGAATCGTGCAAATCAACGTGCCGTCGCGAAAGTAGAAGGCAACATGGTATATCCGGTTAAAGATATTCAATCAGTTCGTGATTTAGCACTTTTAGCAATCCGCAATAAAGTTTCGTTAGAGCAACAAGTTGAGACATTAGGGTTTGAATCAGAAACTTATGATTATTCATCTTTATTAGCAGACTTAAAGGTATTGCCGCCTTTAGATCATCTAGATCCAACGCACTGCTTAATTTCCGGTACAGGTTTAACC
>NZ_JAYWYV010000392.1:0-1209 GCF_048147885.1 Acinetobacter sp. 228
GACTGGATTGTTTCACGAACCACGCATTTAATTTCAAACCTAGTTGCTCAAGGGAAATGCAAAGCGATCGTGATTGCTTGTAACACCATGACGGCCGTAGCGGTTGAAACGATTAGAGCGCAAATTAATGTGCCACTTATTGCAATAGAACCCGCCGTAAAACCGGCAGTAGCAATCACTCAAAGTAAGCATATTGCGGTTTTGGCAACTGCCACCACGGTAAAGGGTAAAAATTTAAAAAGTTTAATTGAAACGTATGCGCAAGATATTAAAGTGTCTTTAGTGCCTTGTATTGGCTTAGCTGAAAAAATCGAAACGGGCAAAGCACATACCGCGGAAGTTAAAGATTATTTAAAAAATATTTTGGCGCCGTTGGTCGAGCAAAAAGTCGATACGATTATTTTAGGATGCACACACTATCCATTTGTTTCAGATACGATTCAGGAAATTGTAGGCCGTGATATTCAAATTATTGAGCCTTCGGAAGCTGTGACAGCGCAATTAATACGGCAGCTCAATCAATATCATTTAAGTTCTGAAAGTCCAAATGAGGGAAATCATATTATTTGGACCAGTTCAGACCCGTTGGAAGTTGCGGATGTTACTTTTTCTTTGTTATCTGAGAAATTGTCTGTAAAAGCTGTAGAGCTATAAAAAGCCCAATAGGCAATTAATGCATATCGGGCTTAATAAATCAGTTATTAAAGCAGGTGATGCCTTAATAATGATCTTTTTTGAATTACTCTACAGTTACTGACTTCGCCAAGTTACGTGGCTGGTCAACGTCTGTACCACGTAATACAGCAACGTGATAAGACAACAACTGAACTGGTACGCTATAAATGATTGGTGCAAGCCATTCGTTTACTGCTGGAATTTGTACAACGTGTTGACGATCTTTTTCGACTACACCGCTATTTTCATCAGCAAAAACGAATAACTCACCGCCACGCGCCTGAACTTCTTCCATATTCGACTTAAGCTTATCAAGCATTTCGTCATTTGGCGCAAGAATCACGATTGGCATTTCAGTATCAACAAGTGCCAATGGGCCATGTTTTAACTCACCAGCCGCATAACCTTCTGCGTGAATATATGAAATTTCTTTAAGCTTTAATGCACCTTCCAAAGCGATTGGATAGTGTGTGCCACGGCCTAAGAATAAACAGTGTTGTTTTTCAACGAACAATTCAGACAAACGCAAAATTT
>NZ_JAYWYV010000393.1:0-1207 GCF_048147885.1 Acinetobacter sp. 228
GATTCAAGTAATCATCTGTTTGCATTAACCACCTCCAGCAACACTGATCTCGATATTGTCTGAATCACAATAGGCCACGGCGTTAAAAGCCAAGGTGTAATCACCCTCAACTGGTACGCCGTCTACAGTCAATTGAAGGCTTTCAATTTCATAAGACCTGGCATCCAATGCACCGTATAAACCTGCTGGTACATACAGCTTATTAATTGCAATACGGTCACCAATATCGAGCTGATTAATGTAATCGGCTGAAGCGCTCTTTATTTGCTCACCAATATCTACCGTGTAATCAGAATTAGTCGTTAATTCAAAACGGATACCCATAGACTTTTGAATAGGTCGCCAATATTGAATTTCTACTGGATCTCCATAGACAGTTGGGCGAATCACAGTTGTATTTCCATATAGATCACAACCAGGCGCTTTCTTTACCCGAATGGTTTCAGCAATCAATTGATCATTTCCACCCGCAACAACTACCGCTAAAGATTTTGGTGGTAGCCCTAAAGGATCTACGAATGACTTTTTATTTTCATAAACCTTACAACGGCTTACCCCATCAAGGCTAAACAACGCACCTAAAATACCTTCAGTATAAGAACGCGATGGAATAGCAGTCGATAGTGCCTGGCGTTGCCGTAATTTAGCATTGCTTTCAACTGGCGCACCTAATGTGGAAGCCTGAGGATTATTAACTGATTGCCAACCACGTGTAGGTGTTGAAATGGTCGTAACTGAATTTGGTAAAGCCAAAATTTCTCCAGGCTTTTCAGCTATTGCCGTAGTAACTATTTCACATTCTGAAGGAATAACAACTTGTGCCGGCAACAACCACCGGTTATTGTTTTTGTCACTCACAATACCGTTATTAATGATTGTGCCGGCAACGCCCACCAAAACCACTGATACAGTTGATTTTGTGGCCACTGCACGGCGAATGCCATTGATTTTGACATTGCGTGAAAGCGCATCAGTATCGGCAGTACTTGGCGACATAGAGTTGTAAACGTCGGAAACAACCGCATTACAGTCAGCAATTACACGAGCAATTACACCAATCCATTGTCCATCTTGACTATCATTTTCTAAGTAAACATCTTGGCCATAAATTTCTCGATATTTTTCTTTAAGGTGCTCAACAATTTCACTGTATGTTGAAACTGTTACGCCATATTGGTTAATTACTGGGGCTATGCTAGTTAGTGCC
>NZ_JAYWYV010000394.1:0-1207 GCF_048147885.1 Acinetobacter sp. 228
GGTGCTATTTCTTTCGGGATGCTGGCGCTAAGTCGTGGTGAACATGTTAATGCAGTATGGTTGGTACTGGCAGCTGCATGTGTGTATAGCATCGCATATCGATTTTATAGTCTATTTATTGCAACTAAAGTATTTGAATTAAACCCGAGACGGTTAACTCCTGCGCATCGTTTAGCCGATGGCTTAGACTATGTGCCAACAAATAAGTATGTACTGTTTGGACACCACTTTGCCGCGATTGCCGGCGCAGGGCCATTAGTCGGGCCGATTTTGGCTGCACAAATGGGCTTTTTACCGGGCACCATCTGGTTATTGGTTGGTGTGGTTTTGGCGGGTGCGGTACAAGACTTTCTAGTTTTATTTATATCAACACGCCGTGATGGCCGTTCACTGGGTGAAATGGCAAAGCAGGAGCTTGGTCCTTTTGCCGGTATTGTGGTTATGTTGGGCGCACTTGGGGTAATGATTATTATCCTTGCGGTATTGGCTTTAGTTGTTGTGAAAGCACTTGCACATAGTCCGTGGGGTGTCTTTAGTATCGCAGCTACTATTCCAATTGCATTGTTCATGGGCGTTTACATGCGCTTTATTCGTCCGGGACGTATTGCAGAAGTTTCAATTATTGGCTTCGTTTTAATGATGCTGGCAATTGTGTATGGTGGACATGTTGCCGCAGATCCATATTGGGGTGAGTTCTTCACTTTAACTGGAACACAGCTCACTTGGTGTCTCATCATTTATGGTTTTATCGCATCGGTACTACCAGTTTGGTTGCTATTAGCACCACGTGATTATTTATCTACTTTCCTTAAAATCGGGGTTATTCTTGGTTTGGCAGTCGGTATTGTGATTGCATTGCCTGACCTTAAAATGCCTGCTGTTACCCATTTTATTGATGGTACAGGTCCGGTTTTCTCAGGTAGCTTATTCCCGTTCTTATTTATTACCATTGCCTGTGGTGCCATTTCTGGTTTCCATGCGCTGGTATCGAGTGGTACGACACCAAAACTTGTTGATAACGAAGTTAATATCCGCATGATCGGTTACGGCGGTATGCTTATGGAGTCTTTTGTCGGGATCATGGCGATGATCTGTGCGACAGTATTAGACCCAGGTGTGTACTTCGCGATTAATGCGCCAGCAGCAGTGCTCGGTACAACCGTAGAATCTGCGGCGGAAGCTGTACGTAATTTAGGCTTTGTTGTTA
>NZ_JAYWYV010000395.1:0-1207 GCF_048147885.1 Acinetobacter sp. 228
TACAACATTTTGCTAAATCAATTTGGTCTGATTTGAGCTGGTGTCAGGGATATGAGCAGTTAAAATTTCAAAACCTGATTCGTCCGTATGCTGTGGTACAACTCAAGCTTGCTCGAAAAGAGCATAAAGTGAGTTTTGAACTACGTGATTCAGAACAGATTCTGGCTTCAGGGCGACTATTATTTGCCTTGCAAATGGAAGTAGAGGATTAAAAATGCAGTCCAATTACGGCTTTGTTGTTCCGGTTTATAATCATCCACATTATTTAGCAGATTTGATTTCTTATCTGGACAGTTTTGATCTACCGATTGTGTTGGTCAATGATGGCAGTGATGATGCTTGTAGCCAAATTTTAAAAGCATTGGCAGAGCAATATTCTCAAATTCATCTTATTGAACATGATGTGAATAAGGGTAAGGGACAAGCCGTAATGACTGGTTTACGTGCAGCCTATGAGCTTGGTTTAAGCCATGCATTACAACTCGATTCAGATGGTCAACACTGCTGGGATGACATTCCAAAATTTATTGAGCAGTCTCGGCAGCATCCAGATGCAATGGTAATTGGTCAGCCATATTTTGATGCCTCTATTCCTAAAAAACGCTTATATGGCCGTTACATTACTCATTTTTGGGTGTGGTTAAATAGTTTATCTTTTGAAATTAAAGACAGCATGTGTGGGTTTCGCGTATATCCGCTCGAGAGCACAATAAAGGTGCTGAATAATGCTAAATTTCAGCCACGTATGGGTTTTGATAGTGAAATTTTAGTACGTTTAAAATGGGAAAATACGCCTTTTATTAATGTACCAACACCTGTGGTTTACCCAGAGCAGGGAATTTCTCATTTTCATGCTTGGCGAGATAACTTAGGGCTAAGCAAAGCGCATGCAACTTTGTTTATGGGCATGCTGATTCGCTTGCCGAAGCTATTAAAACAAAAGCTGCAAGGTTAATTATGACAGATTCAGCTTCACCAAAATGGAATGACATTAAAGAGCGAGGAGGGATGCTACCTCTCATGCTGATGTTATGGTTTTACCGTTTTGGTGGACGTTGGTTATGCAAGTTGGTGATGTACTTCGTCATTATGTGGTACTGGTTATTTGCTACCACAGCAAGACAGGCTTCCTTACTTTATTTACAAAAACTGCATCATTTTGCTGGATCGAAGTCGCCGTTTAACTACCAACCAAATTGGTCAAATA
>NZ_JAYWYV010000396.1:0-1206 GCF_048147885.1 Acinetobacter sp. 228
GAAGAAGCCTTCAATACCATCCATAAAAGGCGCTGCCCATGCAAAAACTGCTTGGAACACAATAAACATCATGATGGCAAGACTAAGTAGGCCTAAGACTGGATGTAAGAAAATTCGATCGAGAAAATCAGTACGCTTGTCTTCCTGATCAACATAATGAACAACATCTTTAAAAATCATATCGATTTTTTGATGATGAGTCCCAGTTAAGCCACTCAGTTCAGTTTGTGGCACACTGTATTTTTCTTGATCAAGGGCATGTAATAAATTTTCAATACCCGCATTACGGACAGCTACTGTTTCAACGACTGGTACGCCCAAACGTTGAGATAACTTTTGAGTATTAATCTGGATGCCACGACGACGTGCTTCATCCATCATATTCAGTACAAGTAAAATTGGGCGACCCAACTCGATCATTTCGAGTACAAGGCCTAAATGCAATTTTAAGTTGGTCGCATCAACCACACATAAAAAAGCGTCTTGTTGCCCCTCTTCCGCTATTTTTCCTAAACAGACATCACGAGTAATTGCTTCATCCGGACTGGTCGCATTAAGACTGTATGTACCCGGCAAATCGAGCACTCGAACCGAACGGCCTGAAGGTAACTGAAAATGACCAACTTTACGCTCGACCGTTACACCGGCATAGTTGGCGACTTTTTGTCGAGTTCCAGTTAAATGGTTAAAAAGAGAGGTTTTACCACAGTTAGGGTTTCCCACAAGGGCAATACGTAACGCATCACTCATGCGGGTACTCCTTCTTCTACTTGAATTTCGATTTTTTCCGCTTCTGCTTTACGTAAAGCGAAACGAGTAAAGCCAATTTGGATTAAGATCGGATCACCACCAAAAACACCCTTGGTAATCACTTCCACTCGCGTGCCTGGTACAAAACCCAGACTTTCCAAACGAATTGCGACCAAATCTTGCTGCTCGGACTCTACTTCTATCCGATTCACTTTGGTGATGGTCGCCGCTTGCTTCACTTTCAACGCTGATAAACGCACCGCATCCGATCCTAAACCTTTTTTACTAGTATACATATAAATGAGAATAATTACCAAATAAGGTTAGATTTCAATTCTTATGGAGTTTAATCGACAAACCTTAAAGTTTCTTTTACAGTACAGTGGTTTAGAGGAAGTTGTTTATGATAAATAAAAAACCGCGTATTCCAAGCCCTGTTCAAATTCCTGAACATTT
>NZ_JAYWYV010000397.1:0-1204 GCF_048147885.1 Acinetobacter sp. 228
AACAAGGTATTGCTGCTGCTGAGTGGAGTTTAGGATTGCTTTATTTCAATGGGGTTCTTGTGGAGCAAAACATTCCATTAGCTCAATATTGGTTACAAAAAGCAGAAGCAAATGGATGGTTTCCGGCTCAGGATCTTTTGATTTCTATCGATGAAAATTATCAAAAAATTTAAGTCTATAAATTCAGATTATTTTCTCCTTGGGTATTTCGTCTAATACCTGTTAAGTTGAAAGAAAAACTTATCAGGTACTAAACTTATAACCAAAATGATTAAGGCATACGTTAATTCCGTTAAGTAAGTAGTCCGTACAGCCTTTATGAATGCACTTCAGTTCAATAAGTAAAAAACTGAGTATTTCTAATTGGTTGATAAACCAAGTTGTATCTAAACTGCTGCATTAAATCTTTTGAAATTGGTTGAGGTCGTTGTATCTGCATCCTCAAAAGCTGTAAAAACTGGCCATGGCTAAACACAGCCAAATTCTTTTGGACATAATTTTCAGCCAATACTTTTAACTTTTCATGAAAAGCTTGAACCCGCATATATAGATCTTCAAAAGACTCGGCATCATCAGCATCTTTGTGCTGATAATCCATTTTTTCCCAATATGCATTTACCCAAGCTTTACGGTCGTCCATATTGGTATTGGCACATTTGCGTTCAGACAAATAGCTAAACTCATGCAAATGTTCATCTACTTCAAAATTGAGATTATATTTTTCTAAGAGTGGGGCGGCGGTTTGATGTGTACGCAAATATTGAGACACGATCACATGAGCAATCTCAGGTAGTTTTAAACAGAGTGCTTGAGCTTGTTTATGCCCATCTTCACTTAAAGTAATTGAAGCATGTGAAAGGGTTTTTCCATTAATATTGGCTTCACTTTCAGCATGTCGGATCAAAAAAATACTCATATTAATTCCGTTAAACTCTTTGGAGCGATGGATCTAACTCGAAATGAGTAATCTTATAAGCTGAAGATAGAAAAATCATTTTTATAATTTGAATTTTAGAAAATTATGGAAAGATTGATAAAAATATAGCTAAATTATAATTTAATTTTTGGTGCTACTTGTAATGAACCCAAATTAAAAAACCTGAGAATATCTAAATATTATTGTTCTGAAATATGCAAGGTAAGTCATAATAGATAAAAACACATAATCTTATTGAAAATAAAAAAATTAGGACTATTTTAGTTT
>NZ_JAYWYV010000398.1:0-1203 GCF_048147885.1 Acinetobacter sp. 228
TGTTGTGCTGGGGTTTTTCTTACATCGTTGGTTATTTGTAGAATGTTTTGCGGGTGGAGTTGGTAGCCTCAAAGAGGATCTAGTTGTTAAGAAGGGTGACCATAAAACACTATTTCACAAGTTCCGCGATATGTTCAGCAAAATGCCTGATTGGTTAAAACCTAAGGGCTTTGTCGAGAAAGTGCATGATAACTACATGCGCATCATTAACCCGGATAACGGCGCAACTATTACCGGTGAAGCAGGTGACAATATCGGTCGTGGTGGACGTACCACGATGTACTTTTTGGATGAATGGGCATTCGTAGAACGGCAAGAAGCTGTAGATGCTGCTATCTCGCAAAACACCAACGTCCACATTAAAGGATCTACACCGAACGGTATTGGCGATCGATTTCACCAGGATAGATTCAGTGGTCGTTACGCCGTCTTTACCATGCCTTGGCGAGCTAACCCGGATAAGAACTGGACTGTTACCTACAACGGCAAAGTTATTTACCCGTGGTATGAAAAGCAGTTGGCCACACTTGATGATGTGGTACTTGCTCAAGAGGTCGATATTAACTATGCCGCTTCGGTAGAGGGTGTCTTAATTCCTTCAGCTTGGGTTCAAGCTGCAATCGATGCACACAAAAAGCTTCAAATTGAGCCTACAGGTGACCGTATAGGAGGCTTAGACGTAGCGGATGAAGGTAAGGATAAAAACTCTTTTGCAGCACGTCACGGCGTAGTAATGACTTACTTGGCCACATGGTCTGGTAAAGGCGATGACATTTTCGGAACAACTCAAAAAGCTATGGACCTATGCTTTGAGAAATCCATCGATACGCTGTTTTACGATGCCGATGGCCTTGGCGCCGGGTGCCGTGGTGATGCGCGTGTGATTAATGAAAAGCGCAGAGAGCTGGGCTTATCCGAGATTAATGTGGAGTCATTCCGCGGATCCGGTTCAGTTCATGACCCTGAAGGGGAAATGGTAGAGAAACGTCTTAACAAAGACTTTTTTGCCAATCTTAAAGCTCAGTCTTGGTGGTCATTACGTTTGCGCTTTCAGGAAACTTTTAGAGCACTTGAGGGGCGTGATTATGATCCAGACATGATCATTTCACTATCAAGTGAAGATATCGATGCTAAGGAATTGGCATTACTCACGACTGAGTTATCACAACCAACGTACACAAAAAATGGTGTTGGGAAAATCCT
>NZ_JAYWYV010000399.1:0-1203 GCF_048147885.1 Acinetobacter sp. 228
AGTCTGCGCAAGGAAGCGTACCTTTATATTTGCCATCCCAATCTAAAGAATTCTCGGCTGTATGTGCTGTATCTACCGCTTCATTATTATGTGATTGAGTAGTTTGTACAGGAGTAGATGCATCAGAGGTTGTTTCTGTTTTATTTTCATGTTTATTACATGCGACAAGAAGAGTACTCATAAGTGCAATTGCTAATAATGATTTTTTCATAATGAATAAAACCTCAAAAATATAAATATAAAGTACTGACAGGCTAGGAAAAAAGAATCGAAAATAAAAGCTCTAGTATGTAGCTTAATTTTAACAAAAGGTAAAGTGAGTAAAAATTGCACAGATTGGGGCTATGTTTTTTATATTTTAGTTGAGAATTAAAAGTATCCACTAAAGTGATTTAATGGATACTTTTAAAAATTTATGGTTGGGCAGAAACCCCACCTAAAGAATCGCAAGCTGCTTTATAAAGTTGGTATTGCTGTTCTACGACTTCATCTAAGGGCATCGCGAATAATTCTTCACCATTTTTATAGCTTTCTACATAAGAGGTCGCTTTTTCCTTACTCACCGCTCAAGATTGCTGGTAATAAGAATTGATTGAACTTGTAGAAATTTCACTTGTTTCAATATTTTTACATTGAAAGTTATTTAAAACTTTTTCTGCACGTTTGACCTCACTTGATTGGCCAAAAATACACCCAGTTAAAAATACAAACGGTACTAACACGAAAAAGATTTTCATGGGAAAAATTTATAAGAGCGAGGATGGGCGCTATTGTATAAATAATTCCATGCTTTACTGTGGTTTTATGTTAGACATTGATGTTTTTTTGACTCATTAAAATAAAAAAATTGTTTCTAAGTTTGTAATAACCACTTTTTGCTTTTGGTGCATATTTTGCTTATCAAAAAAGCCATTATCAAAAATGAGCCAAAATGAATCGAATTCAACAAACTTTTCAGACTTCTTCAGCACCATTTTGGTATGCCCAGTTAGAACTGGGGTTTTGTCATGAAAACTCTCGCACCATAATGAGTCACAGAAAACATTATGGCCCCGTTCGGGTGCAAAAAATGCTCTGGCCCGAAAAAACTGGGGTTTGTCATGCCATTATTGTTCATCCACCGGCTGGAATTGCAGGTGGTGATCATCTTACTTTTCAAATTGAAACAGAAGGGCAGGCACATGCTGTAATTACCACACCGGG
>NZ_JAYWYV010000400.1:0-1203 GCF_048147885.1 Acinetobacter sp. 228
AACTGAATACAACCTTGATCAGGTTCAGCCACAAACACGTCAAGACTTCTTAAAACAAACTGCAAAATTATTCTGGTTAGGTAAAGTTCGTCCTCAAATCGAGCATTCATTACTTACAGAAAAACGTCTTGCTGCTGAAGCAGAAGCAATGCAGGTGTTTGCTGAAAATCTTCGTCACTTATTGTTATCAGCGCCAGCTGGTAGCCGTACGACTTTGGGTGTTGACCCTGGTATTCGTACTGGTGTGAAACTAGCCGTAGTATGCGTAGCTGGTGATGTACTTGCACTTAGCACGATTTATCCATTTGCGCCTAAAGAAGATAAAGAAGGCTCAATTGCTGAGCTTGCACGTCTATGCCGTGAATACAATGTCGAGCTTATTGCTATTGGCAATGGTACTGCGAGCCGTGAAACAGAAGCTGTTGTAGCTGAAATGATGGCTGCAAATACAGATCTTAAATTAACTCGTGTAACTGTAAGCGAAGCAGGTGCCTCTGTTTACTCTGCAAGTGAACTTGCTGCGGCGGAACTTCCAGAGCTTGATGTTTCAATCCGTGGGGCAGTTTCTATTGCGCGCCGTTTACAAGACCCGTTGGCTGAGCTTGTTAAAATTGATCCGAAGTCGATTGGCGTAGGTCAATATCAACACGATGTGAACCAAACTGGTTTGGCAAAAACGCTTGATGCGGTTGTAGAAGACTGTGTGAATGCTGTCGGGGTAGATGTAAATACTGCTTCACCAGCAATCTTGGCTTATATTGCAGGTTTAAACAAAGCAATTGCACAGCAAATTGTTGAATACCGTAAAGAGCATGGCCGTTTTGACACACGTCAGGCACTTAAAAATGTACCGCGTCTTGGCGAACGTACTTTTGAACAGGCAGCTGGTTTCTTGCGTATCCAAAATGGTTCAGAGCCATTAGATGCATCTGCTGTTCACCCTGAAAGTTATGGTCTTGTTGAGAAAATTGTTGCAGCAAAAGCGACAACGGTAAAAGACATTATTGGCAATACCGAAATTATTCGTCAGGTTAAAGCAGAAGAGTTTGTTGATGACAAATTCGGTTTGCCAACCATTCAAGACGTTTTAGCAGAACTTGAAAAACCGGGCCGTGACCCTCGTCCAGAATTCCGCACAGCTAAATTCCGTGAAGACATTACTGAAGTTGCTCAGTTGACTGAAGGTATGCAGCTTGAAGGTGT
>NZ_JAYWYV010000401.1:0-1202 GCF_048147885.1 Acinetobacter sp. 228
AAATCCGATTGTAAATACTCAAGAATTCGAACGATTAATCGCACAATTCTCAACAATTCCACATTATCCTCAGGCTAATGGTAACGTTAAAATTGCTGCTGGTTGGTTAATTGATCAGGCTGGATGGAAAGGTAAACAGCTTGGTGTAGTGGGGATGTTCCATAAGCAAGCCTTGGTTTTGGTGAATTATGCCAATGCATCTCTTGCGGATGTAAAGAAAACTTATCAAGCTGTACAACATGATGTTGAACAGCGTTTCCAAATTATGTTAGAACCAGAGCCTGTGCTTTATAACAATTTAGGTTTAATTGAAAATCATACGGAATAGTTTTATGCCAAAAGTACACTTGATGGTACGTTTTGTACAAGTAGTTACTGTACTATTTGTACTATTAGGCTGTTTCGTGATTTTTTTGTATTCGCCGTTTTATTCAAAACTTATTGTAGCTGGACTTAACTATTTTGTTCCGGTAGATGTTAATGAGGTGGCTGCGGAAAGCCAGCGAAAAGCAGCATTAAGTGAACATGATAACTTAGAGCCGGGGTCAAATTTATGGATTGCTCGTCAGGCTTATTTGAAGTTAACAGAAGATGCTTTACGTGAAAATAAGACAGCAGATTTGGGTTACATACAAGAAAACTATAAGGCTTTGCAGCAAATTATTCTTTTAGAAGAAAAAGAACAAGAACTACAGGAAGAGAAAGAAACGACGGCTGTGAGTGTTCCTTTGGTTGCGAAAAACTCAGAAATTGATGCGGCCGATGAAGCAAGTAGCCCTATTGATGCAGCACTTTCTATTAATAGTTCTGAAAATAAAGCCCTTACAGAACAATATACGGAGTTTTTAGCAAGAAAACCTGTAGTGCCAGAGCATCAAAAAGCGGCGAGTGAGCCTGAGCAGAAAGTTGAATATGTTCGTAAAAACCCTCTGCCTGCTCAACCTAAAAAGTTATCAGAACCTTATGCGATTGTAGTATTGGGCGGTGGTTTAACTTTAGATAAAAATGGCAAAGATATTGTAGTTAACAGCTATACGCGGTTAAGACTAGAAAAAACCTTAGAAGTTGAAAAGAAAAACCATCTACCTATCGTACTAAGTGGAGTTGAAGCCCCTTATATGCAAGCATGGTTGAAAGCACGTGGGGTAGATGCAAAATTATTAGAAAAGCGCAGTATGAATACCTGTGAGAATACTCGCTTT
>NZ_JAYWYV010000402.1:0-1196 GCF_048147885.1 Acinetobacter sp. 228
TGAAATTTCGATATTTTCTCTCCATATAAGACACTACCCGCTAAAACCAAAACAAGCGGTAACAGGAAATATCCCAAAGAAACTTGCAAACCACGTCCATGCATAGGCCCCCATAAAAACAGCCATAACTGCACCGAAGTCAAAATGGATGTTGTAATGAGTAATAGAAGTAAAGAAGGTTTCGCTAAAATACGTTGATATATATTTTTAATATGGCTTAAATCACCACTCCACCACATAAATAAAGTTAAAAATGGCAAAGTCGCAATAATACGCCATCCGAAAGTCTGTTCACTATCAAGCTGGCCGAGTAATTGAGTATAAAAATAAAGAACACCAAAAGTTAATGATGCCATGACAGACAAAATCACGCCCTTTAACATCACTAACCTCTTTATACTTTAAGAAAAATAAAGCGATACAATACTTGATTTATCCACTATAAAAAAGAAAAAACCATGCGAAAACATGGTTTTTTCTTAAGCAGCATATATTTATTCTTTATGCTCGGTATGAATAATATCTCGAATATCAAATCCTAATGTTTTTGCATAATTTAGATATTCATCAACCACTTCTTTGTGTGGATGTGGCGTTCTAGATAAAACCCAAAGATATTTTCGGGAAGGTTCGCCTACCAAAACTGTTTGGTAATCTTCATCGAGCTTTAAAATCCAGTAGTCTCCACGAATTATCGGAATCCATCTTACAGCCTCGGGTAAAAAGCTTACCTTTAATTTCGTGTTATACGGCGGATTAACTACAAAAGCCTCACCGATAGATTGCTGTAATTGCTTTTGATTATCGTAGCAGCGGTTATCTACAACTATGTTTCCATTTTCATTTAAGGTATAGGTTGCAGATACATTGTAAGCACATTTTTTTTGGAAAAAAGCAGGTTTACGCGCGACTTCATACCACACACCTAAATAACGGTCTAATTCAACCTTATCGACTGTAGGTAGAGGCTTCTGCTGGGCATAGGCATATGTTCCGACAGCCAAGCCAGTCAGAACAATACCGCCCAATGCAATTTTTGCCAAGCGCCAACTGGCTTGCGGAACATTATTTCGAAATGCCATTGTTGCCCTCAACTCTTTGTTGTGAATACAAAATAACTCAAATATCTACAATAGCTTGTTTTTTAAACAAATCATGTAGTGTTATGTATCCATTTATTGCAACATTTGCGCTTT
>NZ_JAYWYV010000403.1:0-1196 GCF_048147885.1 Acinetobacter sp. 228
TTATTTTAGAAAGTTATAAAAATAAGCAATTTCTTTTCTCATCAAATTTATTGTGTTAGTTTTTAATACTTTAATGTTTCTATAAAACATTCATATCCAATATATAATTTCATCAATTAGTCAGCATGAAGTGTAATTATGATTCAAAATGAAACGATCGAAGTCTCGCCAGTTCAACAACAAGACTATACTCAATGGTTAGAATATTGGGTTGCCTATCAAAATTTCTATCAGGTCAATTTACCCCTCCATATCACAAAAATGACTTGGGATCGTTTTTTCGATGAAAAAGAATCTATTTATTGTGCAGTTGCCAAAAATAAAGAACGTATCTTAGGTTTTGTCACTTATATGTTTCATCGGTCTACTTGGGCAGAAAATAACTACTGTTATTTAGAAGATCTGTATGTATCTCCTGAAGTTCGTGGACGACACATTGGTAAACAGCTTATTGATTATGTACAGAAGCAAGCCACCAAACATAGCTGTGAACGTTTATATTGGCATACTCAAGAAAGCAATCAAACAGCCCAAAAGCTCTATGATTGGATTGCACAAAAGCCCGGCGTTATTCAATACCGTATGTCTTTGAACTAAGCGAAGTTAAACACCAAAAATTTTTACTCTTTTGGTGTTTTAGCTTTAATCATTTTTGACTACCCAAATAGATTGGTACTTAAAGCTTGCTGCGAATGAGTTTGACTACCTGATCAGTCACAGTTGAGCATTGATTAAATGCTGCAAAACGCTTGAGTTCCTGATCTAATTCAAAAAAGAAATGCTCTTTATCTTTTACCGTTTTTTCTAAATGTAGACTAATCACTTCTAGTTCTTTTACTGTCCGGTGTGCTTTACAGTCGATTCGTCCTACTAACTCATTTTGATAAAGAATAGGCAAACAAAAATATCCAAATACCCGTTATCAAAAGGCGAAAGTATTTTTAGACCAAAATCAGTATCCAATTGTTGCTCTATTGCAGTTACATCAACATATAAATTTTGTCCGTCGGCAAGTTTAATCGCTGATACGACACCTGCATCAAGCTGCTCTTTCAGCACGACACGCATGGTTTCTTTTAAATCATTTTTCTTTAAATAAAACAGATAAGCCTAGAGCAATTTATGTTGACTCTCATTCATCTCTGCTTTTAGCCATTCTAAAAATAGGGTTTTGCGTGGATCTTCCTCAAAAGCAC
>NZ_JAYWYV010000404.1:0-1194 GCF_048147885.1 Acinetobacter sp. 228
AGCAATTAAAGAAAGCCAGATTTTAACTGTGCAAGTTGTAGAGTCTATTCCTCTTAGTTCAGGTGATGAACCCTATATTGTGGCCAACGATAACTATGAAAATTATCGAGCAATTCTTGTATTCGGCACACCTTATCAGGAGTCATTGCAAATAACAAAAGCACAAGCAAAACAATTAAATGTTGAAAATGGTGGTTTAGTCCGTGTGTTAAGCGTCCATGTTAAACAGGACTCGAACCCACAGATAGTGAACAAACTTAAAGAAACAGAACATTTGCGAATGGCTGTTAATTAAGCAGAAATACTATACATTTCACCAAATTTAAGAAGGAATACTATATTATCGCTAGCGCAAGATGGGTATATGGATAAATACAATCTTGCTCGCTGAGCTGGGATTAATTAGTCTGTTTTATTATATAAAAGATGATTCAATAAAATATGTAATTAATTTATATATTTTAAGAATTTTTCAAAATTATATTTTTAAATGCAGACTAATATAATAATGAAGGAAAGGAATAATGAATAATTTTTATTGTTATAGGTGATAGCTTTTAAAAAGGAATTTATAAGGTTTTAAATGATTTAATAATATTTTTAACATGATTTAATGGACTAAATTAATAATCATATAATTTATTTATTATTAAAGCATTTACGACGGTTGCTATAAATTGGAGTAAATATTACATGAGTAAGAATAACGGAAAGCAATTCCTGGAAGGAGATCTTCTTGGTAGTCAACATATGACTGAGCAAGAAGAAGAGAAATTGCAGCGCTCATTGACAAATCGTCATATTCAAATGATCGCAATTGGTGGTGCAATTGGTACTGGATTATTTATGGGTTCCGGGAAAACATTAAGTGTTTCGGGTACTTCAATTGTTTTAACCTATTTAATTATTGGTTTTTTCTTTTTCTTCGTAATGCGGGCAATGGGTGAATTGTTGCTTGCAAATACCAATTTTAAAACATTCGCCGATTTTGCAACGGCTTATCTCGGTCCGTGGGCGGGGTTCTTCCTTGGTTGGTCCTACTGGTGTAACTGGATTATTACTGCGATTGCCGATGTAATCGTGATCGGAGGGTACATGCAGTTTTGGTATCCAGATTTACCCGTCTGGATTCCGGCATTTACTTCATTGGCGATCTTAACCATACTCAACTTTGTGGCCGTTCGGCTTTTTGGT
>NZ_JAYWYV010000405.1:0-1194 GCF_048147885.1 Acinetobacter sp. 228
TGCATCAATAAGTGGAACACCTGCGGCAAATGTTGTAGCAAGCGTGCGGCTATAGCGGGCAATAATTGCTTTATAAACCAAGTCCCCAAAAATAGGTAACTTAAGCGCCAGTTTATCTAAGCCATCACGAAACTTTTTACTGCGTTTTTTTGCTTCCAGAAAGGCAGCAATGACTGCGCCAATCGCAATAATCATAATGAACCAGTATTCCTGCATCCATTTCGACATATTCACAACCATTTGCGTAAATGCAGGTAAATCTGCTCCAAAAGACGCAAATAAATCTTGGAAAACGGGAACTACTTTAACCATCAAAATAATGGTCACCACAATGGCTACTACAATAACTGTTGCTGGGTATTTCATTGCTTTCTTGATTTTTTGCTTGAGCAACTCACTTTTTTCTTTGTAAATTGCAACGCGGTCCAGCATCGTTTCGAGTGCGCCTGATTGTTCACCAGACTCAACAAGTGAACAAAACAAGTTATCAAAATGTTGAGGATATTTTCTTAAAGCTGAGGCAAAAGTACTACCACCTTCGACTTCACCTTTAATACCGAGTACAACCTCACGCATGGCCGGGTTTTCTAAACCTTCAGCTACAATTTCAAAGCCTTGTACGAGTGGTACACCAGCTTTCATCATGGTCGCCAATTGTCGAGTAAAAATCGTAATATCGAGTGTGGTGACTTTTTTCTTGAATAAACCTTCAAGAATATTTTTACGTTTTTCACGTATATTTCGAACAGTCACCCCTTGTTTGCGTAAGGTTACTTTGGCTAAGGCCATGTTTTTAGCCGGAAGTTCTCCCTTGACTTTTACGCCCTTACGGTCAACCCCTTCATAAGCAAAAGTCGGCATCATTTGTGCCTTTTTGACAGCCATTAGATTATCCTTATTTTTTAAATAGTGTCTTATTCACTGGTGACACGGTTGACTTCTTGTAAAGAGGTCACCCCTTGCATCACCTTTTTTAAACCTGAACGACGTAGATTATTAAACCCCAATTTTTCAGAAGCAGCTGCGATTTCTAAAGCGTTGCCATCTTCCATAATAATCTTGGAAATTTCAGGTGTAACTTTCATTACCTCATAAATACCGACACGGCCTTTATAGCCTTCACGACATTCAGGGCAACCTACGGGCTGAAAAACCCGAAAATCTGGGTGCGCTAAATCTTGTTCGGTAAAGCCC
>NZ_JAYWYV010000406.1:0-1193 GCF_048147885.1 Acinetobacter sp. 228
AGTCATGCGCATCACTAAGTTATTTTCTCAAATGATATGTTGCGGTGCTTTCTCGGGTATATCTGTATTTGCTTTTGCTCAAGAACCTTTAACACACGATCATTTACGCGAACATGGTGGACAGGTTTATCAAGCAACAAAGATTGATACTGCCTGGACCCAAAATGAAGAGGGTGAAGGCAGTTTTTCTTCTGAATTGGAAAGCTGGGTGGGAACCGATGAAAATAAATTGTTCATTAAAGCCCATGTTGAAAATGCCGAGTCGGAAGATGCCAAGTATGGCGGTTCAGTACTTTATAGTCGAAATGTAGCTGACTATTGGGATGTACAGGCCGGGGTAAACTATGAACGTTTACAACGGGAAGACGAAAAGCAAGATCGCTGGGCTGGTGTAGTGGGCTTACATGGCATGGCGCCTTACTTCTTTGAAACCGATGCTTATCTTTATGTAGGTGAAGATCAGTTATGGAAGTTAAGCTTAGAGACAGAAAAAGATTTGCTTTTTACTCAAAAGTTGATTGGTCAGCCCTATTTAAAAGCAGATGTTGTTTTACAAGATGAATCTCGGTATTCCAGTAAAACAGGCCTGTCGAGTTTACAAGCTGGCTTTCAAACCCGTTATGAAATCAATAAAAAGGTAATGCCATTTGTTGATTTCGGTTATGGTTATGAAAAAGGTTTAAAACAAACCGCTTGGCAAACTGGAACCGGCTCAGAACATGGTTGGTATTATGGAGCTGGGTTAACACTAAAATTCTAATTGCCGAACAAAAAGTAAGCTTAATGACATGCCATTGGTTTATACTGATGGCATTGTTTTTTGTGTCAGTTATGGTGCAAAGATGGCTTTAGAAAAACAAGAGAATCAAATAAATGTAAATAAAAGCTGTTCTAGCTGTGGGTGCTCAAATGTAGCAGCTCAGGACTTTTCTGTGGCAAGTGAACCTAGGGTAAATAAAACCCAATGGGTGAGTTATTATCATATTCCCCGTATGGATTGTGCAGCCGAAGAACAAATGGTACGAATGGCTTTAGCTTCTTATGCTGAACATATTCAAGAACTTCATTTTGATTTGCCCGCCCGCCACTTAGCGGTGTATCACAGTACTCAAGACGAAAAGATTACTCAGTGCCTGCAACGTCTAGGTTTAGGAGCCGAATTACAACAAACCCAACCACATTATGAGCCTGTT
>NZ_JAYWYV010000407.1:0-1192 GCF_048147885.1 Acinetobacter sp. 228
CTCTGCACACGACAAAAAAATCATCCCCACCCGATTTTCATAGGTTTAGGGGTTAAAAAGCTAACTAACTGTCGAAATACAGTCTTATCATTGTTAAAGAACACCAAGTGAAGGCCCTCAATCAACACATCCAGGCCAAGCGCAAACAAACTGGCTTGAGGTCGAGCGTTTGACTTTAACTTGCGCTTTAACGGCTTATCTTTGTCTTTATAAATACCGACATGATAAGCCCAACAAAATGCTAAGGCGTTCACTGCGACTAATTTACTGACCCGTTCAAGATGGGTTAAGTGGGTATCTTCAAGATTAAAGCCACGGCCCTTTAGACAAGCAAATAAAGTCTCAATCTCCCAACGCTTAGCATAGCTTGTCATCGCATCCACTGTTTCTAGTTGATTGGTGGCCACAATCACTAAACCATAGTCTTTATCACGCTTGGCAAATACTCGGACCAAACAACCATCGACAGTCAGTATTCGTCCATGTCGATATGTTTCTTGATGGCTAACATGGCGTAATAACTCTTTAATCTGTACCAACTTGCCATGATGATTCTTAACTTTACTGTTCTTCTTAATCCGTATGGCAAAGGGTATGTGATTATTGGTGAGCCAGTTAAACCATTTTTCGCCAACAAACTCTCTGTCTGCTACTATCATCTCAAGGTTATCTTTGCCAAATTGTTTGATAAACCGCTCAATAAGTTCACAGCGTTCAAGATGGTTTGTATTACCTCGCTTATCTAGCATTTGCCAGTATAAGGGGATGGCTATCCCTTTATATACCACCCCTAGCATAAAGATGTTGAGGTTACTTTTACCCCATTTCCAGTTGGTGCGGTCAATGGTTAAGGTGACTTTGCCTAGCCCAAATAGTCGATATATCATTAAAGCCAGTTGATCGTAGTCTATCCTCGCTTCGGCAAAAAATCGCTGTAGTCTGCGATAGTGACTGTCGGTCTTGCCACCCTTAGGAAGGTGTCTTGCTATTTTTTTTAAGATTACTGCTTTGAGCAGTAATCAGGGCTATTATCATTAGGCTCAAACAATTGATTCTTGCCTTGTTCATGCTCAGGTTTTGGGTTAAAGTTTCACTAAGTCTGTTAAAGTTTGGCATGGTCTGATTCGTCTTAAAAATTACTATTATGCCTTTGCTTTAACAGACTTTTTTGTTTTTTTTGTCGTGTGCAGAG
>NZ_JAYWYV010000408.1:0-1192 GCF_048147885.1 Acinetobacter sp. 228
TGAGTGTGAGTACAGCGATATTCAAAAAGCCTTTGTTTCTTGTTTCCCAGAGCACTTCTTCAGCTTTGACTGTTAATTTATGAGAGGCACGGTAAAAAATCGCAATGGGTAAGTAAATCCCAAATAGAAAGAGCCAGTTCATACAACTGGCTCTTTCTATTGTCACGTATAAATCTAAGACTTTCTTTGAGCATACTAAAATTGATGTTCTACGGCTTCTAAAACATTGATTTTAGGTTCAGGATTGGGGTCGCCATGACGTTACTTTAGGGTGTACTCTAAATTTACATAATGTCTCTGTATACGAAATTCGATTGTAAGCCCAAAATAGAAATGTCCAACTTCTCTAAAATCCCTGCTAAATAAACTACTCTTCGCCTTTTTCTAAGGCCTTTTTAATTTCAATTACTGACAATAATTCTCCGCCCTTTTGCCAGGTATGTAATCCTTCTAACACCTGAATAAAAAGTTTATTTGCTTTAAAATATTCATTTTCATATGTCTTAACATCTTTAAAAATTAAAGATTTACGTACTTCATTATGAAACTTTGTCGTATTCATAATCCGATTGGTAATCTGTTGAGGAGTATCATTGCTAATATCAATATTGAGTTTCTTAAATGCGACAAGAACAGCACCACCTAATTCAAATTTACGTTGATTTTCAGCTTTGCGTTTTTTCCCAGCATCCTTCTTCTGTAGCTGACTCAAATACAATTCTAAATCACTGTATTCAAGCTTTTGCGCTTTAAAATTCAGATACCGTGTCGCCAAGGTTTTTAAAATATTTAGTTCCATCTGATCTAGTGCATTCTTTTGAAAAAGTTCATACAGATCTAAAAACTTCTGTTCATACTCGGTTTTAAGAGGCAGATTATTCAACTCTTCAAACAGCAATTTCAACTTCAGATGTTCACGATAAGGTTTTAAAGCCTCTTTGACCAGAACCTGATCTGTCTGAGTTAGCCCCTCAAAATTACAATCAACACTATTTAAAGCCTTTAACACTTGAGATTGAAGATCAGAAAGCTGTTCTTGCTGTTCTAAAAACTCTACAAATGCATGTAACTCAGCAATCTGTAACACCTGAGCAGGTCGACCACGCTTTTTGGCTTTTTCCATTTCCATCATCTGCCGCCAAATTTTCAGAACTGCAACCTCTTTAAATATGGTTTTACCATATTTAAAGAG
>NZ_JAYWYV010000409.1:0-1192 GCF_048147885.1 Acinetobacter sp. 228
AAATGAATTGCATCACTTCAGGCGCAAGTTCAAATACGCTGAATAGACGGCAGCACAAGTACACACCAGCTGTTACCATTGTTGCTGCGTGGATTAATGCAGAAACAGGTGTAGGACCTGCCATCGCATCTGCTAACCATGTTTGCAATGGAATTTGTGCAGATTTACCAGCAGCACCCAAGAACAACATTAATGCAGTCCAGATAGTAAGTGACGAACTCTTCGTCATTACTTCTGCTGCGTGTTCAACGATGTACTGAGTATTAAGCGTACCAAATTGTTGGTAAAGCAAGAATAAAGCGATAAGTAAGAATACGTCACCTACACGGGTAACTGTAAATGCTTTGATCGCTGCCCAACCATTTGCAGGATTTGCATAATAGAAACCAATCAGCAAGTAAGAGCATAGACCTACGCCTTCCCAACCTAAGAATAACAACGCTAAGTTGTCACCCAACACAAGCAAAAGCATGCTTGCAACGAACAGGTTGAAATAAGAGAAGAAGCGCGCATACCCTTCTTCACCACGCATATACCATGATGCAAAGATGTGGATTAGGAAACCAACACCCGTGATCATGCCCATCATGAGTAAAGATAAGCCATCTAAATGTAAGCTAATGCCAGGCGCGAAACCACCAACATTGAACCATGTCCAAAGATTTTGAACAAAAACTTGCTGGCCGCTACTGGTAAATGCCATACCAGCAATCAATGCAAATAATGCAGATAAACCTACAGAACCTACACCAATAATTGCTGCAACATTTTCAGAGAGCTTATCACGCCCAGCCGCCAATAAAATAAAACCGATTAGCGGAAATAATACTGTTAGATATAAATAACTCATCCGCGCATCTCACTAGCAGCATCCACATCCAAATGATGGAAGCGATGATAGAACTGAAGGACAATCGCAAGACCGATACACGCCTCTGCAGCAGCAAGGGTTAAAATCAGAATAAACATGACTTGTCCATCTGGTTGTGCCCATACGCTACCCGCAAGAACGAATGCTAACGCTGCAGCATTCATCATGATCTCAAGGCTCATTAACATAAATAAAAGGTTGCGTCGCACCATTACACCGTAAAAACCGAGTGCAAAAAGAATGGTTGCAACAATCAAACCATGTTCTAAAGGGATCTGGCCCATTATTCTTTTTCCTCTTCTGCACCTGGTTCACGTTTAC
>NZ_JAYWYV010000410.1:0-1191 GCF_048147885.1 Acinetobacter sp. 228
TTAGATGAACGTTATTTAGACAATCCACTTAAGCAAGCGGTCACACGTAGTCTTATTAAAACAAAGCAAGCTACAGAACAAGATTTTCAGAAGCTTGGAATTAAAATTCAGTATAGCCAGCAAGCTAAAAACCCTAAAAAAGGTTTTAAAAATCAATTTGAGGCAATACTAGTATTTAATTTGATTAATCTAAAGCTTGAAACCTATGCTGTAGATGTAGTGTTGGCAAACCCATCATATTTGATCCCGATTATGGCAGAACACACTGGGGTTGTTCAGATTGAATTAAATAATGAACTTTATTTGTTAGGGATGAATGACCGAAAAATTATTAAATTGTTTAAACAGGGTGACGCACTCACTTCGGATATGAGTCCGTTTGTCATTAAACAATATTCTGATTTCTTTGCGTTAAGCTACAAGCAATTAAATTTAAATTGTGATGAACAAGGTGTTTGTGATTACGTTGAAGGTTCTGTTCAGCCATCTCAACAGTTTGTATTGACCAGCTACTAAGTCATTTCCTCGATTAAATAAAGCTCAAATCTCAAGATTTGAGCTTTATTTTTTGCTTAAAAAATATTTTTTTATCAATTTATTTGTATATAAAATTAAAAGTCATTATTTAAATAAATAGTGTGTCTAATTTTTAAATAAAGATAAAGCTAAAAGTAGGCATGGGGAATTAAGTGAAAAATTATTATATTTTAAAAAGTATAGTTTTTAAATTTATATAAATTAAAGAAATGATGTAAGATTAATTAAAATACAATAATTACCCTAATAATTATTAATTAATTGTTTTTAAAATATATTTTATTTGATTGGCAAAAGATTGCTTAAAATAACTTCACTATTCAAAGATAATTGCATATTTATTTTTTTATCCTAAAATGATTTTTTACTAAATTGTCGTTACAGTTTTTTATATGCAATCATTAAATTATCGGAATAATGATGCATCGCAACATGGAAGTTCTGCACCTTTGAAACGAGCAATGAGTACTCGACATTTGGTGATGATCTCACTTGGCGGTGACATAGGTAAAGGTCTTTTTCTTGGGTCTGTCGACGTAATCTCTCAAGCAGGTCCAATTGGCGCAATTATCTCTTATTTCTTGGGCGGTCTAATTGCCTATACCGTTATGCTGTGTCTCGGTGAGCTAGCGGTTCATGTCCCTGAATCTGGCT
>NZ_JAYWYV010000411.1:0-1190 GCF_048147885.1 Acinetobacter sp. 228
AAAAAAGCCCATAGCGCATGAATGACATCTAAAGGTGTCGGGACATTGCTAAAGTTCACAAAGCCTAAATTTACTTTAAACTGAGCAAGTCCTTGCCAAATGACTATCCAAAAAGCTATGGATGTAAAAGCAATCACGTAGCTTTTTAAACGCGCCGGATATGATCTCAACTGCTGAAAAAATTTAGTCAAAAATGTACTTTGGTTATTAGGTTTTGTCTGGGCTAAACTACTCATTTGTCACCTCCTGATCATTAGGTAAGACAACACATCAGCTCTGTGTTACAAGTTGAATAGCTTTAAAGTCATATACTTTTCCGCCCTGTTGTTTAGCCCATTTTTCAGCATCATCTTTTAATAAAAAAGCCTGAATTTGTCCTGTTTTGTCTGTGGCATACCATGCCAAATTGGCAAGTAACTTAATGTCGGACTGATGATCTTGGCTATAAACCACACGCACCGTTTTTCCATCGGCTTGTATTTTCTTTAAATCAGAAAAAGCATGCTCAGGCGTTTCATAGCTACGAACTTTTTCTTCACCCTTTACCCAAATTTGAGTTACCCGATCAAATGTCTTGATGGGTTGGCCCGTTAAAGCATCATTGGCAACCAAAGGTGATTTTGCATAGTCAGCAAGTTGCTGGCTGTAATTAAGTCCAGATGCCTGAAATGCATCCTTAATATATTGGTCATCAATAAATTTATTTACATCAAGCGTACCGTCGTTTTTTCCTAAAACTTTTAAGGTATCTATCGCAATTTGAGTCGCTTTTCGATATTCAGGTTTCCACGTTAAGTCACGAGTTTGCAGACCTAAAGGGCCATGAAATAGATAAACAACTTCGGCAGGAATACCTGTTTTTTCAGCAATAATTTCACTATATTTTTCTGGTTGTTCCTGAATCAGACGATTCGCTTCAATAGTTGCTTGTAAATAAGCTTTTATGACTTCGGGATGCTGCTGTGCATAATCCTTGCTGGCAAGCGAACCATGAAATGTGGGTGATTTTGCTTGAGAACCATCATAGATTTTTTTGGCAAAACCTTGGTAAGCAAATAACTCACCAAATGGTACGAAGTCAGCATGTGCAGAAATTTTATGACTTTTTAATGCAGGTCCCGCCACTTCTGGCGCCTGAGCAATCACTTTAATATCTTTATCAAGTTGCCAGCCTTCTGCCTGAATCGCTC
>NZ_JAYWYV010000412.1:0-1188 GCF_048147885.1 Acinetobacter sp. 228
TGTTATTCCCAAGTAGAAATGTCCTACCTAATAACCAAATAGAAATGTCCTATATGGACATTTCCAAGTCAAGCACAGGATTCAGATTTCGCTGTTGAATTGCTGTTTTCTGTGCACGTCTGCTTGGCATCTTTTGAGAACGATTGCGTTTGTTTTGCTGTTCCAGTTCTTCATGCTGCTGTTGGATATGATTCAGAACAGCACCCAACCGTTTATTCTCAACAATCTCTCGCTGGTTCAGCTGACTTAATTTATCGAAGATGCTGTAATTGATCTTCCGACTTTCATGCATGATGGCCACAGTACCATCCGGGTATTCTAGAAATTCAAGATACTTGCCGATCAACCTCTGATTTTCTTCTGTATTCTCCAGGAGATATACACATTTATCATAAGTAATGGTCAGGCTTTTCGTCACTCTGCGTGGTTCACGCCAGGTAAAAACATCATCTAACTCTTCGGCTGTTTCAGTGACAGTCCGGTGTAGATCCTTGGGATTAAAAGCCATCTTGGCAAATTTACGATTAAATTGCTCAATAAAGCAGGGCAACCACTTATTCGCATCTGCAATCGAATTGATACCTTCCAGGCGCATCTCCTTAATCAGACGATCCTGAAGTGTTCTATTCGCTCGTTCCACACGACCTTTGGCCTGGGGTGAGTTAGCGAAGATGATATCGATTTTGAGGGTACTGAGTACGCGTCCAAACTGGGTAATCCTGGTGTCTTTCTTACTGCTTTGATTTACCCTAAACACTGAATGTTTATCGCTGTAAAACGCTAAGGGCTTACCGTGCTGTTCAACATACAGGCGTGTTGAAATCATATAGTCAAAGGTTGATTCTGATTCACAGAAGCGTAAATGCTGCAATTTTCCTGTGGCATCATCAATAAACACCAGTAAACAGCATTTAGGTGCTCGTCCTTCAAACCAGTCATGATGTGAGCCATCAATTTGGATCAGTTCACCATAACAATCCCGGTTATATCGAGGCTGATACGGGCGTTTCAGGCGCTTGGCGCGAGGAATCCATAAATCGGCTGCAATCATCCAGGAACGCAGGGTTTCTACTGAAATATTAAAGCCATAAACGCTAGTCAGCTTTTCATGGGCTAAAGTTGGTCCGAAACCATGGAATTGTTCAGCGACCAGATTGAGGCACTTGAGTCTGATCTCTTCAGGAAGCC
>NZ_JAYWYV010000413.1:0-1187 GCF_048147885.1 Acinetobacter sp. 228
CTTATACATTTGCTAAAAAAGTAAAGTTGCAATGGAAGCTTTTAGCCGTTATTGCCATTTGTGCTTTGATTAGTTCTTTCGCAGGTGCAGCTTGTTTGTCGCTTATCCCTCAATCGGTATTGCGTCCTTTCGTTTTCGTGATGTTGATTGTGATTGCGATTTATACCCTAGTTAAAAAGAACTTCGGACAGGTTCATACCGAGCAAAAAATTACTACGAAAATGCTCGTTTTAGCTGGTATCGGTAGTCTGGCGATTGGCTTTTATGACGGTATTTTCGGACCGGGTACTGGTAGTTTCTTTATCTTTTTCTTCATTCGTTTTTTACAAGTCGATTTTTTACATGCTTCGGCGTTGTCAAAAATCGGTAATTTTATGACCAACTTAGCTGCGCTGAGTTTCCTCATCCCAACTGGGCACGCTCTTTTACATATTGGTTTAATGATGGCAGCGGCTAACGTGCTAGGTTCTATTGTTGGGGTGCGTACCGCGCTTAAATACGGTAGTGGTTTTGTACGTATTATCTTTTTAATTTTGGTGAGTATCCTGATTTGCCGTTTGGGATATCAAATGTTTGTTACAGGTTAAATAAGATAAAAGTATGAACTGTTCCTGAGGAGTGGTTCATACTTTTGTGTATCATTTAAAGCTATAAATATAAAAATCATTACAGAAACTTACTAGAAAGAAAACTGTGTAAAAAATAGTCTCATTTTAAGCTACTTAAATAATATAAATTTTGCCGTACGATAAACCTTGAAATAAAAAAGATTTTTTAACTAAAAATGAGGAAGAGAATGAATATTTTCGAAGCATTAAGAGAAAGCCACGAAAATCAACGCAACCTTTCTGAACAATTAATCCAGACACATGGTTTAACCGAAGAACGAAAAGAATTATTTGATGCATTAAAAAACGAACTTTATGCTCACTCAGTTGCCGAAGACCGTTATTTATATATCCCTTTAATGTTTGATGATGTCGGTTTGGATATTACGAGACATGCTTTATCTGAACACCATGAAATGGATGAGTTGGTCGAGCAACTTGAAAAAACGGATATGAGTAGCCCAAGTTGGTTGGCAACCGCTAAACAGTTGAGCGAAAAAGTCCATCACCACTTAAAAGAAGAAGAACATAAATTTTTTCAGCAAGCCGGTAAAATTCTTAAAGATAGTGAAAAAGAAA
>NZ_JAYWYV010000414.1:0-1186 GCF_048147885.1 Acinetobacter sp. 228
CGTAAAAAAACAAAAAATATTGATGGCGTCGACTTAACCGGTTGGTTCACGGAAGACTTCACTTTAAGTGAATTACAGCAGCTTAAAGCGCGTGAACGTATTCCTGAGTTTCGACCAGCCAACACAGCTTATAATGATCTTTACCCTGTCCCAACTCTAGAACAAATCATTGAGCTTGCCGAAGCTAACTATAAAAAGACGGGGAAAATTATAGGCTTATATATTGAGACGAAACATCCGACTTATTTTAAAAATCAAAATCTGGCAATGGAAGATACTCTTCTAAAAACCTTAGCCAAATATAAATATACACGTGATATTGCACCTGTCTATTTACAGTCTTTTGAAGTTCAGAATCTAAAAGATTTAAAAAGGGAGCTTGACCTTCATAAGACGCTTAAACACGCACAAATTATTCAGCTATACGACTCAAAAACATCTCGACCAGCAGACTTCGTAGAGTCTGGTGATACTAAAACTTATGCTGATTTAGCCACAGCACAAGGGTTAAAAGATGTTGCCAAATATGCAAATGGTGTAGGACCAAGTAAAGGTTACATACTGACCTTTAATAATGATGGCTCTTATAAAACTAGTACGTTTATTTCTGATGCACATACGGCTGGTTTAAAAGTACATCCTTATACTTTCCGGCCAGAAAACAACTTCCTACCAGCGCCGTTAAAGTGCAGCCCAGATAAACCTGCTGAACGTTGTCCAACTGGTGCGTTAAAAGAGTTTGAAGCCTATTTCAAGGCAGGTGTTGATGGCGTATTTACCGATGACCCAGCACTCGGTCGCGAAGCTGTCACTAATTTTGAAAAAGCTGCAAAATAACTCAATCTTCATAAAAAAACAGGGCAATGAATGCCCTGTTTTTTTATTTATCAAGACTGTTATTAAAATATAAAGGAATCCACTGATACTGCTCAGCATTCACTTTATACACATGACCAATTCCCGGGAACGGTAAATGCGGGGCAGCTACCCATTGTTGCTTATTTGAAATTTCAGCAAACATTTTTAAACGAGTATTAATTGCCTGCTCTGAATTTACATCAAAATCTACCCCAGTTTTTGGAGCATCAAACTGTAAAGAATGTGAGTGGACAATATCACCAACAAAGACAATTTGTTGCCCTTTACTCTTCAAACGGAAGCTATGGTGTCCGGGTGTGTGCCCTTG
>NZ_JAYWYV010000415.1:0-1184 GCF_048147885.1 Acinetobacter sp. 228
GCCGATCTCCTTCTAAAAAGAAAGTAAATTTTATACTTCCTGTTCTGTCTCCGTATCTAAGCCAAATTTTTTCAGACGATAGCGTAAAGAGCGGAAAGTCATTCCTAATTTTTTAGCTGCTAAGGTACGATTCCAATGAGTCATATTGAGTGCATTGAGTAAAATATCTTTTTCAATATTTTCTAAATAACGTTCTAAGCCTTCACTTGGTAATTTTTTTACGACTTGAGGAGCTGACAGAGTTGTTTGTATGCTTTGAGCAACCGAAGCAAAAGGATTAGAAATATTTGCTCTTAGTGGAGCAGGATGTAAATGAGATACATCTATAGTGGTATCTTCACTTAAGGTAATTGCGCGCTCAATCATATTTCTTAATTCACGAACATTACCCGGAAAGTGTTGCTGTAGCAGATAAGTTTTGGCCGCTTCTGTTAATTGTTTAGGTGTCGTTTCCCACTCCATACAAATTTTCTGAATAAAGTGATTGGCCAGTAAAAGGACATCTTCGCCACGTTCACGTAGAGGTGGCAATATGAGGTCCATAACGTGAATACGGAAGAATAAATCTTGACGGAATTTGCCCTGTCGAACTAATAAATCTAAGTCTTGATGACTTGCACTAATCACACGGAAATCAACATCGATTTCCTGATCTGCGCGGAGCAGTTTGACCTGCATACTTAAAGGTAATTCGGCAATTTCATCTAAAAATAAACTGCCACCGTGTGCCGATAAAATGAGGCCTTGTTTATCTTGAGTTGCTCCGGTAAAGCTCCCTTTTTTATGCCCAAAAAGCTCACTTTCCATGAGTTCGGTTGGAATGGCACCGCAGTTAATTGCAATAAAAGGGCCTTCACTACGGTTACTCAGCCGATGAACTAAGTTAGCAACTACTTCTTTACCTGTTCCAGACTCACCGGTAACAAATACCGGTGCTTGAGAGCGAGCAATTTTTTTAATTGCGATGCGTAATTGTTGAATAGGCAGAGAACAACCGATTAATAATTTGTTTTCTAAAGCACTCTCGGCAAAATCAGACTCTACTTTTTGCCGATTCAAGGCTTTTTGTAATAATTGATCTAGATGTACTTGGTTGACTGGTTTGCTTACAAAATCAAAAGCGCCTGCTTTTAATGCTGCAATTGCAATATCCATATTGCCGTAGGCAGTTAAAACTGCAATGG
>NZ_JAYWYV010000416.1:0-1183 GCF_048147885.1 Acinetobacter sp. 228
GAGACGTGCCATTGTTTTAAAACGACCTACAAAGCCTTATAAGTTTGAACAAGGCCAAAGTGAACAGTGGCGTGTGATCTCGCATCTTTCATTAAATAGCTTAGCACTTATGAAAGGGGATGCTGTTTCTCATGTTAAAGAGCTGCTGGCTTTATATAACTTACCGCAGTCAAAAGAAAACTATTTAATTATAGAATCAATTAAAAAATTAGAATTTTCTCTTACCCATAAACTCGTAGATGGCAAACCATTTCCAATGTTTGTAAGAGGAGTAAAAGCTGAATTACAAATTGATTCATCCGTATTTAGAGGGCATAGCTTATATATTTTTAGTCAGTTATTAAGTCGTGTTTTTAATTTAAAGGTTCAAATTAATAGTTTTGTTGATTTGGTGGTTAAGGATTATTCATCTCAGCAGGAGTTATACCAATGCAGTCAGAACGTTGGTGGCAAGACTCTTCTGTAACGGCTGAGTTGTTTCAACGCCCTAAGTCTTTTGAGTTTATTCAAGCAACACGTTTATTGCGTCATATGCCTGCCAATGACGCAGCTTTGTCATGGTCTGACTATTTTAAATTTGAGACCTCATTTAACTTAAACTTTCCAGCCACTGAAATTGAAAGTTTAGAGTTAGTAGATGAACGTGTTCATTTAACAAACCTGATCGTTGGTCTTACCGGTATACAAGGTGCATTACCTTATACATATACAAATAAAATTAAGCAGGCTCCAAGGCAACAACGCGCTGAAACGAAAGAGTTTTTAAGCTTATTTAATCATAAGCTGACCAGTCAGTATGTAGAGTCAAGTATTACTTATCACTTGCCTGTGCGCTATGAAATTGAAAATAAAAATGATTATTTGGATATTCTCCATGCATTGAATGGTTATGTTCGCTCACAACATCAGCAACAAGACTTGGATGAATATTTCGCTGAATTTTCAGGCCTAATGCAGGGGCAAAATAATACGGTTCATGCTTTAAAGACGATGTTGAGTTGTATTTTTAAGCATGAAATTACAATTAAAGAGTTTGTACAGGAATCGTTTAAGTTAGCGGGTGATCAGCTAACCACTTTGGGTGGAAGTCAACCGAGCTTACTTGGTATTAACACATTTTGTGGGGAAACGATTCAACAAATTGATGGAAAAATTGAGATTCAAATAGGTCCGCTTAAGCGTC
>NZ_JAYWYV010000417.1:0-1183 GCF_048147885.1 Acinetobacter sp. 228
TAATGCCAGCCAGCTCAATAGTTTCGATTTTGATGCAGAATTCAAAACCCGGTTTACCAAAAACAGAAGCGGGGAATTGATCTAAGTCAGAAAAGTCCAACATGTCTCCAATAGGACGACAAAGAACAGTTTTACCTTTTTGAAGAGCTGCAAATGCTTCAGCTGCAGTGATTAGATTATTCATGCTGTCATCCCCGTTTTAGCTAATGTTTCAATGTCTTGTTTAACTGCCTTAAGTTTTGCTGCTTCAATTTGAATAAGGGCATCGATACCTAAGTGCTCACATACTGTTTTTACGTCTAGGCCACGTTCAGCAATAAAGTTTTGAAGTTCGTCTCTTTGTTGATCTGAGATGCCGTTAAATTCAGGGGGACTAATCCAAGTGCCACGTTGTTTATCAAACGTGCAATTCAATGCTTTAGCTCTCATTAACATTGCTTGTCGCATGTTCTGGTAATACATGTGTTCTTTATCAAGCGACTCAGTTAATTGATTAAGGTCACCTGCATGCTCAGCTTCTTCACAGCTTTGTTTCCAGTTTTCTAGCTCTTCTTGGGCTTTAGCTGCTGCAAGTTGTGCAGGCGTTAAGGTGTTAATGTGATCTTTAGCTTGAGTAATCAGGTCAGCCAAGAAAGTAGGGTGTGCTTTAAGATCAGGTACCCATACTTCACCGGTTTCACCGCCTAAAGCACCTGAGTTTTTCGCATGATGTGTAGGCGAAGGTTTGAAATTAATAACGCGGGCATTTTTACCTTCACCAGTAGTAACAGTTGTTAGATAACCCATGACATCTGCGATACGGTAAAGCTCGTTACGGTTTTTACCACCTAGATCTGGGCGGTAAATAATTTGATCACCGTTTTGATCTTCTGATGCGTGTGCAATGAAAACAACATCTTTACCTAAACTGATCAAAGTATTGATGTATTGCTTGAACGTTTGGTTCGCTAAACCTTGAGCTTTTAACTTTAAAGAACCATCTTTTTGACGGTTATTTGCCGTAAGTAACAGGTGGGTTTTAATGCATTCAAGCATTGCACCCACGGTATCAATGACAACGGTTTTATATGGTGCTAAGTCCTGCGGCGTAAGGTTTGCAACATCACTCCATTGTTGAACCTGTACAACCGCACCACGACGTAATTCACCAGTACGGTGAGCACCACGGTCAAAGTCAAAAGAA
>NZ_JAYWYV010000418.1:0-1183 GCF_048147885.1 Acinetobacter sp. 228
TGTACTGTTCAGGAAAACGCCATGCGAACGGCAAAGTGCAAAGTATAAGAATTGCACAACACACAAAGATTTCCTGCATAGTGTGAAATGATGTAAATATTGCTTGAGTATTTAACGGCAATGATTGTTGTCTTAGCTGAAGATATAACGCGGCAATAACGACTGCCACTGCTGCAAAAATACGTCGAAATAAATTATTTAGAGCGGCCGCTTGAGTAACTAGATGCTGTTGCTGCTGGCGTAAGCTGTTCAAACCTGCCGTAGTCGATGGCATATAAGAAAGTCCCATTCCTAAGCCATGTAATATCATACAAAACACAATGAACCAGACATTTTGTATAGGTGCCCAAGCAAGCAAAAGAAAAGAAGCCACAGTAATTATTAGTCCAAGAGACATGATTTTTGCAGCACCGTAACGATCTAGATATTTTCCGGCAGGTTGACTACAAATACCGGTAACTACTGCACTGCTCATTAGCGCAAAACCAGTCCAAAGCGGGCTTAACTTTAGAAGGTGCTGTATCCATAGTGGAATGAGCAACATGCCAATAAATAAGCCTACTGTTTGTGCCACACAAATGACTAAGCTGTAGCGGAAACCCTTCGTAGCAAACAAAGCTGGCTCGATTAATGGCATCGACTTATTCTTTTGTAAAAAAATAAATCTTATAAAAAGCAGCACACTTAGAACTAAAAGCACACCATATAGAGGTTGAAGTAAGTCCTGAATTTGATGGATTTGGCTCAGTGTCCCAAGTAATAAAACTATGCTTGAACCGAGAAAAAAGAATCCTGCCCAGTCAAACTCTTGCTTATTGTCCCCTTGCTCTTTAGGTAGAAAAACATAGCCTAAAATTAATGCCAGACAAGCAACAGGTAAATTGATAAAAAATAAGGCTTTCCAATTAAGCCATACCAAAACCAGTGCTCCGAGCATAGGCCCAACTGCTAAGGTTAGCATGATCATGGCACCCCATAATCCTGTTGTACTTCCCCGTTGTTCACTTGGCGTAACTGAAAAAATTAGTCCAAGAGATAATGGAATCATTAATCCGCTACAAAAGCCTTGCAGAGCTCTAGCAATCAACACCGATTCAAACTGATTAAATAAACCACCTGCTGTAGAAGCCAAAGCAAACCCCCATAAGGCAATTAAATAAATTGACCGCTTACCAAAACGCTG
>NZ_JAYWYV010000419.1:0-1182 GCF_048147885.1 Acinetobacter sp. 228
ATTCCAGTGCCGGAACATGTTGAACCGGAGCAGCCGAAAAGAGGGTGGTTAAGCCGGTTTTTCTTGCCGAATGGCTAAGGGCATTATTCAACTGAGCTAATCAAAAGCGTGAAACATTGATCAAAGAATAGGCGTGGAACGTGACAAATCATTAAAAAAGCCCGATCTGGAGGATACGGGCCAATCAAAATGATATATACCATTGATTAATAAGGATAATTATAACGCATTTCGTATAAGGTGTATTATGTTAATTTTAGAAAATATTAAGGATGGGAATAGAGAATGGTAGAAACAGACTAAAAATTAGCACAGAACGGATGTTGTTATGCTTGATCCTGATCGGTTAAAAATACAAATTTAAAATCAATAAAAGATGACAACTACCTTGATACTTACCGAACAGCATGCTTTATCAATTTTTATTGACTTAGTTAAAAAAACCCACTTTACAGTGGGTTTTTACTACATTAACTCATCAAGGTGATGCTCTAAGAATCTAAGCATATGTTTTAATTTTATTGAATTGTTACAGTGACAGGTTTTGCATAAATCGTATAGGTGTAATTTGGTGCCATCGTATATTGATAGCTTGGCATGACATAAGCTGTACCTTTTTCAGTAAATGTCAGCCCTTGGCCATTTTGTGTATATTTAGCCGAATTTGGCAAAACCAGCATATTTTTAACAAGGTAATTCGATTTCGTTCCAATTTGAGTTTGGATTTCTGCATTGATTTCTACAGGCTTGCCTGCAGTGGCTATGAGCTGACTTGCTGTATTCAATTTTACCGCCAGATTTGAAGATTCATGCGCATAATCAGTCGTTAGACCATGTGTGCCTTGTACATACATGCGGTAGAAGTCATCTTTATTTAAGCGGAAAGTCCATGGCCAGAAAGTCACGCCGCGCTGGCTCGCCATCATCATCAGCTCTTTATTTAAACCAGAAAAAGAAGGATTAAAAGTAGAAGAGTATTTTTGTGCAGCATCTAAAATGCGGCGCGTGTTGACAATATTGCTTTGAGCTGTTGGCGTACTGGTCAAGTATCCAGTGGATACACCAGGAATTTCATTCTTCATATGTAGAATTTGATCCCCAACGAAACTGATGACAATCGCTTGATCATAGGCATTATGCTTATCTAGCAATTCCTTAATTTTTGGTACAATTTCAGGTTTT
>NZ_JAYWYV010000420.1:0-1182 GCF_048147885.1 Acinetobacter sp. 228
TGATAGAAAGAAACCACTGACCATCCAAAGTGCAATGTTAATCGGGCTAATACTCAATAAAGCGCTTTTTGTCTGTGACGGAATGGCCATATTGGGTTTTAATGAAGCAAGTGCACCGGATCTTCTTTGTGCGGTTTCTGGAGTAAGAAAACTTAAAATGAGTTCACAAATAAGAAGAAAACATAATAACTCAAAAACAAGCTGTAAGGGGTGGGCAGAGAATTGCAAAATAGAACAAGTCAGAAAAATCCCAACAGCCATACCTATCATTGGTGCAATACTATTAATTAGTGAACCATGAAGCTTACTAAAATCTAAAATTGCTGCGCCTATAGCTGAAACAGCAAGCCCTGTTGCGATTCCTTGTAAGCCTCGTGCAATGAATAACATCGAAACATCTGAAGCAAATAAGAAAAAGCTCATTGAAATAATTTGCAGAGAAATAGCTGCAATAATGACTGGGCGGCGTCCAATATAGTCAGACAAAGAACCAATAATGAGTAATGAGCCAAGCAGCGTAAAAGCATAGGTGGCAAAAATCAAAGTCAATGTAACCGGTGAAAATTGCCAAAGCTGTTGGTATAGACGGTAGAGTGGTGTCGGCGCACTAGATGCAGCCATGAATGTCATGAGCGTGATGGTATTAAGTGTCAAAGCACTGGCCGCATCTAATTGAAAAACAGCTCTTGACCGTTTTGAACTTGAATTGTTCATATAAGATGAATAATATAAAAGCAAATATTTAGCTTTTATACATTATTTTTCCACTAAAGCAAATCCTTAGCTTTAGTGTATTTTGTATATAGTTATAAATATTTATAAATTTTTTTGATCCCTTTACAGAGTTTATAAATGGCAAAAGTTGTTACTGGATTACGCCCTGGTGGACGCAGCGAAAGAATACAAACTGCGGTACATCAAGCTGTAAAAGAACTACAAAAAGATTTTGAGCAGAGCCAAATTACTATTCCTATGATTGCAGCGCAGGCAGGGGTTACGCCTTCAACCATTTACCGTCGATGGGGTGACATCAATCAATTATTTTCAGATGTAGCTTTAAATGAACTCAAACCTGATATGGAACCCAAAGATTTAGGTTCGTTCCAACAAGATATTACAGCATGGGTTGAGCAATATTTTGAAGAATATGCTTCAGAGGTTGGGCAAGACTTATTGCGAGAC
>NZ_JAYWYV010000421.1:0-1180 GCF_048147885.1 Acinetobacter sp. 228
GATAAAATGCTCTAAATCCGCCACTGCAGGTGCTTCTGCTGTTAATAATCGGTCAATCACGGATGGATGAGCAACGACAGTAAAGCCACTTGTAGACTCAAATGCACGGGTGTAGCGTAATATCTCTCGAAATATTTCGTAACACACTGTCTCTGCAGTTTTGACAAAACCACGTCCCTGACACGTTGGACACGATTCACATAACAAGTGTTCTAATGATTCACGTGTACGTTTACGTGTCATTTCTACCAGACCAAGTTCAGAAACCTGTGTGATTTTGGTCTTGGCATGATCACGTTCAAGCATTTTTTCAAATTGACGCATCACTTCTTCACGATGAATCGCTTCTTGCATGTCAATAAAATCAATAATAATAATGCCGCCTAGATTTCGCAGTCTAAGCTGACGCGCAATCACCTGAGTCGCTTCCATGTTGGTCTTAAAGACAGTGTCTTCAAGGCTACGGCCACCGACATAAGAGCCTGTATTGACATCTATTGTGGTCATCGCCTCAGTCTGGTCAATCATTAAATAACCGCCAGACTTTAAAGCAACGCGTGTTTGCAGTGCTTTTTGGATATCTTCTTCAACGTTGTAAAGATCAAATAATGGACGCTCACCTTGGTAATGAATCAGGCGACTTTGCATATTCGGAACAAACTCATCTACAAACTCACGCAGTTTTCCATGAATCTCTCTCGAATCGACATAAATCTTTGCGGTTTCGTCCCTTGCCAGATCACGGATAAGTCGTTGCGGCAGCGGTAGTTCTTCAAAAATTAAGGAAGGTACTGCCACATCAACTTGCTTACGCTGAATATATTCCCATAACTTACTGAGATAGCACATATCTTGTGCAATTTCGGCTTCATCCACCCCTTCAGCAGCAGTACGAACAATTACGCTACCGGGTAAATTATGCTCCGCCTGGATGCTCTCAATAATATTACGTAGCCGATCACGCTCTTCTTCAGACTCAATGCGCTGAGAAACACCAATATGGTTACCATATGGCATAAGAACTAAATAGCGAGAAGGAATTGAAAGATCTGTGCTCAGGCGAGCGCCTTTAGTACCGAGCATATCCTTCATCACCTGAACGGTAAGAATCTGCCCTGGATGAAGTAGTTCAAACACATTTGGAGTAGGCTGTGAACGTGGCCAAACCATATCATTAATA
>NZ_JAYWYV010000422.1:0-1179 GCF_048147885.1 Acinetobacter sp. 228
CTAGGCTATCGAGTTTGTATTTCATGTTTTGCTCCCTGAGCGGTTTTGCAGTCACAAACTGCGGGCAATAAAAAAGCACCCGAAGGTGCTAAGGTTTGAATCATTTACTTTCTTGGAATGGTCCAAGACCAGAGGATTAGGTCATTAATAAGTTGCTGTTCTGATGTGATCACAGTCCCAGCCTCTTAAACATTTCTTCATCAAGCTTTTTGAGTTCAGCAAGTGTGAATGGCTGACCTGTTAAAGGATCTACAAACTTATCCAATGAGTATTTCCCCTCTTTGAATAGTTTGTATCGTGATGGACCAAGCCAAGACTTTTGAAAAGATGCATCTTGTTTATCAAACCAGCCTTTGAAAGTTGTATTTGAATCAACCACGCCTATCTCACCTTCACCATTCACTTTATTGTTAAATGGACGCATCCCAATTGTTTTTCCTGAATCATCAGAAACAGGAATCAGGATCGATCTACAGTTTGGGTGAAGTGGTGGCACTGGATGAGGCTCATCTTTCTTGTAAACCTTGTCAGAGTAACCCATACAGATTTTAGAAGTACGGCTATCCAGTGTTGCGATGAACTTTACATACTCAACACCAATGGTCTGATACGTTTCATTCAAGGCCACATTTGACACATGACTTCTAGCAGTACGAACCATAGTTGAAATCTGGTTTCTACTTTGATCAAGCAAGCCATCTTGGTAATTGAGCGCCTTCTTGCCTTTAATTCGCTGAACAATCTGCTGGTTTGTCTGACCCCGAGATAGACCATCTCGAATTGTTTGCTCTACTCGTACTTTTGTATCGTCTGCAATCTTCTCAAATAGATAATCAAGTAGCACACCACCGCTTAAAGGCGTTTTCTTTGCCTTGTTGAATAGTGTCTTGCCGTTTGGCTCTATTTTGCGATTATCGAGAGTTTTAGCCTGATATGTAGCTTCGTATACAGCAAGTGCCGTTGCGCTAACTGTGAAGCTCTCAAGCAATCCTGCTGCAACATTTGCCTGCCAAGTCTGAACTAATGTTCTAACTTCTTTTAAAACAGGCGTTGTGTATTGCCCTGCCATCAATGCAGTCTTTTCAGCGTCACTCAAATCATCTAATAAATCTCTTAACGTCGAAAGCATTTCACTAGAGAGCGAATCGAACTGAGTTAAGAGATTGTTAATTTCAGTTG
>NZ_JAYWYV010000423.1:0-1179 GCF_048147885.1 Acinetobacter sp. 228
GGGTTTGGTTTACTTTTGGTTATGGTTGGCTGCTTAGGTGCAAGTCAGCTTGATACGACTTGGAACCAAGACCAATTCTATTTTTGGCATGCAATCTCATGTTTAGGACAAACCTGTGTAGTGCTTTCGCTCCTCATGATGGGTACAAATAGTGTCCACCCAACTATGGCAATCTATGCTTCACCTATGATTAACACCCCGCGTGCTATTAGCGGCGTACTTGGTGTGTGCCTTTTAGACTGGGTCAATCGAGTACGTGGTGAATACCATTCAACACGGCTGATTGAAAATACTGCACAACATGTTTTTCAAAATATTCAAGGTTCTGTTATTAATCCTCTTACCCCGCCTGTGCTGAGTGCAGATGGTACCGAACGTGTTTCCGGTGGTTTATCTGCCTTAAATTCTGCGATTCAGGCACAGCAATCTGTTTTAGTCATTAGTGATCAATATCTGATTTTAGCGGGACTTACTGCAATTTTATTTATTGTTATGCTGATTTTGCCAGTTAGAACTTATCCACCACGCATTGCTCTCATTAAGTTAATGAATAGTCATAACTCAGGAAAATCTTTATGAGTACTCTCGAAGCCCAAGATCACTCCATGACCGAGTCGCCCAAGTTAACAAAGATGCAATATCTTAAGAAACACTGGGTTATGGTTATTGCATTTATTATTGTTCTAGTTTCCATTTTATGGATTTTAAAAGTTATATTTTTACCTTCTTCCGTTGTTAAAACTGACGATGCACGGGTAGATGTCGAGTACTCAACCATTGCTCCCAAAGTGTCAGGTAATATTGAAGAAATTTATATTAAAGATCACCAGACCGTAAAAAAAGGCCAGCTTTTGGCACGGATTGATGCACGTGATTATCAGGCGGCTTTAGCTGAAGCTGAATCTAATTATGCCAAAGCGCAAGCTGACTTAAATGAAGCAATGCTGGCAGTAGAAAGACAACCAACTGTTATTCGAGAAACAGAGGCCCAGCTTAGAAAAGTAGAAGCCGGCATTAAACTCACCAAAGATAATACCGCACGCTATGAGCAATTACAGGCACTTGGTGCTGAATCTAGATTGATTACACAACAATCAAAAACCACATTGACCGAGCAATATGCCGACTTGGACAGCAGTAAAGAAAAAGTCATTGATGCGCAGTATCAGCTCAACCAAT
>NZ_JAYWYV010000424.1:0-1178 GCF_048147885.1 Acinetobacter sp. 228
TCTTCATTGTAGGTGTTTCTACGCTCGTACAGCATTACTTCTTTTAAATGATTTTAAGCTTATATAAAAACGCACTCATTAAGAGTGCGTTTTTTTATAGGTAATTTTAATAGTTAAATTTCACAGTAAAGTTAATTTGACGTGGATTACCTAAAGTCACCAAATTTTCGTTGAGAGCACCTGCATAGTAATCTTTATCAAATAGATTACGGATCGCAAGTTGGGCACCCCAACGCTCAGCATCATAACCCGCTTCGGTATCGAATACTGTATAGCCTGGAACATGCACATCTAAACCATCAACGGTTTTATAAGTTTCACCTCGGAAACCACCACCTACATACCAACCAAGTTTTGATGATGGATCAAATTTGTAACGAGCTGACAAGCTATAAGCGTGTTCAGGAATATTGTCGAGCGCTTTCCCTACATTGCTTGCATTTGCATCTTTACTAATTTCTGCATCAATTGTGTAGGTATATGCAGCCGTTAATTTTAAACCTTCTAAAATTTCTGCACTAAGTTCAGTTTCAATACCGCGAGTTAACTGTTCACCACGTTGTACTTTATAGCCACTATTCGCAGTATCAGTAACCAAAACATTCTGACGTTTTAGATCATACCAAGCGATAGCACCTTGAATTCGTTGATCGGGACTTTGTAATTTCATCCCGACCTCAACCTGTTTTCCTTTTTCTGGCTTAAATGGGTTGCTATTTACGTCAGTACCACTATTTGGAGTAAATGATGTAGCGTAGCTCACATAAGGTGCCACAATATCATTGAGGGTATACATGACAGAAGCACTGCCCGTAAATGCATTATCTGATTGTTTACTCGCATTGCCAGTTACTAAACTTGTAGTTTGGGTTTGTGCCCAATCTTGACGTCCTGATAAGCTTAAAAGTAATTGATCATTAAGCTGAATACGGTCGCGTAAATAGAGCCCTTCAATGTCACGTTCTGACCATAGATAGGGTTATAGATATTTAAATCACCAATATCATATTTATCATTGGTGTAATCACTTTTTTCCTGAAAAGCATCGACTCCAATATTAATGTCGTGCTGCATGCCATATAGATCAAACTGTTTATTTAAACGGTTATCAATGGCGAAGCTTAAGTTATCAATAACTTGGTGTCGGCTGTTATTTCTACGGCTGATAGTCGTATAAT
>NZ_JAYWYV010000425.1:0-1177 GCF_048147885.1 Acinetobacter sp. 228
TTTATAAGTGCTGATTTTTTGCTTTTTCGGCGTATTTTTACTTAATGCATTTTTTTGTTGGGCAGTTTTAGATTGCGCTGCTTTTTTGACGGTAGTTGTTTGATTGCCACCACTTGATTTGAGTGAAGTCGAGGGTTGTTTCTCTACAGCCGATGATTCGGTATTCATTGTAGTTATAGTTGGCTGAGGTGTTTGAGTGGAAGGTTTTTCGGTAAAAGGGGCCACAGGAGCAAGGCTAGAACTATTCAAAGCTGGAGCAGTTCCAGTGCTAATATTTAGATTATGTTCATTATTTGTGGTTTCTGCCACGGTTGATGTATTTTCAGTAGGTGTGTACTGAGTACTTTCAGGCAAATTTAATGCGATATCTTTTTCATTTACGATAAATTGTGGTGAAAGTGGACTTTCGTTAATGGCGGCTTTTTTTATAGACGATGGCTTTAAAACGGTTTTAATATGTTGAAGACGGGTTGCGTTACCTTCACTGACTTTTACGACAATATTCAGTTCAGGATCGATAATAGGACGCGATGAGGTAATCACAATAACGCCAGAACCCTGACCATTTTGGCGTGTATAAAAGTTTAGGTTACCCGGAGGTTGATGAGTTACTCCCAAGCCATTGAGATCATCTTGAGTGGCCAAACTGACTTGCAATGGGGTATTAGGATCTGCTTGCTGAAAATTCATTTCTGCATAAAGTAATTCCCCAGGTGCAGATTGAATTTGAATAGGATCTAATGTAATCGCATAAAGAGAAGGCGAAGACATAATGGTGAAAATGGCAATTTTTAATTTGTTATATGCAGTCATCTCAATCCATGACCTGATCAGTCGTAAAGTCGTTCAAAATTATACAATAATGGAATGTAAATAAATTGTTAATTTTTTACAAACCAGTTACGAAAAAGCCGATCAAATGTGATCGGCTTTTTATTTTGACTGAATAATTCAGATCAAATTATGAGCTTTTGTATTCTACTAAAATACGTAACATACGACGTAGAGGCTCAGCAGCACCCCAAAGTAACTGATCGCCTACTGTGAATGCGCCGAGGTACTCTTTACCCATATTGAGTTTACGTAAACGACCTACAGGTACAGTTAGGGTACCAGTTACAGCAACAGGTGTAAGATCAGTCATCGATGCTTCACGTGTATTTGGTACAACTTTAGC
>NZ_JAYWYV010000426.1:0-1176 GCF_048147885.1 Acinetobacter sp. 228
GAGTTACCTTGGAACGAACTGGTATACGAAAACCAGACATTAGTACTGTATATGGGGTTGGTGGGATTAGAGCGTATTTGTGAGCAGCTGATTGCGCATGGACAACGTCCAGATATGCCAGTCGCATTAATTTCAAAGGGTACGACACCTGAACAGAAGGTTGTGGTGGGGTCACTTGCTGATATTGCATCTAAAGTGACAGAACATCAAATTCATGCGCCGACACTCACAATTATTGGTGAGGTTGTACGTTTGCGTGAACAGTTACAGTGGAATTAGTAGGCTTATTGATATCTGCAAAAGAGATGTAATTATTGCCTGAGCTAACCCCAATAAGTAATTTAAGTGAGTAATTAAGTGATTCATGTTGTTCTATACGAGCCTGAGATTCCTGCTAACACAGGTAATATTATTCGTCTATGCGCGAATACAGGCGCTCAATTGCATTTAGTTAAGCCTTTAGGTTTTGAACTTGATGATAAAAAGCTTAAACGTGCAGGGCTTGATTATCATGAATGGGCAAGAATGCAAATTTGGGACAACATAGAGCTTTGTCTTGCGGACTTAAAAGCAAAAGGTGTTGAGCATGTTTTTCCTTTAACTACGAAGGGTTCTGCTACGCCTCATACAGTTGATTTAAATAAACCTGTGGCTTTATTGATGGGTCCAGAAACACGCGGCTTGCCTGAACATGTTCGTCTGATGTTCCCTCAAGAACAATGGATTCGTTTACCAATGGCAGAAAACTCAAGAAGTTTAAACTTATCTAATGCAACTGCCGTAATTGTATATGAAGCATGGCGTCAGCAAGGCTTTAAAAAATTAGGTTAATTTCTTAAGTACTAAATAAAAATAAGGCCCTTAGTGGCCTTATTTTTATTTAAGCTTGTTCTAGTATTTTTTCGTCATAGATGATTTGGGCTGCTAAAACTTGCTCAATATTAGTTTCAGCCCATTCTTTTAACTGGTATGCCATAGCAGCTACATTTTGCCCAAGTGGCGTGAGGGAATAATCGACACGAATAGGGGAAGTATCCTGAATTTTTCGTTCGATAAAACCGTCTCTCTCTAACATTTTTAACTTCTGAGACAAGACTTTAGGTGAAATCCCTTCAATATTTTTTTTAAGTAAGTTGAAGTGCTGAGTTTCATGCTCAAGAATATTTAAGATGAGTA
>NZ_JAYWYV010000427.1:0-1175 GCF_048147885.1 Acinetobacter sp. 228
TAAGTGTTCGTTATAGCCAAAATATCTCTCGGGTTTCAGAACATGAAAAACAAGAGGGGATCCGTTTACCGCCGCTCTTAGATGTTGGTCTTATTTTTAGTGTTCCTGTATTAGGCTTTACGCTTCATGCTTATTTAGTTCATGAGTCGACCCAAGCTTTAACAATTGGTGCTGTTGTTTTAGCAGGCACTTATGCGGTGTTAACGTTCTGGATTAAAAAAACTCATCCCCAGCTTTCAGTCCTTGCAAAAAGTTTTTTCATTCTCGCGGTTGCTTTTTTTGCCTTAATTTTTCCACTCGCAAAAGGGGCGCATTGGACTGCTATTGGCTGGGTTGCACAAGGAACGGCTTTAATCGTTTGGGGAGTAACTGAACGCTACCGTTTAAGCCGATATATCGGTGTAATTTTAGTTTTACTCAGCTCACTTGCACTGTTTTATCAGGTTTGGGCAAATGAAGAGTTTCCAACGCTAAGTACTAGCATTTATGCAATTGCCCAATTCATTTCGGCCTTTTATTTATTGCAATACAACAGCAAAGAACAACGCTATTTTAGCGCAAGCATGTTTAGCGGTATTTTCTTATGCTTAGGCATGTATGCGGGCGCCGTTGCAGGTGTAGAAATAATGGCATGGCATCATCATGCTTTAAGTCCATATTTGATGTTTGCTATCGCTCTAATAGCAATATTTAGTGCGATTGTTCACTATAAACTTCGTGTGCAATGGCAAAGTTTGCAGTTAATTTTAATTAGCCTGTTACTGTTATTGGTTTTAGGGGAGGCCTTTGCGAGTCAAGTATTTACTTTGTTTAAATGGGTAGACTCATTACAACAAACTACTTTCCTAGTCTCTACCATTATTCTTAGTGGCTTATTTATTATGGCTCAACCGCAGTCGGATGATTCTGGGTACTTAAATGTCTGGGCTGGTTTAAGTTGGTTAGCGTTAGCGATAGTTGGCGTGGCTATTTTCCCAAAAATGCCAATTGTCGCTTTGGCTTTTGTTCCTGTGGTTTATTCGCTTTGGGCGTATAAGGCTCATAAAACAACACTGTTACATCAAATTCCAGTTTGGTGTTTAAGTTTAATTTGGTTGTTAGTTGTGAGCGTTGATCGCCACTCTGCTGAGTACCTTTATTTTGTTCCTTTATTTAACTTAACTGATTTTCTTTCT
>NZ_JAYWYV010000428.1:0-1175 GCF_048147885.1 Acinetobacter sp. 228
TATCGAATTGTATTAGGTGTAATTATCCTAATTGCTGCTATGTTATTTAACTTATCTGCTTAATAGTCAGATTAAGGATAAAAACCTAGAGAAATCTAGGTTTTTTTATGCCTAAAAATAGCTTTAACTTGCTTATTTATACAAAGTACTACCAAGAAATACTTTTTCCTTTTAGTTTGATTGATATAGTAAATCTTAAATAGCCCGTAAAAAATAAAGCAATGCAACAGAATGACTTGACGAAAAGTTTGGTAGAGGCTTTTTTGTATTTGGCTCCTCAAGAGGGGTTATATCCCACTCATATTTCAAATATCACCCTGATGAGGGTAGATCATCCCACACAGCCGGTTGCCGTATTGCAAGAGCCTTCCATTGTTTTAGTCATTCAGGGTGTAAAACGGGCTTATATTGGAAAAGATATTTTTAAATTTCAACAAGGCCAGTGTTTATTTATCTCGATTGCTATTCCTTTTGATTGCGATACGTTGGTTGAGCGTGAACCAATGCTTGCAATTGCGATTAAATTTGAACCTCAAATGATGGCCGAGCTGGCGACTAAAATGGATAAAGAGCAGCGACCACATATAGAAGATTTTGATAACAAAGAGATAAAACTGAGCTGTGGTTTAAATATTATTGAAATGAACTCGGTTATATCTGATGTTGCTTTACGCTTGTTGAACTTACTTCGTTCCAAGCAAGATACTGCAATCTTAGGAGAGCAGGTGAAACGCGAACTTATTTATCGGGTTTTACAAGCTGGCGGTAGTGATTTTATCCAGAACCTTTCGGCTATTATGAGTCGAAGTGGAGTGATTTATACGATTTGTGAAATTATTCAAAGGGATTATTATCGTAACTTAACGGTTCAGGAGTTGGCTAAACAAGCAGGAATGAGCGTTTCGCTTTTTCATCAAGCTTTTAAGAAAGTTACCAACTATTCTCCATTACAGTACATCAAAATTACTCGGTTACATAAGGCTCGTGATCTAATCCTAAATAACCAAATGGGCGTTGCAGAAGCTGCCTATGAGGTAGGATATGTGAGTGCTTCACAGTTTAGTCGAGAGTTTAAGCGGCTGTTTGGAGTTCCACCTAAATTATCAACAAACTAAAGTAAATCAACACGTCTTAAATATAAACCAAACATGGAGCATATCAATGAATCTTCCGAC
>NZ_JAYWYV010000429.1:0-1173 GCF_048147885.1 Acinetobacter sp. 228
TCTCTACCCTGTTTAGGCTGAAAAGTAAGGTAACAGAAGCAAACTCAATGGTTTGAGTCTGCTTAAATGCACGAAAATTTGTCAGCGAGATTTTAGTAATTTTCATAATATTCGATGATTTCTCTTATTATCAAAATGGCAATTCAACATCTTGCTTAGTCACTAATTTGTCTGAGTTTACAGCAACTTGGTCAAACCATTGCAACCATGCATCTGAATGATATTCATCTAAAGACGTTTCACTATACATCTGCAGATCGACTTTGGGCTCTAACATATTAAAAGCATCATAAAGTGTACCACTCATACAGGAATAGATTAGTGAAATATAATATTCTCGATCTTCATTAGGGATCTGTACTAAGAATTCATCATATAGTGGACATACCAATTGCATGGTTTTCTTCACATCTGTTTGGAAAATTTGCACCAATGCTGATTTAAAAATTGCTGCTGCTGTACTTTGAATTGGGAAATTAAAGAACCAATTGTTCTCCCACTGATCTAGATAAGCATTACTTGGTCTATTTTTTACACTTGCACGATGTAGCCCAAACATATTATTAATAAAACCATGTTGCTGACCGAATTCTATACACTGTTGTCTTAATTGATCAATTGCAGGATAACGCTGATCAATTTGCTGACGAACCTGAGTAATTTGATGACTTGGCATAGACATCATTTTACTTAAATTGTCATCTTGAATACCGTAAATTAAACCAAGGAAGAAAAGTTTTGCTTGATCTCGACTAATCTCTATTTCATCCGCCAACTCTTGATAAATATCCGATTGGTTATAGTCCTGAATCAGTTGTCGATCACCAGATAAACCGGCCAAAACCCCAAGTTCAATTTGCCCATAATCAAAGGAATACAAAGTATATCCAGCTTGATTGGCAAAAATAGATCGATAGGCTTTAGGGAAAGACAAAATGGCAGGATCTTTTGCTGTACAACGCCCTGTCACTGTTCCCAAAATTTGATACTTAGGATGTACTCGATCTTGCGTAGTATTGGCAAATGCTTTGACTAAACTAGATGCACGATTGAGTTTGTCAAATTGGTGATATAAATGTGCCACAGGATCTTGCTGAACTTTCTTTAAGAGATGATCCAGACTTTCATCCTGCTTCGATTGCATCAAGACATCATATTGATATTTATCTTTTA
>NZ_JAYWYV010000430.1:0-1172 GCF_048147885.1 Acinetobacter sp. 228
ATTATATGAACAACTAAGCCAGCATCAAGCTTTTTATTTCAAAATATGGCAGGTCAGGAGGGAGTCGAACCCCCAACATTCGGTTTTGGAGACCGACGCTCTACCAATTGAACTACTGACCTATAAAGCAAGTTGAGAGCCAAAGCTCTCAACTTGAGACGTAATTCGTCACTATATTATGCTTATGCAGTTACTTTAGCAACAACACCAGCACCTACAGTACGACCACCTTCACGGATCGCAAAACGTAGACCTGGGTCCATTGCGATTGGGTGGATTAATTCTACTGACATTTCAACGTTGTCACCTGGCATTACCATTTCAACGCCTTCTTTCAACTGGATCGCACCAGTTACGTCAGTTGTACGGAAGTAGAACTGTGGACGGTAACCATTTAAGAATGGAGTGTGACGACCACCTTCTTCTTTAGAAAGTACGTATACTTCTGCGTCGAATTTAGTGTGCGGCTTGATTGTACCTGGTTTAGCAAGTACTTGACCACGTTGTACTTCTTCACGCTTAGTACCACGAAGTAAGATACCACAGTTCTCACCTGCACGACCTTCGTCAAGAAGTTTACGGAACATTTCTACGCCAGTTACAGTTGTTTTAACTGTATCTTTAATACCAACGATCTCTACTTCTTCACCAACTTTGATGATACCAGCTTCAACACGGCCTGTTACTACTGTACCACGACCAGAAATTGAGAATACGTCTTCGATTGGCATCAAGAATGCTTTGTCGATTGCACGCTCTGGCTCTGGGATGTAAGAGTCAAGTGCTGCTACAAGAGCAAGAACTGATTCTTCACCGTAAGGACCAGCTTCACCGTTAAGCGCTGCAAGAGCTGAACCACGGATTACTGGAGTGTCATCACCTGGGAAGTCATAAGTAGAAAGAAGTTCACGTACTTCCATTTCTACTAATTCAAGTAATTCTTCGTCATCAACAAGGTCGCATTTGTTTAAGAATACGATGATGTAAGGTACACCTACCTGACGAGAAAGAAGGATGTGCTCACGAGTTTGTGGCATTGGACCATCAGTTGCAGCACATACAAGGATCGCGCCGTCCATCTGAGCAGCACCAGTGATCATGTTTTTAACGTAGTCGGCGTGGCCTGGGCAGTCAACGTGTGCGTAGTGACGAGTTGGAGAATCGTATTCTAC
>NZ_JAYWYV010000431.1:0-1172 GCF_048147885.1 Acinetobacter sp. 228
CATAATGTTCAATATAGTTAATAATTTCGAATAGGCTAATCCCGTAAAATGCTTGTGTTGCCAAATAAGGAATCGTACCTTTACCAAAAATTCCTCCCATAGAAGCATGGAAAGCAGCACTCATACCCCAGCCTTGCAGCAATTCGTTATCGAGTGACCAAAACTCTTTACCTTTACGTTTTAAACGATTTTTCTCAATTTCAATTGCTGATTTAAAAGAACCGATAACAGTACGTGGCCAAAATTCATAAAATGTTTCACCCATACGTGAAGATGCAGGATCTTCAGGAGTAGCTGCACGCTTATGATGGCCATATGGATGCTCAATACGGAAATGGTTGTAACCTGTAGGCACTAAAGCAAGATGAGATAAAATATGGTCTATACGATCATGTTTATGGCTTAATTCATGGGCTGTATTAATTGCAATACCATTAATGGCACCCATCGAAATACCAAGCAAAATTTTGTCAATAAATGAAGTATCTTTACGGCTTGTTAAATAACATGCATAAATATTTGCCGCATACTGCAATGGAATAAAACTTTTTACCAAACGCGAATAATATGGATCTTTCTCAAGAAGTTTAATTTCTTCATCGGTTGGATTACGCGCATCTTTACCAATAATTGTATCAATTGCAGGAATCACAACGTGTAATAAAAGTGGGCCACCTAAAGCAAATACTTTCTTTAATGGGCGTGGACCAAAATGGTATCCAGCTAAAATACTTAAACCAATTACAGGTAGAGCCGGACTAATCATCCATAAATAACGCTTACGATCTATCTCACGCATAGACGCTGGCACTGGCATAAGTTCTTGCTGAACATTTACTGGTGCATTCATAGTCATATTTCCTTTTTCTATATATCTATATAGTTAAAGAAATACTATTTTCTTAACAGTTGTAACCGTCCAAAAAACCTATTTCAAAGTCTTTGGCATTTTCTTCCACTTTTTTGTCCTAAAAACACATGTTGATCTATTCTTATAGCTCACTATAATTTTATTAAAATAATGATTGATCACGTAAACATGGATGCACTAAGTAAATTTTTTGATGATATCCACTTAAATAAGTCTGAATATATTTATATAAAAGCACAAGGTGAATGGGCTTTTAAAACACAAGATCAATCTGCTTTACTGGCTTATATCGTTTTAACGG
>NZ_JAYWYV010000432.1:0-1172 GCF_048147885.1 Acinetobacter sp. 228
AATGCCGCTACAGCAACAGGCACCTTGACGGTTAGAGCTACAGTAACAAATAGCTGTGTCCTGAATACCTCAGCTACTGGTACGACAGCTAATGCAGTTCTAGACTTTGGCACCTTAAGTTCTCTGGCTGGTAATGTTGACGCAGATACTACGACTACTGGTGGTACTCCAATTAGGGTGTTGTGTAACAACACAGTGCCATGGACTTTGTCATGTGATGGTGGACAAAATGTTCTATCAACTCAACGTCGTATGATTGGTGGCGCGTCTACTACAGAATATATTCCTTATAACCTTTACTCTGACACAGGGCGTGCTACGGCTATTGGAGTTGCAACAACTGCTTATAGTGGAACAGGCACGGGTAATGTCCAGACAGTTAACGTGTATGGCCGTATCCCTGCTGGTACAACTTTACCAAGTGCAGGTAGCTATGTTGACACTGTGACAGTCACAGTAACTTATTAAATTTTATAAATTATAAATATAGTTAGCCCTTTAAAAGGGCTAATACTTTAGAAAGATATATACTTGGGTTAATTATGAAAAAAAACATTTTTATTATTACGGGATTATTCTTATCTTTATCGAGCACTATTTATGCCGCTACAATTCGTCTTTCGCCTGTAACGGTGGAAATTTTAAGTAATCAAAGTGCTTCTTCGATTAGTTTATATAACCAGTCAAATGAAAGTACCGATTTACAGGTGCGTGTATTTGAGTGGAGTCAAAACAATGGACAGGATCAATTAACCCCTACGGATGAAATTGCGGTTAGTCCACCTTTTTTAAAATTACAACCTAATGACTCTTATAATTTACGTGTAGTGAGAGTTAATCCAACACCAGTTTCTGGTGAAAAAACCTATCGTATTATTATTGATGAGCTGCCGAAACCTATGGATAGCCGCAAAGTTAGTCAAGGTGTAAATGTCTTACTTCGCTCATCATTACCTGTATTTGTAGTGAATAAAGATGCGATTACTCAATTAAATTGGAAAATTGATAATAGTCAAAAAACCACTTCTTTAAATATCAGCAATATTGGAAACAGGCATGCACTTTTAAATGACTTAAAACTTGTAGATCTAACAGAAAATAAGAGTTACTCCATTAAAGTAAATACAGTGAATGGTTATATTCTTGCAGAACAATCACGAAGCTATCCGATT
>NZ_JAYWYV010000433.1:0-1172 GCF_048147885.1 Acinetobacter sp. 228
TTTAAACGGATTGTGGAAACAACGTTTACGTTGGGCAATGGGTGGAGCACAGGTATTAATTAAAAATATTGATGTGTTCACCAAACCAAAATTGAATTTTTTATGGCCTTTAATGTTTGAGCTTTGCTTAACTTTAGTCTGGTCATATTTAATGCTGGCGATGGCTTTGTTGTGGTTGGTACATTTTATTTTACCGGTCCCTGCATTAGCCGTTGTGAGCTCTCCATTTTTACCGTATGGTAGCGGTATTTTATTGGGGGCAACCTGTCTCATTCAGTTTGCTTTAAGCAAATGGATGGATAGTCGTTATGAACCGCATCTAGGAAAAAACTATTTCTGGATGATCTGGTATCCATTGGTCTTTTGGCTAATCACCATCTCGGCAACTATTGTGGCATTTCCAAAAGTCTTACGACGTGGAGATGAGAAACGTGCGCGTTGGGTGAGCCCGGATCGGGGCATTCGTGGATGAAATGCAAGAGTCATGAGATTTTAAAGATCGTGCTGTATTGATGTCTGGGGAAAAACCACAGCACTTCGTTAGGTAAAGAGAAATGAAGACAAATTCGTTGATTATTGATTTACGCCGTCAATTGCCATGGCATAAACGCTATGCTTCTACAACAAGCACAGCCATGATGTGGGCGGCTTGGTTGTTGTTGTGGCGTCCATTCGTGTTTATCTGGCTATTGGCTGAGCTGCAAAAAACTCATTTAGTACATCGTTTGTTCAGTGCATTCGGTGTAGGAATTGAACATGGCATTACAGCGCTGATTGCTTGTGCAGTCGGGTTGCTACTCTGGAGTCATGTATTGCCTGAACGCCGTGTAGAAGGTAGTGAACTTAACATGAAACAGACAGATGACTATGCGCGCTATTTTGATTTGCCTGTGCAAGAAATTGAGCAGGGCCGTAGCCAAAAAATTACGGTCGTTCACAATAATGAATTTGGTAAAATCATTAGAGTTGAATAAAGTACATTTATAAAAGAAAGCCCACATCATGTGGGCTTTTTTTTCGCTAATTTCGGTATATCCATAAGTTTTAAACTGTAGAGCGCAGTGCTTGAGTAGGACTTATTTACCTTTAAAAACAGGAGGTCTTTTTTGCAGCATGGCAAAAACACCTTCTTGAACATCTTCTGTTGTGAGTAAAGGTTGAAGATGGTTTTG
>NZ_JAYWYV010000434.1:0-1172 GCF_048147885.1 Acinetobacter sp. 228
GTTCATGCACAATATGCTGTGCATCAAAACCATAATTCCCCAGTTGTTTAAACAGTAAAGCCGCTACATATTCTTGAGTGATATGGCATTCATTTGGTGGATGATCAAGCACCCCATGTTGTGGGCAACTGGCAATAAATTGTAATTTTTTCATCCTTTGTCCTAACACTTTTATCATTATCTGCACTTAGCATAAGCAATAAACAAACAGCAGCCAAGCCTTTAGCTCGCTGCTGCCGTTGCTATTGTGTTAGCAATTATAAAATGTGTTAGGTAAAAAGTTATTGGCTAACTTCAATTGTTAAGCCTGCACGATTCGCCAACTCAGTAAAAGTTGGGAAACTTGTAGCAACAGTTTCAGTACCGTGAATTGTAATCGGACCAGAAGTACGAAGGCCTGCCATACTAAAACTCATGGCAATACGGTGGTCATGGTGTGATTCAATTTCACCACCAGCAAAGATTGGTGACCAATCACCAGATTTGCCTTTACCTTCGATAATGATGCCATCTTCAGTAGGTGTACAATCAATGCCCATGATTTTTAAACCATCTGCCATAACTTGAATACGGTCAGATTCCTTCACGCGAAGCTCTGCTGCACCTGTTAATACTGTTTGGCCTTCAGCACAAGCCGCTGCAATAAATAAGGCTGGGAATTCATCAATTGCTAAAGGTACTTGGTCTTCAGGCATATGAATGCCTTTAAGCGTGCGTGAACCTTTAATATGAATATCAGCAATAGGCTCTCCACCAGCGATACGCTCATTTTCAACAGTCAGATCAGCACCCATCTGTTTTAAAATTTCAATTACGCCAGTACGTGTTGGATTAATACCTACCGCTTCAAGTACAACATCTGCACCTTCAGTAATTGCAGCACCCACCATGAAGAAAGCAGCAGATGAAATATCAGATGGTACTTGAATATTAGTACCCACTAACTTACCGCCGCCCACAAGGGAAATTTTATTGCCTTCAGTTTTAACATCATAGCCAAATGCACGAAGCATACGCTCTGTATGATCACGTGTTGGTTCCGGTTCAGTTACCGAAGTTTCACCTTCAGCCCATAAACCAGCTAGTAAAATACCCGACTTCACCTGAGCAGATGCCATAGGTAAATCGTATTGAATACCTTTTAATTTCTGACCACCAGTAATGCTTACAGG
>NZ_JAYWYV010000435.1:0-1172 GCF_048147885.1 Acinetobacter sp. 228
CTCGCTAAAAGTACACAGCCAGACCATGATGTCGACTCTTTGTTTGGGCAGGTTTCAATAGATCAGCCTTTTGTAGATTGGAGCGGTAACTGCGGTAATTTGACAGCTGCGGTTGGTTCATTTGCAATTTCAAATGGTTTGGTTGATGCTGATCGTATTCCTGAAAATGGCCTTTGTACTGTTCGAATCTGGCAAAAAAATATTCAAAAAACCATTAGTGAGCATGTACCTATCACCAATCGCCAAGTTCAAGAAACTGGCGACTTTGAGCTAGATGGGGTAACTTTCCCTGCCGCTGAAGTTCAAATTGAGTTTTTAGACCCTGCCGATGATGGTGAAGAGGGTGGTGATATGTTCCCGACAGGGAATGTTGTTGACCAATTAGATGTTCCAGAGATTGGTAGTTTTCAAGCCACATTTATTAATGCCGGTATTCCAACCATTTTCTTAAATGCAGAAGATTTAGGCTACGAAGGTACTGAATTACAAGATCATATTAATGGTGATGCAGCAGCATTAGCACGTTTTGAAAAAATTCGTGCCTATGGTGCAGTTCAGATGGGCTTAATTAAAGATATTTCAGAAGCAGCCGCACGTCAGCACACACCAAAAATTGCTTTTGTCTCTAAACCAAAAAATTACACAGCTTCAAGCGGTAAAAACGTTTCAGAGAACGATGTCGACTTACTCGTTCGAGCTTTGTCGATGGGCAAACTTCACCATGCCATGATGGGAACAGCAGCGGTGGCAATTGGTACAGCGGCTGCGATTCCAGGCACTTTAGTAAATTTAGCGGCTGGTGGTGCAGAACGTGAAGCAGTACGTTTTGGACATCCATCTGGAACATTACGTGTTGGTGCCCAAGCTGAACTTACAAATGGCCAATGGGTGGTGAAAAAAGCCATTATGAGTCGTAGTGCGCGTGTGCTAATGGAAGGTTGGGTACGCATTCCGGGTGACAGTTTCTAAAAGTCATTTAAATGAAAAGCCTCTCTACCATAGAGAGGCTTTTTTACTTCTGACATCCATAACTCATCACGCACTTTTTACAGTGAATCGTGTATGATGTAGCACATGAATGTTTCATCACATTCAATAAAATTTCTCTACTGATTTTATCGAGGCGACTGTGTCATCACTCTCTCAAGTTAATGCGGATGTTTTAAAACAAG
>NZ_JAYWYV010000436.1:0-1170 GCF_048147885.1 Acinetobacter sp. 228
GTTGTATAAGCAGCATTAAGCTACTATAAAACATAATATTTTTTGGATTTAGAAGACTCGATTGCAAACCTAACACCAAGCTTTTAATTTTGTTGCGCTTATCTTTTGCTTGGTCACTTAAATTATTTACATCGGTTGAGAAATTTAGAACTGTAGATCGGGCTGCATTAAAACAAAGAAAACTCAAATAAGCCAAATACAAAGCGCCAAGCCATTTAAATATTAAAAGTAAGATACTACTTAGATTTCCAAGCAACATAAAACTAAACAGGCATCCAGCCAGAATTAAAGCATTTCCCAAAGTGATTCCTAGAACAATACCATATGTATAACGGCGTCCTTTTTGTAGAAGACTAGTGAGAATAAGAAAGAAATCTGGACCCGGTGATAAGAGTGCTAAAAAATGAGTAAATGCAATAACTAAAAAAACTTCCATAACAGCTTCATCTGTAAAACAGTCTGGAAAATCTTAGAAATAGAGCTAAACAATTTCTTGTAAATTATTGCGCGGCTGCGAGCTGGAACTGCCGAGGAGTTACCCCTGTATGTGCTTTAAAAGCTTTATGGAAATGACTTTGATCACTAAAACCTAAATTTACAGCCAATTCGGCAAGTGGCACGCCTTGTTTGAGCTGCTCTCGAGCCTGATTAATTTTTAAATTAATTTGAAATGCATGTGGAGTTAAACCTACATTTGCTTTGAATAGACGTATGATTGCATATCTGCTTAAACCTACTCGTTGAGCAAGTTCTTCTAAAGAAATAAAACCCTCTGAGGATGAAATCACATCGATCAAGTTTAAAAAGTCTTTATATAAATATTGAGGCTTTTGTATTTCTTCTAAAATAAAATGAGGTAATAACAAATGAATCAGGCAATGGAGAAGAGACTGCTCTTTTTCAAAAATTAATTTTTGCGCATCAAATAATGTCTCATTCATTTCAGTAAAAGCTTCATATAAAGATTCGTCTTTTATAATGAACGGCTTATGCTGAGGTATATGTAAATCAAGACCTTGCTCTTGAAATTCTGAATACAGTTGATTTAACCATGCTAGATCTAAATGAAGCATCTGGTAACTCCATGCCTGATTTGGCATAGGATTACATGAATGCTCAACATGTGCGGGCACAATGACTAATATACCCGCCGAGATCTTTTGTGCCGTG
>NZ_JAYWYV010000437.1:0-1169 GCF_048147885.1 Acinetobacter sp. 228
CAATAAATTGATTGAATACAGTCAGTTAGTTAGAAAATTTGGTGAACTTACTTACCCTATACAGGACGAAAGAGAGCAACAAATCAAAAAACTAAAAGATGAAGTTATGCATTTAAAAAAACAACTTAACTTTTTTAAATATACTTCAATCTCAAACAAAAATAGACTATTAATTTCTCATAAACATTCCATTTAACATAATGGGGCTTATGCGAAATGGCCCTTTAAGTTTACTTTAAGATCAATAACTTACATTGAGTTAAACCCCTGGAACGATCTCGTTCAACCGATTTAGAAATAAATCGGTTTTTTTATGTTCAATTTTGATACTTCTTGCCAATAAAATTGTTTAAAAAATAATCAAAAATAGCAATTCCATAGAGTTTATAAGCTTTTTTACCCAAAAGAATCCACTATTTCTGTGGATAACCACTGGGATAAATTTTGATTATTTTTTGTACGTTTTGGCTTACAGCGTTTCACGAAATTGTCTGTATCTATCCCCCGATGAAGCTCTTATGATCGATCTATATGGACAGGATGTTCAATGACTTAAAACAACAATAATAATCAGTCAGGCACCATGACCATCAGGTAGTCAGCCCTACCTATGCGCTCCATACCGAAAAATCCCGACATGACGTCGGGATTTTTTATTATCTAAACTTCTTAAATTAAAGTTGGATGAGCATCTAAAATACGAATTAAAGTCGCTGCAGGACCAGTCGGATAGCGACGGCCTTGTTCCCAGTTTTGCAGGGTTCTCGCGCTGATATGCAAACGTGCAGCAAATTCAGCCTGGGTTAAGCCTGTTTTCTCACGTACTTCTTTAATATCCGGTAATTCAAGCTCTGTGACTCGACTTGCCTTTATCTCCTTACGCTTGATGGCACCAGCTTCTTTGATTGAAGCAACCAGGTCATCAAATAAGTTGTTATCCATGAAATTGCTCCTTTACTAATTGACGTAGAATCGAGGTTTCTTTGTCTGTCAGATTATCTTTCACAGACTTTGGATAAGCCACCAGGAAAAAGATCTGATCATCTTCTGTAACCCAATAATAGATCACACGGATACCGCCACTTTTGCCTTTATTGCCCTGAGCACAACGTACTTTACGAATTCCACCACCATTCTTGATTAAGTCGCCCTTATCAGGCTGTACCAAG
>NZ_JAYWYV010000438.1:0-1169 GCF_048147885.1 Acinetobacter sp. 228
TACTGAGTCAATCGAAAAATTTACTGTTCCTGTATTTGGTGCAGCTGTATCAACCGTCACAACACCTGTATCAGTACCTTTATTGCCTGCAGCATCTGTTGCAGTCACGGTAACGGTGTATGAACCGTCTGTTAATACTGGCAAGGTATTGTCTGCAAGCGTCACTGTACCGTCACCATTATTTACTGCTGGATAGTCAACCCCATCAATAGTAACCACAACAGTTGCTGACGGATCACTTACCGTACCTGTTAATGCAGGAGTGTTATCATTAGTAGATATATCTTCAAGTACAACCGTTGGTGCAGTCGTATCAAGTGTATATGCTTGTGTATCGTTAACACTGCTGCTGTTACCTGCTGCATCTGTAAACGTTACTTTGGCATCAATCGTCTTATCTGCATCCGCAGTCAACTCACTGCCTGGTACGCTTACTGTCCATGTGCCTGCTGCGCTGTCTACAGTTGCAGGATAAGACACGCCATTCACAACAACTGTCACTACAGTAGTGGTCGCGTCTGCTGGAATGTTTTTCAAAACACCCGTAATTGTAACTTCGCCAGCCGCTTCTGATGCATTAATCACATTATCAGAAGTAACTGGGTCAACCGAGAAAGTTACGCCATCGGTACTTGGTGGAGTGGTGTCAGCAGGTGCTGAAGAATCATCATTACTATCATGATTTGATGCTGCAGCGATAATACCGCCTGCAACTAGTGGAATAGCAGCCCATAACCATGGGTTCACGCCTGCATCATGATAAAGTAGAGGTTCAATTGAAGAAATAGGTTGGTAAATAACATCAGATACCAACTCTTGTGGAGCTTCTGCTGGTAGAGCTGCTGGTAAATCTTCACCTAAAAGTGCTTGTGGTTCTACGTCACTGTCAGCATCTGCGTCAGCGTCACTATCCGCATCTGCATCATTTTCAGCATCTTTGAATTTTGCCCAAATTAACTGTCCATTTTCATCTTGGAAAACCAGACTGTTGTCTTTAGGCTCAGCTGTTCCACTAAAGAAGCCTTCAATAACAATAGTCTCGCCATTTTTCAGACGTATAACTGCATTGGTACCCTCCCTATTTACTACCAATACATCACTGGCAGCCACTTTCACCAACACAACTGACGCTTCTGAAAGTTTTGCAGAAGTTCCCTCTGTGGTTACCA
>NZ_JAYWYV010000439.1:0-1168 GCF_048147885.1 Acinetobacter sp. 228
CTGATCAGAAGTAACCGAAATTAGCCAAGGTAGACGTCTAAAATTTAGAAATTTAATTTTGGCTTAAGGGTAATTTGGTAACTTTTATCTTGTACAAAACAGTAAAAAGCTGGCTTGTTCCCAAGCCAGCTTTTTACTGTTCTGTACACCAGCATTGAAAGATTTATCTTATCATTCAACTCAACCTAAGTTTTTTTAATCTACCAATTTAAAACCAGCCACTCCCTCTATATCTTTCAAATACTTATTAAGAGCCATTCTCAAATGTTTAGCCTTAAATATATTCTTACTCCAAAAGAAAACATTTAAAAGTAATCTATTACTTAAAAGCCACGCTCGTGCTGCAAATAAATTGGCATTATTAGATTTATCAAATTTAGCCCTAAAAGCATATGCCTTATAAGTTAGCAGAAATTCATCTTTCTCAGATTCTAAAAAATCTAAATTCCACCATTGTCCCCATCTATAAACATAACTTTTCTTTCCTTGAAGAAAACCTAAATTATCTACTGGATTAAATATAAATTTCGTATTATTTTTTAGATTTATAGAAATATTATCTTTATCAAAAATTTCTTTTAACTCAATCTTAAATTCACTATAAGGTTCATACAGCTGACCATTTCTCCACTCCAAATTTCTAATAGGAATACTTGGTAAAGCTAAAACACAAGGCTTACTTGTTAAGTCATGAATCTCTATCACAGATTGATATTTTAAATTACTTAAAGAAGCAGTAACGCAAAAAATAACTTTACTGTAATGTTGGACATTATTTGCTTTCACCCATAGTGTGCAAGTAGTCTGCTGTTTTCCTAGAAAAATTTGATTCCAATTTATATTGTAATTTACAAATCCCCCTAAATCCTTTCGCCACAATAGTTGTAGGTCTCTAGAGGACTTATATGCAGTTGATACTTTATAGGCATCTAAAAACAAAAATTTAGTAATCCATTCTATTGGTTTTTTTAAAATCGGGCCAAAGATAGAAAGAATGATTTTTATAGCAAAATTAGTTGCAACATTTATAGGTTCAGCCATTTTATAAACTACTCACTTTTATATATTAAAAATATGATCTTACAAAGAACTGATTGAGGCAAAAGCACCAAACAATGGAAAAACTACCAACCCAATAAAACCCAAAATAGAAAAAATTTAAAATGAA
>NZ_JAYWYV010000440.1:0-1168 GCF_048147885.1 Acinetobacter sp. 228
AGAAGCTTTGATAGCTTCTCTTTTCTAAAACATGATCTAATCTTAGAAACCAAACATTTTACGCTCTAGAGGAATTTCTACTCCAATCGATGCACCCGCATCATTACCTTCTAAGTCAGAATCACTTACCCAACCATTAATTTTTAATGGAAGATCAGGTTTGATGTAATGTGTCCAAGTTAGATCAAGCGCTTTAATTTCATCATCTTTAGGAAATGCTTTATTAATTGCCAAGTTAGATTGGTTAACTTTAACCACCATAGCACGACCGCTTAAACGGTTCATCACGTCAAAGCGGATATCACCACCCACAGAATACATTTGCCCATCACCACCCATCGCATGTCCTAATGGGAAGCCATGTTGGTAATAACCATCTTTATAAACATAATGATTATAGGAAATACCCTTCACATCATTATTAGTGCGGGTATCAGCCCATTCTGCATAAAGTTGATATGGCATATTATTATAGCTAGAAGAATAGTCGACTCCTGCTAAATACATTTTTTTAGAAGGAAGTAGTCCAGCTTCATCTTCACCTACATATTGACCATAAATACCAACAGGAGCATTTATAAGAGATTGTAGATTTAAACGAGCATCAAAACCTGCGATTTGGTTAGAACGATCTTCATCAGAATCATACACATTGTCATTCCCTTTAATTGCATTCCACAAAGAATCCCAACTTTCAGAACGTCCTTCACCACCCCATTGTAAAGTACGAGAAGCACCTAGTTCTAAATAGGGTAAAGGTCTTGCAGTTAAACGTAAGCCTAATAATTTGGCATGAGGAACCGCTTTATAATCATCTAATTGGCCTGCAAAAGCTTGATATTGCCAAGGTCCAATCCAAGATAACCATTTTGTCTCAAAAGCATTTTGCACAGCTCTTTGTGCCGTCACACCATACACAGGACGACTTGCATCGCCACGGATTAAGCTACCATCATGTCCAGGTCCCCACCATGTTGGAATTTGACCTGCAACAAGCCACTGGTTCCAGAGTTTACCAGCGACATATGAACCTTCAACGTTAACGTAATGCCCACTATCAATTTGAGGGTCTTTTTCTGCGTTTACACGGATTTTTGCATCCCAATTTTCACCACCAGCATTAAACTCTAATGAACCTTTGTACTGCGATTTTTTGTTATCACCAAAT
>NZ_JAYWYV010000441.1:0-1168 GCF_048147885.1 Acinetobacter sp. 228
TATTATTGACTGATCCGTTAAATAAACCATTAAAGGCCTGACACCCACCAATAGAAAGGTATTTACCAGTATCGGCATTTTTACGGCCCACAATAGTGTCTGGTTTTTCTCCCAAACGAGTTCGGCTCTTCATAAAATCCCGATCGGCTGCCCATATCGGTTCACGGCCGCTGAGTTCAATCCCATAAACGAGACTAAGCTTGTCTAAAGTTTTACTGCCACTCAGTTGTAAACGTAAGTTTTCACCACCTTCTTTAGTTCCACCTGCCTTAATATTAAATTGTGTGCCATCTGTTTTCTTTTTCAGAATAATATTTACCACGCCTGCAATTGCATCTGAACCATAAATTGCAGAAGCGCCACCGTTTAATATTTCAATACGGTCAATAATGGCAGTGGGAATATTGGCTAAGTTCACGAAATTGACAGAACCATCGTACGGTACAGGATAGTCTGCAACCCGATGTCCATTAATTAAAGTCAAAGTATGATTTGGACCTAAACCTCGCAAACTAATGGCGTTCGCTGCAGGTGTAAAAGTATTTCCATAATCGGCACCTTGCACAAAACCAGTGTTCTGCGTCAGGTTATTGAGTGCGTCAAATGCATTACTAAAACCTTGTTTTTCAATATCAGCTGCGGTAATGACGGTCACACTGGTCGGGCCATCTTTTTGTGCTTTTGAAATCCGAGAACCTGTCACCGCAACACGAACTACTTTATCTGATTTAGCTTGGTTTTGTGTTTGCTCTACGGTTTCTTGCGCATAGCTTTCTAATGGATGAAACAGTGCAACAAATACAAAAATAAATGAGCGCTTATTTTTTAAAGCCCCTACATATTTCAAGTTATTTAAATACATATTTATTAATAGACAAAATAAAGATCGCCCTACTATATCCACTTTTATTTGGTTGATTTATACACATTTTTTCTAGATATATTGATGTTTAAGATATACCAAATGGTTAATTATTTATCATAAAAACTCACAATAAACTAAAACCTTTTTCAATAAATAAATTCTGTTTATGACTCAAACCCATACCCTAACTGAGCAAAATTTTTAAAACTCTTATCGAACAGCAAAAATCTTTGGTTATTTTCTGCTAACATAGCTCCCCTAGCTAGTGAATCATGGAACGCAATAGGCCGAACCTCCCACACT
>NZ_JAYWYV010000442.1:0-1167 GCF_048147885.1 Acinetobacter sp. 228
TGGAGCGAACCAAGCAGCGCGTAATTTACTAGAGGGTGATGAGCAAAAATTCAACACAGAACAACAACAACATGCGAAAAACCTACTTACTCGCATAGCTTCTTAGAACTGTTCGATTTACCATAAGCAGTCAGAGATGACTGCTTTTTTATGCCTGCAAAAAGATGAAAAAAATAGCTTTATTTTATATGGGTGGTACTTTTGGTTGCATTGGTGAACCTTTAGCTCCTATGCCTTATGACCAATTCCTACCTCAACTTGAGAAAGTGATTCCCCCACACTTAACAGTTGATTGCTTTGCTGCGCCCAATATTGTCGATAGCAGTGCATGTACAGCACCTGACTGGTTACGCCTAATTCAACGCATACAACACCTACAACTAGAAGGCTATCAGCATTTTGTTGTCATTCATGGTACAGATACGCTCAGTTATGCAGCTGCGACTTTAGCTCGCTTTTTAGGGCAAAGCTGTCATATTGTGATTACTGGTAGCCAATACCCGTTACTCAATATTCAAGGTGATAACACCCGTGAATTTACTGATGCAATTGAAAACTTATATCTTGCATTAGAGCAGGTCATTGCACTTCCGGTTGGTGCTTATCTCGCATTCCACCATCAAGTATTTCACGCACAAACTGCATTAAAAACGCATACCACTGAACTCGATGCATTTTCCGGGTTAAGTAGTAACGTTGAGTTTACGCCTCAGCAAAATGAATTAATCGTACAAGATGCTCAAATTGAAAAAGCTGCTTCCTTTCAGATTTTAAACTGGATGATGCAACCGATTGCAACACAGCATTTAGTACAACAATTACGTCACTTACTTCCTGCCCCACCACACTTTTTAGTGTTGCAAGGTTTCGGTACAGGTAATATCGCCGTAAACGATGAATTCTTAGCAACATTAGACGAACTCTATGCTCGTGGATGTGTACCAATTTTGGCGACACAAGTGACTTTTGGGGGTATTGACCAACGTTATGCAATTAGTGCTTGGGCCAAAACTGCAAAAATTGTCATTAATGATGCCCATAGCCATGCAGATCTCTATGCAAAAGCACTTCAAATCTATTTAAAATACCCAACCCCAGAACAATGGTTGAACCATTGGAATGAAAATCTGCATTAAATAGAGGTGAAGCCATGCAACGTTATGCGGT
>NZ_JAYWYV010000443.1:0-1164 GCF_048147885.1 Acinetobacter sp. 228
TATTTTGAATTTCGGGATCTTGGATATTAAAAGTGGTAGAGCTTTTGGTTGTCGAATTGGTCGCTTGACTTAATATGCCAGAAGAGTCTGGATATTGCTCTGTAAATGATTGAGCTGAAATCAGACCTTTATTATTAAAAATCCAATGTTCAGTTACTTGTCCACCACCTAAATAACCCGTAAATTCAATCATACAAGCTTGCTTATCGTGTTTAATGAGCTTGGCTACATTGCCTGTAGTGGTTGGATAAGCTTCGATATTGGTATCTTGTTCTAAAACTTGTGCCTGAGGATAAGAAGAAAGAGGTGCGGTAGTTGCACATGCTGTTAATGCTAAGCAGCACAGGGTAGAAAAGAGAAGTTTTTGACTGTTCATAAGGCAGGTTCCTAGCTCTTTGTAGTGGATGTATGTCTTTTTTAAAGTGTGTTTCTTTGGAAGCACGATATGATCGCGCTACTCTGATTTAATTTTAATTGGCAGTCGTACTAGATTTACTTAGCTCACCTTGTTCGATTGGAATATTTTCACCGTTTCTACTGCTGGTGATATTTTGCTTAGCTTGTTCTATTTTCTGTTCAGTAAATACTTTGGCTGTATCCGCTTTTTGTTGAACAACTTCTGCTTTTTCAGCGGTAAATTCTTTCGTATCTTTCCATTTTTCCCTAATTTTATTTGAGGTTTTTTCAGAGGCGCCTTGAATAGAATCTCCTAAGTTTTGTATGCCTTTTCCTGTTTTATATAACAGTACGCGGCCTAAGCTTGGATTATCACCATAAGGCATTGTCTTAGAAGTTGCTTCATTCACTTGTTGAGGTTGAGGTGTTTCAGCAAAGAGAGATGATGAAACCAAGATAGAGCTTGTAATACATAAAATTTTTATGGCTTTCATTTTGGATTAATCTCCCCAATGACTATCAAAATATGGATAGCTGATCTTACTGTTAAAAATAAATCTTGTGCAGACATGAGATAAAACCCATACGATTTGATTACGAGAAATCATCATTTGAAGGGAATAGCATCATTACCCAAATGCTTTATAAACAAAACTCAGACTTTATCAATTCTATAAACATGTCTCTCGCTTTATGGTTACTCACTTTTTTATGCCAGAAAAAATGATTTTGCATAAAGGCAAGGTATTCGAATTTATAACTTTGAAT
>NZ_JAYWYV010000444.1:0-1164 GCF_048147885.1 Acinetobacter sp. 228
CATCAAAACGTTGGGTGATGCTAGCAAGTGCTTCGTTATTTTTAATGGAACATGGCTGTTCGATTAAATCGATTCCACCATCTTGGAGCTGTTGAATACCATGAATACACTCAAGTTCTGACCATGCACGGTTTACATCTACACGTACACTAACATCAGCACCTAATGCTTTTTTAATAGCAATCACATGGTCAACATCTTGCTGTAAAGGACGTGCACCAATTTTAAGTTTGAACGTGTTGTGGCGCTTTAGCTCAATCATTTTGCGAGCTTCAGCAATATCTTTTTCCGTATCACCAGACGCAAGCGTCCAAAGCACAGGTAAACTATTACGCAGACGGCCGCCTAAAACTTCGCTTAATGGCACACCTAAACGTTTGGCCTGAATATCAAGTAGGGCAGTCTGAATGGCACACTTAGCAAAGCGGTTACCATTCATATTTTTACGAATCAGTTTTAGTGTTTGTGCAACATTTAAATCTTTAACTGATGTCAGTAATGGTGCAAAGTAGGTATCAATATTGGCTTTGACACTCTCAGGACTTTCTTCACCATAGTTCAGCCCACCAATGGTGGTGGCTTCACCCCAACCGACAATACCATCCGTGGTCGTAATTTTAACGAGTACCAAAGTCTGGGTACGCATAGTAGTCACAGACAACTGGTGAGGACGGATAGTTGGAATATCCACAAGTATGGTTTCTATGGTTCTATACATGAAGTTTCAACTATTACGAACTTGTTTGTATACCATAGAAGAATGTAATAGCCTAAAATAGATATAGAACGGTATTTTAAGATACTAAAAAGGTATATTAATGGAATTAAGACATCTACGTTATTTTGTTACCGTTGTTGAAGAACAAAGTCTGACGAAAGCCGCAGAAAAGCTTTTTATTGCTCAGCCACCTTTAACACGCCAAATCAAAAAACTAGAAGAAGAATTAGGGATCGATTTATTCGAAAAAGGCTCTCGTCCGTTAAAAGTAACGGAAGCAGGGCTGTTTTTTTACCAGCATGCGGTGCAAATTTTGACGCACACCGCTCAAGCTGCTTCGATGGCTAAAAAAATGAAGCTGGTCGAGAATGTTGTTAAAGTTGGTTATGTGAGTTCGCTTCTTTATGGGCGATTACCACAAGTGATTTATCTATTTAGGCAAAAAA
>NZ_JAYWYV010000445.1:0-1163 GCF_048147885.1 Acinetobacter sp. 228
GTAGACATAGAAAACCCCGATCTTTATATGAATTTAAAAATGCGGCGCTATTGTAACAGAATAGCAGCACAAATGATGATCTACAAAGGTCAGGTGTAGCTGACTAAAAAGTTAAAAAAAGAGATCGCTTTATGTCAAAAACAAAAGAATTTTCATGAAATATTCATCAAATGATCATGATATTGAAATATTTCATGCTCAATATGCCGAAATATTACAGTTGCTTTGTATGAAAAATAGACATATCGGTAATTTTATTTATTTTTTTGCTGTAAAAATAAGCACAAAAGGAGCTCATAATTAATGGTTTAAATTATTGTATTTTAAGAAAAAAATAAAAACAGTCGGGGAAAGGTGCATCAAATGAGGTCAAAATATAAAAAATTGACTTCATCAGGCGTCTCTTTGTCATATAATTGTCATAATTTAATTTAAGAATACAGAGGATTTTATTATCCTCTTACCGTCTGCATGAATTCTAATCTACCCCCTGTTTCGGATTCAAAACTTGCGGCAAACCTGCAAGCAAAATCGACGAATGTACATGTCCCGACACCTAAGTTTTTTATGCCGGTGTTTCTGACGATTATTATTGCAACACTTATTTATATTGGGTTTCAGGTCAGTGCTGATTTAGCGCATGTTCCACCTTTAAGCCTTTATTCAGTTATTCTTTTATCTACTGCACTCTTGATTGCACTAGGCTTTGAATTTGTAAACGGTTTCCATGACACTGCTAATGCAGTTGCAACGGTTATTTATACAAATGCTTTGCCTGCACCGGTTGCAGTCATGTGGGCAGGTTTTTGTAATTTCCTTGGGGTAATGGTCGCAAGTGGTGCTGTTGCGTATGGCATTATTGCATTGCTTCCCGTTGAACTTATTATGAACATGGGCAGTGGTGCTGGCTTTGCAATGGTTTTTGCATTGTTGATCGCTGCAATTCTTTGGAATCTTGGTACTTGGTTCTTGGGAATTCCTGCTTCTAGCTCTCATACCTTGATTGGTTCAATCTTAGGTGTGGGTATTATGAATCATCTGTTGAGTGCATCGACTGGCGTAACGACCAGTGGTGTTGATATGGATCAGGTGATTAAAGTAGGTAAGGCATTATTATTTTCTCCTTTAATTGGTTTTGCTTTTGCGGCAATTGTCTTCTTGTT
>NZ_JAYWYV010000446.1:0-1162 GCF_048147885.1 Acinetobacter sp. 228
TTAAAAGACTGGACCAGATTTGCAACTGAGATTCATATTGACCCTTCTGCAAATCTTGATATTTCTGTGCATATTCCTCTTGTATCTTATGCTTGGTCTCCTCATGGAGCCTAACAGCATCCTCAATACGCTTGTTGTATTCAAGAGTTAGAATTTCACCTTTGGCTAGTTTTGCTTTTAAGTTATCTTGTTCATTCAATAATGCATTGTCATTATCAGACATTGCATTACTTTCCCCGAACTGCGTTGATAAACCTTCACGTTCACCTTTGGGTGCTGCTAAGAGCGCTCTAGCCTGTTGAATATCTCTTAGTGAATTACTATAAGTCTGCTCGTAAGCACGTTTTCTTTGTTCAGCAGCAAGATTGATTAGGTTAGTTTCATAATCGTATTGTTCCTTTAAGGCTTTTAAACGAGACTTCTTTTCCTCAGCGTTATATTCAAGACTCTTCTGAATTCTGAGCCCTTCAATCTTAGTTTTTGCGTTAAGTTTCTCTTGCTCATTCATCTTGAAGGAATAAAGATCATAAGCAAGTTGAGCATCACTAATGAGTTTTGCATCATTCGCTTTCTGTATCGCTACAGAGACATATTGAGTCATGCCGTATTTCTGTAAGCGCTCAATTTCCTTCTGCAAATCCATTTCAATTTGTTTGGATTTATCAGAGTATTCATACTGAATTTTGAGACGTTCTTCATTGATCTTCTCTAATTCTTGAGCATGCTTTTTCGATTCTTGAGCAGCTTTTTTTGCAGCATTCTCTGCGTCTTTAGCTTCTTTTGCGTTTGTTTTAAGGCCCTTGTTGGTTTTGTCTATTGCACCACTGGTGTCGTAATACAACTGACCAAGCTTATCAAGTTTAGGAACTGATGCATCCAGCACATCATTCATGGACTTCATTGAGCCTTTAATGGTCGCTACTGAATCGTTTACAGTATCACTGGCAATGGACCAACCATTTTTAAAGCCATTAACTAGAGCCTGTCCTTTAGCAACAACTCCATCAGCTGTCATAACATTTGCATATGTAGCGCCAACGTTTGCTGCTTGCTCTACAAAGCCTTGAATGAGTCGTATAACGACCTGAATTGCACTTGCTAGCCCAATAATACCTACTGCCACACCCTTGGCAATTACACCTACAGATTGAATTACGGAACC
>NZ_JAYWYV010000447.1:0-1160 GCF_048147885.1 Acinetobacter sp. 228
AATACAAATTTATAAGCACTTGCTAAAAAACCAACAGTAATCCCAGCAATTACAACAGGTGCTAAAAAACGACCAGGTTTTTTCATCGTATTTTCCTCACTTATTTGTTTTTATAGCTGTCAAAGACAGAACGACCACTCAATATAGAGTGGTCGAACTTATCACAAAAATCAAAGATTTTTTGTACTGTTTATCTGAAAATTAGTTACACCTACTAAATTTCATCATTTTCGCCAGTAGAACCAAACGGTTTATTTACTGGTGGTTGTGATGGATTTACTTGTGCAGAATCAGCTGGTTTTGCATCAGATGAAACTGTTGTTGATGGTGCAGTTGTAGTCGTTGACGGAGTTGAAACCGTAGACGAACTACCTGTTGTCTTATTAGTAGGCGGTTGATATAAAGGATTTGGTTGATTTGCCTCTTTCTTAGCTTTATCCAGTAAATCAGATAAAAGTCTTTCTGCTGGTTGACGACCACCCAAACCAAATGCAAGAGCGAAAGCAACTGCAACTGCGCCTAGCGTTAAGCCGAACGCAAGGTTTACGATCGAATCGGCAATACCCATCGCCCTTAAACCAAGTGCAAGGACTAAACCAATAATCAAGACACGAACCAAACTACCTAACCAACGCGAACTATTATATTCACCGCGTTGAACAACGTTCGCCACAACATTTGCAAGCCAGAAACCAATCACCAAGATTACAGCGCCCAATAGAATGTTTGCACCGAAATGGATAAACATTGCGATTAGACCACTAATCTGATCGAAACCAAGACGGTCAGCAGCTTCAGAAACTGCAAACAACATGGTAAAGAACACGATTAGCCAACCAACGGCATTAGAAACTTTAGTTTGACCTAAAAAGCGTTGTACATCTAATTTTGCAGGAATTTCATCAACAACATTTACTGCAATTAACTCGGCAACCAAGCGACCAACAAAGCGTGAAACAATATAAGCAACCAGTAAAATTAAACCAGCAGCAATAATGTTTGGAATAGCTTGTAAAATTTCATTGAGCATTGCTGTTGCTGGCTGAGAAATAGTCTCAATACCTAAAGCTTCAAATGCTACAATCAATGTCGTAATAATAATGATGGCAAAAACAAATGAACCTAAGAATTTGCCTACATTTGAATTTTTGAAAAGACCA
>NZ_JAYWYV010000448.1:0-1159 GCF_048147885.1 Acinetobacter sp. 228
ACTTCAGCTGTACCACCACTAATTCCGACATCAATCTCGTCAAATACCAAAACTTCTGCTTCGGTCTTTTCAGCATTCATGACTTGCATAACAAGTGCAATACGAGAAAGCTCACCACCAGATGCTACACGTGCCAATGGTTGAGGAGGTATGCCTTTATTGGCAGTAAATAAAAGTTGAATAAAACTTAAACCTTCTGCATTTGGTTGTTCTAATGGTTCAAACTTAAACTCAAAATGTGCCTCAGGCAGCGCTAAAGGTTTAACCTGTTCAGTTAATTGTTTTGCAAGTGGGGCAGCAGCTTCACGACGAATATTGTCTAAATGCTGGGCTTTTTCTAAAAATTCTTGATGTGACTTTTCTACTTGTTCAGCCAGAGTTTCAGGGTCTTCTAACTGATGTAATTGCTCAAGCTCACTTTGCCAAGTTTCGTACTCTTCTTTAAGTGTTTCTGGTTGAGTACGGTATTTACGAGCAAGTCGATGGAAAACCTCTAGCTTGGAGTTCAGTTCTTCCATCCGTTCAGGATCGAAACTCTGACGGTCAATAAATTGACGTAAATTTGATGTGGCATCATCAATTTCACTTTGCGCATTTAATAACGAATTATAAATTTCGGAAAGCTGCTCACTACGCCCCGCATGAGACTCTAGACGGCGAATGATCGACGACATTTCTTGAGTAATGTTTTGTTCAGCTTCATCAAGCGCATTTAAACTATAGCTACAGTCTTGCATGATATGTTCATGATGACTGAGGCGATCGAACTCTTGCTCGATTTCTTTGTAATCGGTTTGAATGACTTCCTCAAGCTCTTCAATTTGTAGCTCTAAGGTCGCAATACGTTGAAGACGGGTCGCTTGAGCATCGAGCGCAGCCTGATGCTGGCGGATATTACGCTGCCATGTACTATATGCTTCACGAACATCATTTGCTTCGGCGTAAAAATTACTATAACGGTCTAGCCAATGCTTTGGATAAGGCGGTTCAAGTAGTTGTTGTTGGCTGTGCTGGCTATACAGCTGAACCAATAAGCGGCCTAATTCTTTAAGCTCAGAGAGACTACTTGGACGACCATTTACCCATGCTTTGCTACGGCCAGTTGCAAAAATAACCCGACGTAAATGAATTTCCCCTGAATCATCATCTAGTTCATGTT
>NZ_JAYWYV010000449.1:0-1158 GCF_048147885.1 Acinetobacter sp. 228
GGGGAAATGATCCACGGTCAATTATTACGTATCGGGGAACGTCTTTATGGTGACCCTGCTACAGGCATGCAATATTCATTCTTGCGTGCTGAGCCTGAAAAGCCGACTTGTGATCGACATCCGAATATTGATGCTCAAGTAAAAGAGCAGATGAAAGCAAATGCATCTGATGATTTTGCGAGCTTCTTTGGTGCAGCATCGGAAAGTGATGTCCGTGCATCCTTACTGGCAGCACAGCAGCAATGTGAAGAAAAATATCAAGCTTATGACAAAACTATTAAATATATCGAAGCAAACCCGGGAGTACGTACTTATCGTGCGATCGAAACAGGTTTCTTTGGTATTTTTAAATTCGGTACAGAGAACCGTGCCATTTTACTGGTCTTTATGGTACTGATTTCAGCGATTACTGCATCATTGAAATACCACCATATTGGCTTGCGTAATCCAGCAACAAAAATAGATTACAAAGTGTATTCTCTATTTATGTTGATTGGTAATGCGCTACTGAGCTTCTCGGTCATTAGCCAGTATCGTTCAGTCATTAATTCAGGGGTAACACCTACTTATGAAACAGTAACGATTTACTGGATATGGATGATTCTGTTTGTTGTTCTGACCTTAATTAGTCTGTATCAACTATTTGTTTCACCTCCACCAAAACGTGAAGGCGGTAATATAGGTTTAGCCTTACTTTCTGTACCTTTATATGCCTATATGGCACTAATTACAGGTATTGTATTCACGTTCTTTATGGATTATCCAATGGGGCAAGGGATTTACCTTGGTTTATTGGTTGAGTTCTCGGGTATCTTCTTAAATCTTGCCTTATTTATTTGGGCGGGTATGTTACTCACGCAAACCCGTGTTATGGACTTGTTCTTAAATGTACTTCGTCCATGGAACTTGGCGCCAGAAACCTTAACTTGGTTAATTCTGATTGCTGCTGCTGTACCGACTGCTTATACCGGTGCTTCGGGGATTTTCGTTATCGCGGCTGGTGCGATTATTTATAAGGAAGTTTGGAACGCAGGCGCTCGCCGTCAATATGCATTAGCTGTATCTGCAATGTCTGGCTCCCTAGGGGTGGTTGTACGTCCATGTCTCTTGGTCGTTCTAATTGCGATGTTGGATAGTCGTCATGTTACATCTGATGAA
>NZ_JAYWYV010000450.1:0-1158 GCF_048147885.1 Acinetobacter sp. 228
ACTGTCAGCACTTTGATCACGGTTATCCCCCATTGCAAAGTAATGTCCTTTCGGAACTGTTACTTCCCAATATAAACCGTCTTGGTTTGCATATTTACCATTATCAACATAGTTGATAAATGGTGCCTGACGCGCAACATTTACGCCTTCAAGCTCACGCATCGTAAAAGTATGATCACCAATTGTTTCTTTATGATAAATAGAAGTTGGTGTATCTAAAGCATCTTTTTCGCGACTAAACTGTGTTGGTACTTTAGGAATTTTTTGACCATTAATAATCAATTGTCCATGATCATAAACAATATGGTCACCAGGTAAGCCAATTACACGTTTAATATAACTAATAGTAGGTTGTGGCGGATAACGGAATACAATGACATCACCACGTTTCGGTTCACCGATATCAATCACTTTTTTATTGACGATAGGTAAACGGACACCATAGTCAAATTTATTAACTAAAATAAAATCGCCCGTCTCTAAGGTCGGAACCATAGAGTCTGATGGAATATTAAATGGTTCATAAAGAAATGAGCGAAGTACAAGCACAACAGCTAAAACCGGCCAAAAGTCATAGGCCCATGTAATAACAAAATTTTCGTTCTCTCGCCCTTTATTTGCACGCTGTTTAAAAACAAGCTTATCTAGCAACCACACTGCAAATAAAATCAGCGTAACAGGAACAAGAATTAAATTAAAATCAAAATCCACAGGACCTCACTCGCAGCTTAGCTGCTTGCCTTGCGGCTGGGAGAAGATAAGTTCATCCCAACCTTTTCTCTTATCTTTCTACTTTCAAAACAGCTAAGAACGCTTCTTGTGGGATTTCTACACTACCCACTTGTTTCATACGTTTCTTACCTTCTTTTTGTTTCGCAAGTAGTTTCTTCTTACGAGACACGTCACCGCCATAACATTTTGCTAAAACGTTTTTACGCATCGCCTTCACGGTCGAACGAGCAATAATTTGTGCACCAATAGCAGCCTGAATTGCGACATCGAACATTTGACGTGGAATCAAATCTTTCATTTTCTCAACTAAAGCAATACCACGATGACGAGCATCATTACGGTGACAAATCATTGCAAGCGCATCGACCTTCTCACCATTAATTAACACGTCAACCTTAACTAAAGATGAACTCTCAAAACGAATAA
>NZ_JAYWYV010000451.1:0-1157 GCF_048147885.1 Acinetobacter sp. 228
GAAAAACGGCGTTCAACTTTATGAGTTTTTACCAACTCCAGATAAACGCGATTTAAATAAAAATACGGATGAGCTGGCAACCAAAGCGAAAGTAAACATGAAAGGTTTAAGCCGCTCAAGTTTACACACCAAACTTATGGCATTAGATGAACAGGTTTTTATCGGTTCATTCAACTTTGACCCACGTTCGGCGTATTTAAATACTGAAATTGGCGTAATTTTAGACAGTCCATCACTGGCCAAAACAATTCACCATACGATGGATGAAAACTTAAACAAATATGCTTATAAATTAAAGCTCGACCCAAACAATCATATTTACTGGCAACAGGAAACTCCAAAAGGCCCTGTAATTTATAAAAAAGAACCAGAAATGAAATGGTGGCAAAAGGCAGGCATGAAACTACTATCATGGCTGCCACTCGAAGGTTTTATGTAATTAACTTTTTGGCTTAAGTACTTTTTTATGTAATTGAGCCAATCCTTCAACCATTTTTTCTTGCACTTCTTGAGTCAAACTTTTTACATCATGGCCTTCTACCGAAATAGGAGGAAGTGTAAGTAAATGAGCTGTTACTTTCGGCATTTCTAGCACACGTTGAATATGCTCAACGAATGACATCTCACCAATAAATGGTGCAACGGTATCTAACTCACCATGACGGTTTACGTAACAGATTAAACATACCTGTACCGGACGCTGAGCTTCGATAGCAGCTCCGAGTAAACGACCATGAACCCGCTTAACAGAATGGCCATCTGTAGTAGTCGCTTCAGGGAAAAATAAAACTGGAATATTTTGTTTTAAAAATTCGGTAATTTGCTCTCGAATTTTAATGGAGTCACCTGATCCACGTTTAATAAATAAGGTGCCCCCACCTTTCGCCAAATTGCCAAGAATAGGCCACTTTTCTATCTCGGCTTTAGCTAAGAAGAAGACACGTGCACCTGAACCTAAAACGGCGATATCAAGCCAAGAAATATGGTTACTCACCCATAAAGCGGGCTCTCTGGGAATTGTGCCATGTACTTGAACTTCAAGATTAAATACTTGGCATAAACGAAGACAGAAATATTGAACATATCGAGTGTTAACAGGGTTATTTGGATCTTTATAAAGTCCATGACGATAAACTAAGTAAAAACCTTCACTGATT
>NZ_JAYWYV010000452.1:0-1155 GCF_048147885.1 Acinetobacter sp. 228
TGCTTTTTGTGTGATTTCACCATCGGCAAAATATGCTTTTGTATAGGCTACACAACCCATCTGTAATGATTCAGTATAAATTGGCTCAAATTCTTCGCCAATAATAAACTCGGTAGATCCACCACCAATGTCAACCACTAAGCGGCGTCCACCATTCGCCATCGTATGTGATACACCAAGATAAATCAGGCGTGCTTCTTCACGGCCTGCAATAATCTCAATAGGTTTGGGCAAAATTTCAGCGGCTTTTTGAATAAACTCATGGCCATTTTTAGCCTGACGCAAAGCGTTCGTTGCCACAATTCTTAAACGGTTAGGTTGAACTGAGCCTAAACGCCCAACGAAACGAGCCAAACAGGCTAAACCACGTTGCTGTGCTGCTTCTGTTAAGTTTTTATTTTCATCAAGACCAGCTGCAAGCTGTACTTTTTCTGACATTGAAGCCACTTTTTTAACTTCACCGTGATCTACCCGTGCAATGGCAAGGTGAAAACTGTTCGACCCCATATCTATGGCAGCAAGTAATTCTTCATCAATCAGAAAGTCAGACATTATTGAACTAAACCCATAACAATTCACGCCTAGAGTAATTCACAAGAATGCAATTGAAAAGCCATTTTCATCAACAATTAATAGCCTTTGATATTTTTCTATTTGTTAAACGATTGTACAAGCCGATGATGAATATCGTGAGCATCCATTAGACAAATTTACTTAAGCCTTGAATAATAGCATCAAACCCTTACATTGAACTAAGTAGCTATGTAATACTGATAGAGATTATCTCCTCCTATAGTGATAGCACTTTTTTCTAAAAATTGGAGCCGTACCATGTCTGCGACTATTGTAAATACAACTGATGATAACTTCCAAGCAGATGTTCTAGATGCTGAAACACCTGTACTTGTTGACTTTTGGGCAGGTTGGTGTGCACCTTGTAAAGCAATTGCACCTGTTCTTGAAGATTTATCAAGTGAATATGCGGGTAAAGTAAAAATCGTTAAAGTTGACGTGACTTCTTGTGAAGAGACGGCAGTGAAATACAATATCCGTAATATTCCTGCTCTATTACTTTTCAAAAATGGTGAAGTAGTAGCTCAGCAAATCGGTGCTGTGCCTCGTTCTAAACTCGTTAGCTTCATTGACGAAAACGTT
>NZ_JAYWYV010000453.1:0-1154 GCF_048147885.1 Acinetobacter sp. 228
CGTTTTAAAATTCAAATTATTCATTCTTCATCCTGTGTAAATTATATAGCTGCATTTATAAAGAAAAGTTTTATCCTATAAAGTACGCAGGACTTCTTATCCTGTCGTCCTTTTGAACCAAGAAAATAATTTACGCTTAAGCTTATTTTTTTATAGGTAGTAGTAAAACAGGGTCTTCAATATCGTAACCAGTTTCTTCTGGAACCCCCAAATATTTAACGACAACCAACCTCTTATTTTGTTTAGGTACACTATAATTTTGGGAAATTTTTATTGCTTTGCTGTAATGAACCGCAACATGGGTCTTACTTTGTAAAGACGGCGATTTTACAACATATTCTGTTTTATATTGCGTGATCTTTCCTGAAGGATCAAACCAAGCTGATACTTGATTCTGATAAGTTTTTAATGTTTGAATTTTTACAGTCTTACTATTACTTACGATCAAAGGAGTTAAATTCTTTTTAATTTTATTAAGTGCCTTATTAAACGCTGTACTATCTTGATCATAATCAATCTTATGTGTTTTTGGATTGATATAGAGAGATTTAACTTCAATCAGTTTATCAGGCGATTTACTATTTAATAGATAATAATATAGTTGTGGTAGGCGTCCTCGGCCATCTTCATAATGTCTTAATACATAAAGTTTCTTCTCTTTTTGCTGATAGCCCAATACTTCAATTTTTTGTCCACCACCCACTGTCGCATAGGTATGTGCGGATAAGGTAAGAATCGTGCTAAAAGTTAAAAATTTTAGAAATTTCATCGGTTCATATCCTTGTGATCTGGTAACTATATTGTATAAATATCAATTAGATTAAAATGACACTTGAGTAAGTGTTACTTGCTGTTTTTATATTCTTTTGTACACAAGCAGTTTTTTAAGGGGGCTTTATTTATTATTTCTCTCCCCCCCCTCAAAACAACTCGTCTAGCTTTTACATATAAACCCTCATAGAAGAACAGGCTAACACTTGCTAGCATCGACATGAGTAAACATACATGGACTAAAATTTCTAACAAAAGAGTTTAAAAAATAATCCAAGATCTTTTCCCGCTCGATTGCCCCATCTGAGCTTAAAAGCTGAATGATTGTGCCCTCCACCATATATACAAATAGCTTGGCATCGGTAAAAGAAGCATCTGCGTTT
>NZ_JAYWYV010000454.1:0-1153 GCF_048147885.1 Acinetobacter sp. 228
AACCTGAGCTTCATTTCCAACTAAACGTAAAGTCGTGAGGCTTGTATTGGTAATTGCCCAATTCAAAGCAAAAGTTCGATTAGGGCTCAGTTCAAGCAGCTTGCCAATTGCTACCGAAATCACACCACCCGAGGTAAAAACGACTGCATAACGAGGTTTGGTTTTTGCCAACTCATCACAAAGTTGCTGTAGCGCCGTTTCGACTCTATTTTTAAAATGCGGCCAAGACTCATCATATTCATGATGAAAATCGCCTTCGGTCCATCGTTCAATCGCACCTTCAAAGATTTTGGCAAGATACGCGCGAGGGTTATGCTCTTTTGCGACATCGGCTTTTAACAGTTCAGGCTGTTCAAAACGCGGCTCATAACGGGCAAAAACCTGTTGATGGTTAAACTCATTCCATAAATTATTATGATGAATTACCGCATCTGGAAAACATTCTTTTAGTGCAAGCTGTGCAGTTTGTTCATGGCGCTGCATAGTTCCTGCAACTACATAAGGTTGTTCTTTCAATATTTTCTTAAAATATTGGCCTAATAAAGTCGCTTGAGCTTCACCATTTTCAGACAACTCATCATAGTTACTTTTACCAAATGATGCCTGTCCATGCCTTACCAGATAAATTGTGGTCATCTTCTTAAAATACCCTGTATTTTCTGTAGAGATTGCTGAGCAAATTCCGATTCTTGCAATTTTTGCTGGGCGATAAGTTTTAAAGCTCTGATATGTAGCGCATGAATGACAATCCAGAAATCTTTAAAAGCAGGGTTTCGGGTTTGTTTATGGTAATAACGATAATAGATTTGCTGAGCAATCACGGCTAAACGGAATACACCAAACACTTCATAAAAAGTCCAGTTTTGAGGTTCCAGACCAGTTTTTTGCAAATAATAGTCAACGACTTCTTTACGAGAGAACATTCCCTTTAAATGGGTAGGCTGACGGCGTGTCGATCTAAAAATCATATTATCCGTGGGCTCAACCCAATAGGCCAAAGCGCTACCTAAATCCATTAGAGGATCACCCAAAGTCGCCATTTCCCAATCCAGTACCCCAATCACTTCAGTTGGATGTTTTGGATCTAAAATCACATTATCAAAACGCCAATCATTGTGAATAATACAAGTTGTAGAATCTTGAGGGATATTAT
>NZ_JAYWYV010000455.1:0-1152 GCF_048147885.1 Acinetobacter sp. 228
AATTAGATAAGACCCTTTGGCACCCACAATCATACGTGGGTCTTTAGCAAAGTTTCGGTTTGCTGAAAAAGGCATCCAGTGTGCCTGATAATTTATGTGCATATTATTATTAGGTTGAACCGCGTCCAAAGTATGTTCAGAGTCGCTGAATTTATACGTATCAAACATAACCATTACTGTTTATTTTCAAATTATGGTTTGAGTGTACATAGCGAGATAAGTTTGATAAATTCAAATTATCTTGAGTTTAGATTTAAAAAAACAAAACTAAATGAAACCTAAAAAATTAAATCAAGTTACTGATTTTGATATAAAACTTCTCAAAATATTTAAAACGGTTTGCGACTGTCACAGCTTTACATCTGCAGAAAGTATTTTAGGTATTAGCCGCTCTGCAATTAGTTTGCATATGAGTGATTTAGAAAATCGTCTGGGCATTCGGCTGTGCCAACGTGGCCGTGCCGGCTTTGCCCTGACCGATGAAGGACGGGAAATTTTAGAATATATCGAAGTGCTGACAGCAGCCATTGAAGACTTCCGTTCTAAAGTCAATCAAATGCATAACCGTCTTAAGGGTGAATTTAATATCGGCATTATTAACAACCTTGTGACTATGCCTAGAGGCTATATCACCAACACCTTGACACAACTTGCCGAGGAACATGCCGAGGTTATTATTAATATCAGTATGAGCACCCTTTCAGATATTGAATGCCGTGTACTTGATAACCGTTTGCACGCAGGTGTTATCCCCCTTGTTACGCCTTTGTCTGGTTTAGACTATTTCGATTTATATAGTGAAAGTTCATTTTTATATTGTGGCAAAAATCATCCTTTATTTAACCAATGTAGCAACATTCATTTAAATGAATTAAAAAAATGGCAAGCAATTCTTCCTAATTATGCAATTACCTCGGAAGCAGCCAAGTTACATCAGCTTTTAGACTGTAAAGCGACCGCAAGTGACCGCGAAGGTATTGCCTTTCTCATTTTAACCGGAAAATTTTTAGGTTTTTTACCCGACCACTATGCAAAAAAATGGGTTGAAGACGGTGTTATGCAGCCTGTTTTAAAAGATAAAATGCACTACAGCACCCCTATATGCTTAATTACTCATAAGGGTAAAAATCACAATAATATTTTAAAAACCTG
>NZ_JAYWYV010000456.1:0-1151 GCF_048147885.1 Acinetobacter sp. 228
TCGCTGTGCAAATTGTTTAAGTAACTCATCCCCACTATCATTATTTAGAAACTCATTAAATGCTCTAAATCTATCGATATTAATACGTATTAAAGCCAAATTTTTAAAACTATAAGATGGATTAACAAGATATTGATGTAATTGATTATAATAGTAAAAGCGGTTAGGAAGGTGAGTCAAACTATCATAGTTTTTTAAATAAGATAAATGCTGCTCTTGTCGCTTTTGGTCGGTTAAATCACGTGCAAAACCAATATAATTAATAATCTGGTTGTACTCATCTTTAACTGCATTAATATGAAGCCATAAATAGACACTTTTACCCGATGTAAACTTTTCATCAAATTGGCCCATATATTCGCCAGTTTTTAGAAGTTGTTGAGTAATGGAGTCGTGAAATTGTTGTTGCTGTAGCTTCTGATTTATTGTGATATTAAATAGCTGCTGACTTAATAATTCAGATTTTGAAAAGCCAGTTAATTTCTCATAATAGGGGTTAACTTCAATATAGTTGAGTTTTTCATCTAGAATAAAAATTCCTTCAGCTGCCTGCTCAAGCACAATCGCAGAAAGTCTCAAATGTTCTTGATCTTTTTTTTCCTGATGAATATCTCTGGTCATTCCGACCATACGTAAAGCTTTATTGGTTTTAGGATCACGGCTAATGACACGTCCTACGTCATGAATCCAACGCCAAGAACCATTATGACGTAAAATGCGGAAAGTAATATTGAAGTGATCAGATTTTCCTTCCAAGTGTTCTTTTAAACGTTCATCAAATAACTTTCGGTCATTGGGATGAATGCGCTCTAAAATTGACTTGAGGTGTAAAGGAGTATTTTGAGTTTGTTTTTGTTGATCAAAAAACGTTATTTCTAATTTTTGTTTCTCAATATCCCAATCCCACGGTCGGATACCTGCTGTTTCATGTGCAAATGCTAAATTATGATGATGGCTTTCAAGCCTCTCATTCATTTTAGTGAGGTCATATGTCCTTTCCCGAACCTTTTGTTCGAGCAAATGATTATTAAATTGAAGCTGTGCTTCAATATCTTTAGATTTATTTACTTCTTGTTGGAGCTGTACACATAACTCTTCAGCCCATTGAGTATGCTGTTCTGCTACTTGAACAAGTTGTTTATTTTTAAATA
>NZ_JAYWYV010000457.1:0-1151 GCF_048147885.1 Acinetobacter sp. 228
ATCAGGATAGGCTTGCTGAAGCTGTTGTAACATCTCGCCAATTGGCTCTACCGCAATAATATTGGCATGTGTCTGTTTTAAGTAAGGTAAGAATTTGCCAGTACCCGATCCAAGATCGATAACAGTAGAATTTTCATGTATTTGGAGCCGATCTTGTAGCCAACTTACTATTTCTACGGGATAATTTGGTCTAACTTGCTGATAAAGCTCAGCAGCAGAGCTGAAGCCTTTTTGAGCGGCAGGATGTAAGGATTGTGTCATATTTTGCGCTTTTTAATCTGACTGGCATCTATAAAATAAGATACTCCGCAATCATAAATTGGCAAAACACCTATTTTGTTTCATTTTTGACGATGTATGTGGGAGTAAATTTTCTTTCGGTGTGAGCATGGATAAGCAAATTATTTTTGAAGACGAACACATTAGAGCCATTTTTTTACAAGGCGATTCTAATACATTAGTTCTCTCTTTTGGCGATTTGATTACCCGGGCGAGTGGCTTATCTATCAATGATGAAAAGTCTCTAATAAAGTACCAATACAGTGTTATTGGGGTGATGCCAAAACAAAAATCATGGTTCCCAAAGGCCAGTATGGTTGAGCTGGCAAAAGTCATTTTGCCTATTATTCAGCGTTTTAAAAATATTGTAGGTTATGGCGGCTCAATGGGTGGCTATGCAGCAATTAAATATTCGAATTTATTAAATATGAATCGAATCATTGCATTTGTACCTCAGTATTCAATTGACCCTGAACAAGTTGAAGACCGACGCTATGCTGAGTTCTTCGATGCTGTCGCGAATAAAGACATGCAAATTCAGCCGCAAGATGTAGATGCAAGTCGTGAATACATTATTGTTTATGATCCTTACTTTTCAATTGATCGCGAACATTACTTAAAAATAAAAGAGATCTTGCCAAGTTTACATACAATTCATTTGCCTTTTACAGGACATGAAGCTTTATCTGTATTGGCAAGCTCAAGCCTTTTACATGATTTTATTGAGCATGAATTTGATGAAATGTATTTCTATCAACAAGTTCGTAAAATCAAAAAACAAAGCAAGTTCTATTATCGTAATGTTCTTGCAAATGTGCTGACATACCATGACAGCATGTTATTGAAAATATTGCGTCAAAATGACTTTCAGT
>NZ_JAYWYV010000458.1:0-1150 GCF_048147885.1 Acinetobacter sp. 228
TGCTCGAATTGTAAATCCTTCGATGCCTTTAACATTTCTTTCTCTAACTTAGTAATATGCTTACTAAACAATTTAGGGTCAGAAAGAATATGTCGTTCATCTGCGCTAAGTGCTTGTGCCTGCTCTAGTACTTTCTCATCAATCTGATCATCAGAAAGTACTTCACCCGTATCAATTTCTTTCACAGCCTGACGAACTGCACTACGTGGCGTAATACCATGCTGCTCATTAAACTCGATTTGTTTTGCACGTCGGCGCTCTGTCTCATCAATTGCCTTTCGCATAGAATCAGTGATTGTATCAGCATATAAAATTGCTTTACCTTTCACATTTCGCGCAGCACGACCAATCGTCTGAATAAGCGAACGCTCAGAACGTAAGAAACCTTCTTTATCAGCATCTAAAATAGCAACTAAAGAAACTTCCGGCATATCTAAGCCTTCTCGCAGCAAGTTAATACCCACTAGTACATCAAATACGCCTGTACGTAACTCATGAATAATTTTGACACGCTCAACTGTATCAATATCCGAGTGCAGATAAGCAACCTTAACGCCATATTCTTTTAAATAAGAAGTTAAATCTTCCGCCATACGCTTGGTTAAAGTCGTTACCAATACACGCTCATTTAAGTTTTTACGAATATTAATCTCAGACAAAACATCATCTACTTGGGTAAGTACAGGACGAACTTCAATTTCAGGATCAATCAAGCCTGTTGGTCGAACAACCTGCTCAACCACTTGTTCTGATTTTTCCAGCTCATATCTAGCTGGTGTGGCACTCACAAAAATAGTCGTTGGAACAATACGCTCCCACTCTTCAAATTTCATTGGGCGGTTATCAAGCGCACTTGGTAAACGGAAACCGTAATTCACCAAGTTTTCTTTACGCGAACGGTCACCTTTATACATTGCGCCAATTTGAGGAACCGTTACATGCGACTCATCGATAATAAGTAAGGCATCTTCTGGTACATAGTCAAATAAAGTCGGTGGTGCTTCACCTGCCGGTCGTCCCGATAAATGACGTGAATAGTTTTCGATACCATTGGTGTAGCCTAACTGCTGCATCATTTCCAAATCATAACGAGTACGTTGCTCGATACGCTGCGCTTCGAGTAACTTGTCATGTTCACGGAAGAACTTAA
>NZ_JAYWYV010000459.1:0-1149 GCF_048147885.1 Acinetobacter sp. 228
ACACCACTGGTTTGTCTACGACACATCGAGCAATGGCAAACATGTACATCATGATTTTTTAACTCAACTTCGAAAGTTGTTTCACCACATAAACACTGTCCGTTCATTATTATTTTCCACAAAAAGTTTATATTTTTAGGGTTATAAAATAGTCTGCTCAACCAAATTTTACAAGTTTATAAACTATAAGTGACCTATATTTCTATTCACCTCAACTTGACAATAATTAATTTAACGCCTAATTTAACATCAAGTTCCATTTTAGAACCTTAATAACTGAAGGACTCAAATAATGAAAAATCCTATGGAAATGACAGGCCTCGAATTTTTACAAGCCATGATTGAAGGTCATATTCCACCTGCCAGTATTAGTAAAACTATTCCAATGCAACCTACTGAGATTTCAGAAGGATCTGTAACTTTCAAAGCACAAGCAGATCATAATCACCTAAATCCTTTAGGTGGTGTACATGGTGGTTTTGCTGCAACTGTTCTAGATTCAGTGACTGGCTGCGCTGTACATACAATGCTACCTGCTGGTGTGGGTTATGGAACCATAGATCTTAATGTGAAAATGTGCCGTCCTCTTCCACAAAATCAGGTTTTAATTGCTACAGGTAAAGTGATCAATTTAAGTAAAAATTTAGGTATTTCCGAAGGAAAAATTACTGATGAAGAAGGCAAACTTTATGCTTATGCAACAGCAACCTGCATGATTATTCGACCATAAAAACCAAGGCAGCTTTAAACGGCTGCCTTTTTCATTAAGTAAGGAATATCTGGGCGGTCACAAGTTTTCGCAACCACATAAGGTGCCCAAATATTCTTAAGTTGAAGCTCTATCACTTTATGATGCTGAGTAGACCAGGCTAAAACTTTATTTTTACCTAGGAATAATTCCCCTTCGAGCTGGAAAATATAGAGAGGTTTAGATTGATCTAATACCTTGGAACACTTTAAAACTTTCAACGAAGTATGCACATCCCATTTTGAACTAAACCAGAGTTGTAGTAAGTCACCTAAGTACAAATCTTGTTTTTTAAATGGAAAAGCATCGATCCATGCATCTTCTACAGGTGTGTAATAAGATTCTGGTTGATTTAAAATATTGAGATAATTGCGTTGATAAAAATCAAAATTAGAAAAAAT
>NZ_JAYWYV010000460.1:0-1148 GCF_048147885.1 Acinetobacter sp. 228
CGATATTCTAAAATCCCTTCGACATTTTTAAGCTGGTAGCCTGAACGCAATGTATTGGCAGCACTAAAATTTGTAGGTAACCATGGCGTACGGTTTTGGTTGTTATAACCATCATCAAAAATAATTTTAGATAATAAATTTTTCTGAGCTAGAGCTTTAGCTTCAGGAGTTAGCGCTGGATATAAATTGGTTGGAATATATAAGCGACCTAAACTTAAAGATAGTTCACCATAACGACCATAATTATAATTCTCACTCACCGTTAAAGTCTGAGGCAATTTCACCAACATGCCTTGATAACGCTGCGGAGAATGGGGTGAACCGCCTGTTAAACTTGAAAATGGTAGTTCAAGGCTAATGGGCTGAACCTGATTTGCCATATTGCTATTACAGGTTTGAATATCTTGTTGTAATTGGTCAATCTGTAGCTGATTTTGATAGCTGGTTAAACGACCACGTAAAATAACCTCATCACCAATTTGTCCACCTTTCACCGTACTACTATTCGGAATATAAACAAAAATGGCATTGCTCACATTTGCACGTGCTTTCGTATCAGGTGTTTGAACATAAAAACCTGAGAAACCATTTACATAACGATAGTCGGCAGTAATTACTCCACGCACGGTATAAGTCTGGTTTTGTGCTGATGTTGCTAAATCGGCAATTGGTGTATCTGAGCTTGAACAGCTGACTGTTTCAATAGGAGGCTGAGTAGTAGTACCTGATAGATTTGTAAAATCATTTCGGTTTGCCCATGCTGTCCATGAATGGTCCAAATCAAATGCCGCTGTCGGATCAATACTCAAAGCTGGATTTTCAGTTTCAATACGTTTAAAGCTATTTCCCAAGCTTGAAACAGCAGTTCCCCATCCTGCCTCAGGTCGCTCCCCAATACGGCCAAAACGATCTACAGGTGTGCCTTTATAAACAAGCACAACTGCATCATCCCCATTAAAAGACAATGCAGCCACTTGATTTACTTTATTGCCAAGTTCTGTCTGTAATTCTGAACGCCCCACCAAAAATTTTTGTTTACTTGCAAGCGTACCTTGTAAACGGAAGGTAGCTGTTTTCGCAGTTCCACCATTATTAAATTGTTGAATTTCATAATCAGCCAAGTTAACAGTAGTACCATCCGGGTTATA
>NZ_JAYWYV010000461.1:0-1146 GCF_048147885.1 Acinetobacter sp. 228
GACTAAAACTCTCGTTTGTTGATTGTTGTAAGCTGTTAGTGATGACGTAAAAAATGCCTGAAGTTCAGGCATTTTTTTGTTTCAGGGACTTATAAGCCTCGATAGAACTTTTCAATAAAGTATCGAGTTTTGAGAACCAGGGTGATCATCAAATTCTTATGTTCTGAGATCTTAGGTCGAGCAATCGGTAAACCGGACATTTCTATTTGGGGGTTACAACTGACTTTCGCATAAGAGATTTTCTGTTAAATAATAGAAAGGCTCTTACTCTCAGTTAGAGCCTTTATTCTTAAATTTTTTTATCTATTGTGATAAACCATGTGCCGTTATTACGCTCATAAAGTGGTAAATTGCTGTCAATTTTTTGATATCTATAATTTAACTTGGGAGTAAAACCTTTCCACTGCCATTGCTTACGCCAAGTAGCTATACCAAATTCATATTCACTGTCTTTGCGTTGAATACCATACCAAATATTATCTGCTAAAAAATTACGCGTAGAATAACGTATGTTGCTACTAATACCCAATGAGTCCCCAAAGTATAAAAAACCACTTCGTATACCTTTTTTATTAGATGATTCTGCTTCGTCCGCTAAGCGATCTTGCATCCAGTCTAAGCCACTATATATGAGTAATTTCGATTTCGGTTGATACAGTATCAATGCAGCCTGACTATTAGCATGACCATTATAATATTGTGCAAGATCTGAATCCTGATATCGTTTTTGGATATGAGATGTATTAGCAGAAACTTGCCAACGATCTGATAATAATCGGTTATATTCTAATCCTGCACCATAGTTATGACTGTAACGACTATCACCTAGTATATTTTGCCCAATAAATGGAATTATGCCTAAGGATTGCTTAAGATCTTTATACTTGTAACCAGTATCGATACGTAAGGTTTGCTCACTAAATTCTGTATTATCCCAATAATGAATACCGTTTAATGTTGCATTAAAATATACATAATGATTGCTCATCATATTTTGTTCACGTGATGCATTCAGCGTATAACCGATACCTTCTGCCTTTTGTGGTAGTGATTCCTGATCACGTATGAAAGTTGCTTCTCCAATAGAAATCTCTTTTATACTCGATGATTGATTAACATTATCTGTTTTTTCAAAATTAAAATTTA
>NZ_JAYWYV010000462.1:0-1146 GCF_048147885.1 Acinetobacter sp. 228
ATCAACATGAGCTTCAAGCGCTTCAATACCACGCTCAGCAGACTTTTGACGACGACGGCCTTCAAAGTTAAATGGAGTTGTTACAACACCAACAGTCAAAATCCCCATTTCTTTAGCAACTTCGGCAACAACCGGAGCTGCACCAGTACCTGTACCACCACCCATACCAGCGGTTACAAACACCATGTCAGTCCCTTCAAGGTGCTGACGAATAATTTCACGGCTTTCTTCTGCTGCTACCTGGCCTACTTCAGGGTTAGCACCTGCACCTAGACCGCGTGTACTTTGCTCACCTAACTGAATTTTGAAAGGGGCATTCATACAGTCAAGTGCTTGTTTATCTGTATTAGCACAAACGAATTTAACACCCTGAATATCAGACTGTACCATGTGCTGAACGGCATTACCGCCACCGCCACCTACACCAAATACAGTGAAACGGGCTTGACCGTTGCCATCGTTTAGTTCATCTTCTATAAATTCAAATGAGGCCATGACCTTTAGGGTTCCTAATACATTATGGCAGTCACTTCAGCCCGTATACTGCCTTGATTTTCAAAAATAACTAATTTTAAGAATGCTGTGCAATACCAACCTTGTCAAGTACAGTGGTTTTCTCTTACAACTTCCTAACAATTCTACCAATAAATACATACATCCTAAAAAATGGCTTTAAGTTTGCTATTAAAAGCATTCCAGCCATTCACCATTCGTTCCCATACCGAACGGTCATTTCCCTCTTCAGGCTCCTCAACAGCTTCTTGTAATTCACTTTGGCTAAACATAAGTAAACCAGCTGCTGTTGCATACATTGAGCGGCGTAATGCAGCTTGATGCTGATCATCAGCATACACCTGTAATGGCGGATTACCTAGATGGGCAGACACACCTAACATACGACGCGCCAAACTTACCATACCTTCAATCTGGCAAGCATCACCAGTCAATACAACACCATGATATAGACCATGGATTGCACCGCTTTGTTCAAGTTCTTCGCGAATCTGGCTGAAAATCTCTTCATAACGAGCAATAATAATTTCCGCTAACTCAATTCGGCTAATCGTTTGCGGACCATCAATACCCTGTACTTGAATCATATGGTCAGGCTTAACCACTTTCAGGTCAACACAGCCGTACAGCAAT
>NZ_JAYWYV010000463.1:0-1144 GCF_048147885.1 Acinetobacter sp. 228
AATTCCTTAAACTGAATTATGGGTATTTTACGTGAAAACGGCTATGAATGCAGGTTTATGATTTTTGCAGTATTTTGTATGTATAAATATACGCATGTATTGGCTTGAAGTAAGATGGCCTGTAATGAAGGTGTCATATTGCTAAGCCCATGTATAAAAAAGACAAACAGGGAATGATCATCGTTTTGATCGCTTTGACTTTGTGTTTAGCCATTTCAATTGGTTTTAAATTTCAGAGTGCCGTTGTTGCTTTATCTATTGCATTCACTGTCATACTGGTTCAGTCATTATCAAGTTTGCATCAACGTTTAACTCATTTAGAACAACAGTTTTCTCACAAGACAACGCCACTTTATTCTATTCATATGCAAAGAACGGTAATTTATACCGCCGCTTTGGTTGCATTAGTTGCTTATATCAATCATTGGATGTGGATTGCTGGTGGGGCATTACTGGTTTTACTGTTATGTTTGATTCAAACCATCAGTGCATTTCATACTCGTTTATTGTTCCTCGAGACAGCCAAGCAAACAGTAAATGTAAATGAATCTATACATACAGAAGTGATAACGCCTGTATTAGGGCAAGTTGATCCAAACAATATTACCGAGCCAGCTTTACCTGGAACAATAGCATTAAATCAAGAAAAACAAACATTTCGTACGCAGACCACCGCATGGTGGCAACCAGCAGTCGATTGGATGATTCATGGTAATCCAATTTTAAGGGTGGCTGTTGCTGTGCTTATGGTTGGGGTAGTGCTCTTACTGCGTTTTGCAAGTGAGCACTGGCAGTTGAGCTTAGGTGTAAAACTTGGTTTTATTGCGATTGCAGGAGGTGTATTAACAGCATTTGGATATACCTTGCAAAAGAAAAATCAGCTATTTGCTGTGGCACTGCAAGGTGTAGGGCTAGCTGTTGTCTTTCTAACGCTTGTGTTCTCACATCATTTTGGTGTAATCACCAGCCTAACTACAGCCAGTATTCTATTTACGATTTTATTAGCAATTACAGTATTCCTGAGTTTAAAACAACAAGCTATTTATTTGGCAATACTCGCACTGGGTATGGCGTATGCGGCTCCTTTAGTTATTCCGCAATATCGTCCTGATGTGGTTTTTTTATTTAGTTACTATCTTGTTAT
>NZ_JAYWYV010000464.1:0-1144 GCF_048147885.1 Acinetobacter sp. 228
GTGCGTAAATACCGTGAGCAATACGAATGAGTACATCAAATACAGCGTCTCCTATGGATCAGAACGGATTTGATCCACAAGCCGCTGCTCAGGCACGTGATCGCCGTAAAAAAGTGATTGAAAAATCATTGGCTAAACGTCACCGCAAAGAAAAAGCTTTCCGCTTTGCAGGTTTGTCAGCAGTTGTTATTGGCCTTGCATTCGTTGCGCTACTGTTTGGCAGTATTTTGGCAAAAGGTTTACCGGCATTCTGGCAAACCAGTATGAATGTACCAGTCTACTTCGATCCTAAAGTAATTGATGCAGGTCCAGTGCCGGTACGTACACAAGGTGAAACACCTGCACATTACCAAGAACGTTATGTCGATTGGCAAACGAAAATGGGTATGGTCGATTGGGATAGCCTGATCGTAAATGGCATGATTGCTAAAGATCCTTCACTTGCATCACAACGCGATTATTTAAGTAGCCTTTATGCAAGTTCTGAAGCTTATCGCTTACGTGATATGGTGTTTGCTGACCCATCACTCATTGGGAAAAAAGAGAACCTAACTTTCTTGGGTGATGCCAATGTAGATGTATGGCTGAAGGGTAATATTGACCGCTCATTACCAGACGACCAGCAACAACTTGATCCGGAAATCCGCAAGCTGGCAGATGACCTTAAAGCAAAAGGTGTACTTGAAAATACCTTTAATACCACTTTATTTAAGAATCCTGACTCTCGTAGTTCACCAGCGATTAGTGGTCTTGCAGGCGCATTCATGGGTTCATTATTCATGATGCTGATTGTGATCATTATCTCGATTCCAATCGGTGTTGCCAGCGCAATCTATCTTGAAGAGTTTGCTCCAAAGAATGTCATTACAGACATTATTGAAGTCAACATTAATAACCTTGCTGCTGTACCTTCAATCGTGTTTGGTTTGTTGGGTGCTGCAATCTTTATTGGTTGGATGCATTTACCGTTGTCAGCTCCTTTTGTCGGTGGTTTGGTATTAAGTTTAATGACACTACCAACAGTCATTATTACAACACGTGCTTCTTTAAAAGCTGTGCCACCTTCAATTCGACAAGCTGCTCTAGGTTTAGGTGCGTCTAAAGTACAAACCGTTTTCCATCATGTTTTACCGCTAGCGTTGCC
>NZ_JAYWYV010000465.1:0-1144 GCF_048147885.1 Acinetobacter sp. 228
GAATATTGAATTTTATTCGCTCTGCGAACATCATCTTCTCCCATTCTATGGCCGTGTTCATGTTGCCTATTTACCAGAAGGCAAAGTTCTTGGCTTATCTAAATTTGCACGTATTACCGAGATGTTTGCTCGTCGTTTGCAAATTCAGGAAAACCTGACTCAGCAAATCGCTGAAGCTGTTGCAGAAGTCACTGGTGCTCGCGGTGTCGCTGTAGTCATCGATTCAGCACATATGTGTATGATGATGCGTGGTGTAGGTAAACAAGAATCTACCACCCGTACAGTTTCATTTGTCGGAGATTTTAAAACCGATAAAGAAGCGCGCCGTGAATTCTTAAGTGCAGTACCAGAAAGCTACTAATATAGTTTTTACTGCCTAAATAAGAGCCCGACAATGTTGGGCTTTTTTTATAGCTGAACGCGATAAACTTCAATCCAATTCTATAAAACATAACAATTAAATTAGGTGATATTTGTTATAAAAGTAGGCATCTTTCTTTTTAAATAATTTATGAGCTAATCATGCGATTTAAAAAAATTTCTTGTCTACTTTTATCTCCGCTTTTTATTTTTAGTACCTCAATTTATGCGGACAATACACCAAAAGACCAAGAAATTAAAAAACTGGTAGATCAAAACTTTAAACCGTTATTAGAAAAATATGATGTGCCAGGTATGGCTGTGGGTGTTATTCAAAATAATAAAAAGTATGAAATGTATTATGGTCTTCAATCTGTTCAAGATAAAAAAGCCGTAAATAGCAGTACCATTTTTGAGCTAGGTTCTGTCAGTAAATTATTTACCGCGACAGCAGGTGGATATGCAAAAAATAAAGGAAAAATCTCTTTTGACGATACGCCTGGTAAATATTGGAAAGAACTAAAAAACACACCGATTGACCAAGTTAACTTACTTCAACTCGCGACGTATACAAGTGGTAACCTTGCCTTGCAGTTTCCAGATGAAGTACAAACAGACCAACAAGTTTTAACTTTTTTCAAAGACTGGCAACCTAAAAACCCAATCGGTGAATACAGACAATATTCAAATCCAAGTATTGGCCTATTTGGAAAGGTTGTGGCTTTGTCTATGAATAAACCTTTCGACCAAGTCTTAGAAAAAACAATTTTTCCGGCCCTTGGCT
>NZ_JAYWYV010000466.1:0-1144 GCF_048147885.1 Acinetobacter sp. 228
CTTTCACATTGGTAACTTCTTTGTTTATTTTATTCGCCGATTTAATGCCAAAACGCTTGGCAATGATCGCACCTGAAAAAATTGCAATTAGTGTAATTAATCCTATTCAGATTTTTATCAAAATCTGTAAGCCTCTAGCATGGGGAATTAATGCAATTGCCAATTTGCTATTCCGCTTGTTTAAAGTAAATACCACACGCGAAGACAATATTACTTTTGATGATATTTCAGCAGTGATGGATGCAGGTGCTCAAGCAGGTGTACTACAAAAACAAGAACATCACTTTATTGAAAACGTATTTGAGCTTGAAGAACGTACAGTCCCCTCAAGTATGACAACACGTGAAAATGTTGTTTATTTTACGCTTAACGAGCATGAAGATAGCATTCGCCAAAAACTGGCAGAATATCCTTATTCCAAATTTCTGGTTTGTAACGAAAATATTGATCAAGTGATTGGCTATGTAGATGCTAAGGATATTCTTGTACGTATTTTAAATAACCAATCTTTAACCCAGCTCAATGAATCGACTATTCGTACGGTTCTAATGATACCTGATACTTTAACACTATCAGAATTACTCGATCGTTTCCGCTCAACAAAAGAAAAGTTTGCTGTTGTAATTAATGAGTATGCGCTTGTCGTTGGGGTAATTACGCTAAGTGATATCATGATTACTGTTATGGGGGATTGGGTTACCCCTATGGAAGAAGAACAGCAAATTATTAAACGTGATAATAATTCTTGGCTGATTGATGGTAGTACACCTATTGAAGATCTTAAGCATGCGCTTGAAATGGATGAACTACCAGATGAAGAGAATTATGAAACATTAGCTGGTTTCATGATGTACCGTTTACGCAAAATTCCTCGTCCAGCCGACTTTGTTGAATTTGGTGGTTATAAATTTGAAGTTGTTGACGTAGACCATTTTAAAATTGATCAGTTATTAGTAACACGTGTACTAGAAAAAAATGATTTACCATCTCCGCCTGATGAAAATTGATTTATTTTGGTGCAAAATATCCTGCCAATGCAGGATATTTTTTCGATAAATAATTTATTCCTTTTAAGATAATTATTATTTTTAAATAATTTTATATTAAAAGTTAAATTAATTATCCTAATCACAATTTTAAATAT
>NZ_JAYWYV010000467.1:0-1142 GCF_048147885.1 Acinetobacter sp. 228
GGTACTTTCAGTTACTTGCTTGTAATCAAATGATGAACCTTTCGGAAGCATTAAAGGATTCTTAGAACCTAACCGCATTCCATTTTTCTGTAACCAATCTCGCCAACCTTCATCAAGTTCATTAATAACGGGTTGAGCTTGCCCACAGATAAAAACCATTTCTTCATAGCTTGCGCTGTTCTGATAATGGGCTAGGTTCATTGTGACAATTGGTTCTAATGGGATCGGGTCAATATTCCAATCATTAGCCAAAGACCCCAAAGGAATAAAAGGAATTTCATTCCATCTTTGGCCTAATGAATTCGTTGGATAAAAGATATCCCCGCCCTGTAGTTCTCCTGACTTATCTGTATAAACTTGAACGTTATATTCATTGTTTTTATCAAGTCGAAGTACGCGATAAATATTGATTTCTTTCTTAGAGAATTCGTCTTCTGGATCCTTTTCCGTAGTCTTCTCATGCAAGACAATAAGTTCAGGCTTATAGACCGAACCAACTCGCTTTAGACTCCAATTGATAATACTCAACGACTCATAAAAAACGATCGTTGGCCGAATGCCTAAGCTCTCTGCCTGCTGCACAGACACATTGCCGTCAGTAGTTGGATAATCAACAAATAAACCACCACGTGCATGTTTAAGCTGACCTTGCAAGGCAGATTGTGCAACTTGGTAAATTGACTTACCTGTACCATCTGCATCGTATTTAAGAAAATCCATTCCATCTGGTTCGAATGTTGGATCCTCAGCAAATACAACGCCGACCATCTTGTTTAATGTGTCCTTAGAAATCTCATAAAACACAGCACGGGTTAAGTAAGCCAAATAATATTGATCATTCTGCGTTAAGTCAGACGATACATTGGGTTTTGGTAAATAAAGTTCGCCACGTTTTTTCACTTTGGCAGAACCATCACAGACATCGTCGATAGTTTCCCAACGCTTTTTCATGTCTGCATAAGCTTGATGTTCAGTATTAACTGGCATTAGTAAACCATTCCTATATCTAGTGATCTTGCAGGACGAATAATCGGGAAGCGTTTAGCAAGAGGATATCCGCCAGCATCTCCAACATGGTCCAAGCCTGATTTCTTATCTGGCATTCCAAAATCGTCATAAACTTGCTGCTCAAAGGTCTCTGT
>NZ_JAYWYV010000468.1:0-1142 GCF_048147885.1 Acinetobacter sp. 228
ATTAGGTGGTTTACGTTGTGTACTAACCTTTAAAAAGCAGAGTTAAATAAAAGGAAAAATGGCCCATGAAACATATTATGTTGGTTGAGGATGAAGTCGAGTTAGCACATCTGGTGCGTGATTATCTTGAGGCTGCTGGATTCGAAGTAAGCATGTTTCATGATGGTCAGGATGCTTACACGAGCTTTCAACAACGTAAACCTAATTTAATGATTCTGGACTTAATGGTTCCAAGAATGGATGGTTTAACGATTTGCCGTAAGGTACGTGAACAGTCAGATTTACCGATTATTATGGTGACGGCACGTACTGAAGAAATTGATCGTGTCTTGGGTCTAAACATGGGGGCAGATGATTATGTGTGCAAACCTTTTAGTCCAAAAGAACTGGTTGCTCGTGTGCAGGCCGTTTTACGTCGTTTAGAACGTAAGGCTGAGCCAGAGCAAAATGATTCTTTCCGTATTGATAAAGCACAGCAAAGAATTTGTTATCAACAAAAATCTTTAAGTTTAACGCCAACAGAATTTCGCCTACTTGAGTTATTTTTAGAACATGTGGGGCAAGTTTATTCACGTGCACAATTATTAGATCATATTAATCCGGACAGCTTTGATGTTGCCGACCGAGTTATTGATAGCCATATTAAAAACTTGCGTCGAAAAATCACGGAAGTGGCCGAAACTGGTAACCGTCATGAGTGGATTCAAGCTGTTTATGGAGTAGGTTACCGCTTCGAATATCCAGAAGAATAATTGCTTAGAAAAGTTATGCTGTGGATAACCACAATGTTATCCACAGAAAATGTGGATAAAAAATTAAGAAGAACAGCTCACCGCTACATCAGGTACATCGCTTGGTAACGGACCTAAATCTTCCGGTTTTTCCAAATCTGGTTGTCTTGTATAGGGATGGTTGAGTAGCTTAAATAAGCGGTCAACCTCACTAAAATCATCTCGCTCCGCTGCCTCAATAGCTCGCTGTGCCATATGGTTACGTAAGATATAAATTGGATTTACCTGCTGCATGTTTGCATCAAGCTCATCAATATCTTGATATTCACGGATGTTTTGATACTGCGTAAGGAATGCATCAAATTGTCGAATATCAAGGCAGTCATCACGTAAAGCTTTGTATTCTTTATC
>NZ_JAYWYV010000469.1:0-1141 GCF_048147885.1 Acinetobacter sp. 228
ACCGGATTACGATTGCTTTTGACGGTGATGCTGCAGGTCAAAAGGCCGCACGCCGAACTTTAGAAATTGCATTACCCTTACTCAATGATGGTCGTGAGCTCAAATTCTTTGTATTGCCAAATGACCATGACCCTGACTCTTTAATCCGCCGTGAAGGGGTGGAAAATTTCCAGAAGCTTCTACAGCAAGCTCCTTTACTTTCTGACTTTGTTTTTGCTCATCTTACTGGGCAACATGACATTAGTACGCCCGAAGGTAAGAGTCTTGTTATGGGCGAATTAAGAGAATTGACCGAGTTATTGCCAAAACAAGGGTCTTTTCGCTATCTACTAACCCAATCTTTCCGTGAAAAATTAGGCTTAGGTAAGCGCTTCACTCCACAAATTAGCCACGATGCATCACTATCTTTTAATATTCAAACGAAAGATGAAGACTTTGCAATTGCAATTTTGATGCACCATCCGTTTCTTTATATTCATTTTGAAGGATTAAGGGCTTATATTCCGCAAGATGAGCTGTTGGCTAAAATATTAGCAATTTTAAACCGTATATTTGACGAATTGCCTGATGACCAAGAACTAGCTACCTACTATGTTTTAGGTGCTTGTAGCACTTATTGCCATGAAATTGCAGATATTATGCAAAGGACCAATATTCAAGCCTTAACTCAAGCACCGGAAGTAGCAGATAAACTCGCAAAAGAATATGCTTTAGGCTTACAAGAAAGATATTTACGTCAAAAACTAAAATCTAAAATCTCATTAGTTGAGTCAAGAAACTTAAGACAACAACTCAATGAACTTACCAAACAAATTAGCTTAAGACTTCTTTCTTAACGTTTGGGTTTTCGCTCATGATCAAATACATCCTGTAAATGCTGCTGTAACCATTCAAAATAGTCCGGACTCTCTGCTTTTGCAGCTTCACGCAACAACATAGAGGTCGGATGTATTAGTTTTTGCGTCAAACGATGGGCAAATTGCTGCAACACTTGCTCAGGATTTCCACCATGATGCAGAGCCTCTAATGCATGGGTAAGCTCTCGCTGGCTAATTTCTTCACTATGTTGGCGATAAGCATGAATTGTACTGCCCGCCTCTTTGACTTTTTGATGCGTAATCAGCTGGGTGGCTAGCTGATT
>NZ_JAYWYV010000470.1:0-1141 GCF_048147885.1 Acinetobacter sp. 228
AAATGGACACCGTATTGCTATTGCTGTAGCAGAAGCGAATTTACCACCAGGTGTTGACACTCAAGCAGATCTTGATCGTTTAAATAATATGCCTGTTGAGTCTTTTGAGTAAGCGTTAATTTAATGAATCAGAATGTGACTTCTAAGGTTTATCCGTGGCAACAGACAATGTGGGAAACGTTAACAACACGTTTTCCTAATATTGGGCATGGCTTATTATTTTATGGTAAACAAGGTTGTGGTAAACATGCTTTTGCTAAGCATTTCTTAGCGTGGGTACTTTGTTTAAATAAACAACCTCAAGGTGCTTGTGGTGAATGTAGTAGCTGTCAATGGTTAAAATCAGATACGCATCCAAACTATGTTCATATCACGACAGATGAAGAAAATAAAAAACAGAATGCAAAAATTAAAATAGAAAAAATTCGAGATTTATTGCCATTTGTACAACAAACTGGTGAGGGATGGCGTGTTGTTGTTATTGAGCCAGCTGAAGCTTTAAATCTTGCATCATCAAATGCACTGCTAAAAACCTTAGAAGAGCCAGGTGAACGCGTCGTTTTAATCTTGTTGGCCGATCATTATTTGAAATTACCGGCAACCATTCGAAGTCGCTTACAGCATTTTGCTTTAGACCGTATTTCATATACAGAAGCCACATCTTATCTAAATGAACATTTAGCGGAAACAGCATCAGTACCAGCTGAATTATTGCTAGGTCTTTCTAATGATATGCCGTTGCAAGCAGTTGAAATTGCGACTAGTGATTGGTTTGCTAAAAGACAGTCTTTTTTAGAAGACTGGACTAAAGTTGTAAATCAAAAAAATATGCCTTTATTTTATTCGGCTAAATGGCAAAAAGAACTCAACTTTAGTGATTTTATGATGCTTCTTGAATACTTGTTAGGGGATTTAATTTGTGTCAAGCTCAATCAACCACAGAAAAATATAGATTTACAGTTCGATCAATTGGCGCAAAACTATAATTTAGAAAGTTTATTTAGTCTTTATGAGGAATTACAGCAATCTAAAAGATTGGTTGAACAGAATGTACAAACACAACTCATCATAGATCAACTTTTTATAAAATTAATGAACGTTTAAGGGGAACACTAATGCAACCACAAATGGGTGGAATTAT
>NZ_JAYWYV010000471.1:0-1139 GCF_048147885.1 Acinetobacter sp. 228
GGTGGCCCATTTTGACACTAATGCGATTCGTCCAGAGCGTGGATGGATCATGGGAGCAAATAGCCAACTTCCTAAGGATATTTCAATTCAGTGGATTAAACAGATGGATGAAGAGTTTCATGCACGTTTTAAAGCCACTGCTCGTCGCTACCGCTATGTTGTATATAACGCTCCACATCGCCCTGCTCTTTTACATAAACAAGTCACGCATATTTATCAAAAATTAGACGTGCAAAAAATGATTAAAGCTGCCAGCAAATTTGAAGGTACGCATAACTTTGAAACCTTCCGTGCAGCAGCCTGCCAGTCAAATCAACCTGTACGACATGTAAAGCATTGCCGTTTGTTTGAACATGGACGTTATTTGGTTTTAGATATTCAAGCTGATGGCTTTTTACATCATATGGTTCGAAACATTATGGGTTGCTTACTTGAAATTGGGCAAGGCATGTATGAAATCGACCATATTGATACAATGTTCGCAGCCGAAGATCGAAAGGCAGCAGGAATTACCGCCCCACCTGATGGTCTCTATTTTATTCAATGTTATTATCCCGAGCAGTTTGACTTACCACAACCACCACTCGGGCCACATTGGTTAAACCTACCTGAGTAGGCTTAACCAATTTTTAGTTCTAACGGTGTTGCTTACGCTTACGGTACTCAACCGGTGTTTCGTTAGTCCAGCGCTTAAACGCGCGGTAGAATGTACTCGGTTCAGAAAAACCTGTTAAATACACAATACGCTCAACACTCTCATTAGTGTTAGCTAAAAGTTTTTTAGCTAAACGACAACGGTAGTCAGAAAGTATTTGCTGGAAGCTGGTATTTGCTTCACTTAACTGCGTCCGTAAACGACGCGGTGTAATATTTAATTGTGCCGCTACGGTTTCTAGCGTCGTTTCTCCACTTTCAAGTGTCGAACCAATCGCACGACGAACCTCACCCACTAAATCATAACGGGCGAGTTCTTGTAACTTTTCAATTGCCAATTGTTCATGCAATTGAAGTAATTCAGGCTCTGCCTGCCAAAGTTGAAAATCTAAAATGGCAGGGTCAAAATATAGCCGGGTTTCTTTCTGACCTAAGCTTACCGGACAGCCATAGACACGGAAGTATTCATCTTCAGAAGCACCTTC
>NZ_JAYWYV010000472.1:0-1138 GCF_048147885.1 Acinetobacter sp. 228
TACTATAGTTTTTGTCCTGAACTTAAAAATGATGGTAAAACAGCTGCTGGAACACCTGTACACGTCCAATTCCTAGGCAATAATCCAGAGATGCTGGCAGCAAATGCGGCAAAAGTCGTTGAACTGGGTGCTCCTGCAATCGACCTTAATTTTGGTTGTCCTGCAAAAACCGTCAATCGACATCGAGGTGGTTCGGTACTTCTTGATGAACCAGACGTAGTACATATGCTCATTAAAGCTGTTCGAGATGCTGTACCTGCGCACATCCCTGTTTCAGCAAAAATGCGTTTAGGTTATCTAGATGAAAACCACACCATGGAAAATGCCCATGCAGTTGAAGATGCGGGTGCAAGCTGGTTAACAGTACATGCTCGAACTAAAGCAGATGGTTATACGCCACCAGCTTATTGGGAAAAAATTCTACCGATTAAAGAAGCTTTAAAAATTAATGTGATTGCTAACGGCGAAATCTGGACCAATGCTGATGCTAGAGCTTGCCAGCAACAATCTGGCTGTGAAGATTTAATGATTGGCCGTGGTGCAGTGACTACTCCAGATTTAACACAATGTATTCGCCAAAATATGGATGAAGCACTGTTTACTTGGGAACAACTGGTTGACTTACAAATACGTTTTTTAAATGGTCAAGCAAAAACAGAAATTGGGATGGTTGGCCGTTATAAGCAGTGGTTAGGTATGATGACAAAAGCCTATCCTCAAGCGAAAGAATTATGGGACCAAGTGAAACGCATTAAAGCTTTAGATGAAATTGTTCAGCAGCTAGAGCAAACCAGTTCTTCTCGTATTTAATCACTCAAACAAAAGAGAGCGATTGTTTAGACAACCGCCCTCTTTTGGTATTTCAGGTTAAGTAATTATTAATTATTTTTTTAAAAGCCACTTACTTTCATTTTAAAGTCGGTCACCGAAGCACCCGTAACTCCAAAACTCCCCATAGACCCATTGGGTAAATTATTAAAGGTTGTTGTACTTTGTGTACCTAAATTTCCTAAAGTCACATTGTTAAGTGATGCATCAAATTTACTAGATACACCTATATTTCCAAAGGTAAGTCCTGTCGGGTCAACCCCAGCATAAAATCCATCAAGAACAAAACCCGTTGACGCATTCGTACCTG
>NZ_JAYWYV010000473.1:0-1137 GCF_048147885.1 Acinetobacter sp. 228
TTTGCGAATTAATCTTGGGATTTAGCCAAGTAATTTGCAATGACCCCACAGACCATTAACTGGATTTGGTGAAAGATCATAATTGGTAAAACAATCATACCTAAAGGTTGGCCAATAAATAAGATTTGTGCCATAGGTACACCACTGGCCAAGGTCTTTTTTGAGCCACAAAAGAACACTGTAATTTGATCAGCTCGATTAAAACCAAAAGCGCGCGGTAAATAAAGTGCAAGCAGCATAATAATGGTGAGTAAAACAGAACAAGCAATGGTCAAAAGCAGTAAGGTTTTCCAACTCACCTGATGCCAAAGTCCCGCAACCACTGCCCCACTAAATGCACCATAGACCACCATCAAAATTGAACCTTGGTCAAATGCTTTTACAATACTTGGTACTTTTGCCATATATGGAAAAACATAGGGACGAAGTAATTGCCCTAAAACAAAAGGCACTAATAGCAACAAAGTAATTTGTATAATTGAAGATGTAGGATCAAATCCGTGCTGACTTTGTCCTAAAATAAAGAAACTGACTAAAACTGGCGTAATAAACATACCTACCAAATTTGAGAAAGATGCGCTACATACCGCCCCTGCCACATTCCCTTTTGCAACCGAAGTAAATGCAATAGAAGACTGAACAGTAGATGGCAAGAAACACATAAACAAAAAACCCCAATAGAGCTGCTGCCCTAATAAAGGTAAAAGAATAGGTTTAGCCAATAAACCAATAGCAGGAAAAATAAAGAACGTAATTGCAAATACCAGTAAGTGCATTTTCCAATGCAAAATACCTTCAATGACTGCCTCACGAGACAGCTTGGCACCATGCAAGAAAAATAAAATAGCAATCGCGACTGTAGTTAATGTATTGAAATACTGCGCAGCTTGACCACTGACTGGAAAAAAAGTTGCTAGTAGTACCATGCCAACCAACAAAATTGTAAATCGATCAAGTGCCAAGAACTTCAGCATGTTCACATCCTATGATTATTTTAGATAAAGAAAAGCCCAGTTGATAAATTGACCATTTGGTCAAGCCTTCATCATACTGGGCTATAAAAATAAAGCTAGACTTTTAAGACCTAAATCTTAAAGCGCCTGAGTCATTTATTTAATTATTTCTAGCATTTGCGTC
>NZ_JAYWYV010000474.1:0-1136 GCF_048147885.1 Acinetobacter sp. 228
ACAGAAACTTTTTGAATTCCAACGATATCTAGCCAACGTCCTAACATTTCCGACAAATCGGGAAGCTCTAATGTTCCAGCAGAAATTCCGGTATCTCGATTGGTAATTTGTTGATTTGCGCCCATAGATGGCAAGTCGATTAAAATCACTGGGCCACTTTCAAATAGTTGTTCAACACAATATTTATACGAGTTAAAATTTTGAAAAGCACCGCCAACAATCACAATCGGTGTTTTGTGAATCGTTTGTGGGTCTGCAATCGCCATGTATTCAATTTTCCAACCGTCAATCCATGTGGTACGAGCTGGCTGTTTAAAACTATCTCTATGGTAGATATCGAAAAACCCAAAACCGGCATAAGCTTGGTTTATCTCCGAATCCATTTGAATAATGGAATTCATATCCTTGCTTCCTCCTTGCTGTAATTTTTTTATGCTGCAAGAGTTCCTTCTTGAACACGTAATCTTTTATGCACAAATCTTTAAAATTTGTATTTGTTTGTATTGCACAATAACATTCTAAACAATTGTCTGAAATATACGCAATCGCTGAATTGACCGCTCATCCTGTTTAAGCCGCGAATAGTTTGCAAAATATTTAAATGTTTTTTTATAGCGGTCACATTTTTGAAAAAAAGCCATTCATTGTTCCGCATTTGACTGCTACTATCGTAGTCATTGGTAAATGATTAAAAAATGCTATGCAAGATTCAATTGAACAATATATGCAAAAAGTTGGGCAACAAGCACGTGATGCTTCACGCGTCTTAACAAGTGCTTCTACCTCACTTAAAAATCATGCGCTCTCTGCTATTTATACTGCATTGGAAAACAACCAAGCAGCTATCTTGGCGGCGAATCAAATCGACATGGAAAAAGGCCGTAGCAACCAGCTCGACAGCGCCTTACTTGATCGTCTTGAGCTTACGCCTGCACGTTTTAAAGGGATGTTGCAAGGTTTAAAAGATGTGATCGCGCTTGTGGATCCAATTGGGGAAATTACGGATCTTGCATATCGCCCCACAGGCATTCAAATTGGGAAAATGCGTGTACCTCTATGTGTCGTTGGTATGATTTACGAATCACGTCCAAATGTCACACTTGAAGCTGCATCTTTAGCAATTAAATCGGGCAATG
>NZ_JAYWYV010000475.1:0-1136 GCF_048147885.1 Acinetobacter sp. 228
TTTACCGCAGCTTCTGAAAGTTTTACCCGTAAAAATATTAACTGTTCAATCGACGAAAGCTTTGAAAAGTTTAGCGATGTCATGAACGCAGCAAAAGCACATAACATCCGTGTACGCGGCTATGTCTCTTGTATTGTCGATTGTCCCTATGAAGGCGCAATTGCACCTGAGCAAGTGGTGAAAGTGGTTAAACGACTCTATGACATGGGCTGCTATGAAGTGTCTTTAGGTGAAACCATTGGCACCGCAACACCAGATCGCGTTCAAAAGGTATGGCAAGCCTGCCTTGCTGAACTCGATAGCAAGGTATTAGCTGGGCATTTCCACAACACCTATGGCATGGCAATTGCCAATATTTATCAGTCTTTACAGCAAGGTATTCGTGTTTTTGATTCGTCTCTTGCAGGACTTGGAGGTTGCCCTTATGCCAAAGGCGCCTCTGGCAATGTATCAACCGAAGATTTGTTTTATTTGCTGTCACACATGGGTTTTGAAACTGGCATTAATTTAGAAAAATTGATGCAAGCCAGCCAAAATATTAGCAATGTATTAAACCGAAAAAGCTTGTCGAATTATGCAAATGCGTATTGGCAAACTAAGTGTGCATAGTCATAGATTAAAATAGCTCAGCATCTGGTATAAAGCTGAATATTAGGCCAAGTACCAGATCATCCTATCTCATCTTTATCTCATTCTGTTCAGGAATTGGGGCTCAATCCCTCATGCAATTTTTTTAAAATTTATCGTTCATTTCTGTATTAAATGCCTCTTTAAAAAGAAGCATTTTCTACCCTATTTTTATTCTAATCCGTATTATTCTTCATCCTTTTTCAATTGTAATCCTTAAAAAATTTATCTCATTATTTATAAAAATAAGATGCATCCATTTCAATTCTTGGAGAAATATATTCTTCTACCCAATCCAACCATGCGCGTGTTTTGGCATCAATAAAATGGCGTGAAGGCAATAAGGTATAAACCCCAATATCAGGCGAACGCCACTCTGGCAAGATATGACATAATCTTCCATTTTGAACCGCGTCTAAAGCCGAAAACATTGGCAATAACGCGACCCCCATATCTTGTTGCACCACATCTAACAATAACTCAGGGTTATCTGCAATGAGTTGCCCCCC
>NZ_JAYWYV010000476.1:0-1135 GCF_048147885.1 Acinetobacter sp. 228
TTTTATTGAAAATACGAAGTTTAAATTGTGTCAGTTCTGGGCTCAGCACGGCCAAAGTTTAAATTTAGGTATTGGTTTATATAGTTCAGGACAAATCCATATTGATACTCAAGGCTATCGTACTTGGGGACCTGACTTAACCCGCAATACGTCAATGTGTAATTTCTAAAATATAAATCCCCTTATGCGCTTCAGTTTAAGGGGATTTGCTCATTCTATAATCAACCAAAATTTCTTGAATCGAAGATTTTTGCACTCTAGTCATAAACGTTTAAAATACGCCTATCAACATACAGGTAAATTTGACTATGCAGCAGATGTGGACAGACATTGACGAATATATCGATTCACATTTAATTCCCGAAGATCCTCGACTCGACTTTGCATTAAAAAATACCGACGAACACGGCTTTTCAAATCATCTTGCAGTTGCTCCAAATCAAGGAATGTTCTTGCAAATGCTCATTCAGATGAATAAATGCAAGCGTGTTTTAGAAATTGGGACCTTTGCTGCCTACAGTACAATCTGGTTAGGACGTGCACTGCCTGAAGATGGCTATTTGCTTACCATTGAAGGTCGTGATACTCATGCAGAAATGGCTCAAAAGAATATCGATCATGCCAACCTGCCTGTAAAAGTTGAGCTTAAATTAGGCCGTGCTGCCGATGTACTTTCCGCAATTGACCCTCAATCGATTGAGCCTTTTGATTTTATCTTTATCGATGCCGATAAACAGGGCTATCCGGAATATTTAGAACTCAGTCTCAAATTTTCAAAATCTGGCACTATTATTGTGCTAGATAATGTCATTCGTGCCGGTGATATTTTGAATCCTGAAAACAAAAAACCAAGTATTGAAGGCATTCGTGAAACTTTTAAAGCCCTAGAAAAACATCCGCAAATTTTGTCTTGCACAGCTTTACAAACGGTTGGCTCAAAAGGTCATGATGGTTTTGCAATTGCAATTGTGAAATAATGGTTAAAAAATCATCTTTTTCATTTTATTATTTATAATCAACAAATTACTTTTATTACCCCTGCTTTTCCATATAGTTATCCACAAGATTTGCGGATAACTATATGCAAATCTCATCATTTAGCCACAAGTAATGGTACAGTCGCGTTACGGAAAAT
>NZ_JAYWYV010000477.1:0-1134 GCF_048147885.1 Acinetobacter sp. 228
CTTGAACAAACAGGTGGTCGTTATGCCTTGTGTTCAATGTGTATTGGGGTAGGCCAAGGCATCGCATTGATTATTGAGAGAGTTTAATCATGAGCCAGTTATATGCCAGCTTGTTTTACCAAAAAGACGTCACTGACATCTTTAGTGACTCATCTTTAATCACCTACATGATTCAGGTTGAAGTTGCGTTAGCCCAAGCACAGGCACAAGTTGGTGTGATTCCTCAAAATGCGGCTAATACCATTGCCCAAGTAGCTGAGCATGCACTAGACAAGTTTGATTTTTCCGCTTTGGCGGTAGCAACCGGTTTAGCTGGAAATATTGCAATTCCATTTGTAAAACAGCTTACGGCAATTGTTAAAGATATTGATGAAGATGCTTCGCGTTATGTGCATTGGGGCGCAACCAGTCAGGATATTTTAGACACAGCTTGTATTTTGCAATGCCGTGATGCGTTGAATATGGTGGAAGGCCAACTTCAACAATGCTATGCGACTGCATTACAGCAAGCCAAGCAATATCGCCATCAAGTCATGATTGGACGTACATGGTTACAGCAAGCTTTACCAATTACCTTAGGGCATAAACTTGCTCGTTGGGCTTCTGCATTTAAACGTGATTTAGACCGTATACAAGCTATGAAATCACGTGTGCTCACTGCTCAGTTAGGCGGTGCTGTGGGTTCATTAGCTTCTTTGCAAGACCAAGGTTCGCTTGTGGTCAGCGCATTTGCGAAGCAACTGAATCTGACTGTACCAACAAGTACATGGCATGGTGAGCGTGATCGTATTGTAGAAATTGCAAGTGTGCTTGGGATGATTGTCGGGAATACGGGCAAGATGGCACGGGATTGGTCACTCATGATGCAAACTGAAATTGCAGAGTTGTTTGAGCCAACCGCAAAGGGTCGTGGTGGTTCATCGACCATGCCGCATAAGCGTAATCCAGTTGCGGCAGCATCCGTATTGGCCGCGGCGAGTCGTGTACCAGCACTGATGTCTAGCATTTATCAAAGCATGGTACAGGAACATGAACGTAGCTTAGGTGCATGGCATGCAGAGTGGTTAGCAATCCCCGAAATTTTTCAGCTTTGTGCTGGAGCATTAAGCCGTACTGGTGAAGTTCTACAAGGTT
>NZ_JAYWYV010000478.1:0-1134 GCF_048147885.1 Acinetobacter sp. 228
CCTAAAGAAAATCTTTTAGGTATGGAAGGTTTGGGCTTTATCATGCTCATGAAAGAATTAGCGTGGGAGCGTATGCTAGTTGCTATTATCTGCCAAGCCGGGGCAGAAGCAGCATTTGCACATACTGTTCAATATACAAAAGATCGTAAAGCATTCGGCAAACCAATTGGAGCATTCCAAAATACTCGTTTTAAACTTGCTGAACTTAGAACAGAGATAGATTTCTGCCGTACCTATTTAGATCGTTGTATGGAATTACAACTCGATGAAAAATTGAGTGTTGAAGCTGCAGCGGCTGCAAAAAATAAAATTTCAGATATGTTTTCAAAAGTTGTAGATGAATGTCTTCAATTACATGGCGGTTACGGCTATATGCTGGAATATCCAATTGCCCGCGCTTATATCGATCACCGAGCAAACCGTATTTATGCAGGCACCAATGAAATTATGAAAGAATTAATCTCTAGAACTCTTTAATCTTTACTATAAAAAAGGAGGCTTATAGCCTCCTTTTTATTTTCAAATATCAAGACACTAATTTTGGTTTACGTGTGGTAACTTCTGAATGCTTATGAAAACGTAGAACACCATCATCAAATTTTGCATTTTTTAATGATTTACGGTCTTCAAGATAATTATTGGTTACCTGCCATGGTGCTTGTTTACCTTGTTTAGGAATCACGTCGGCAGCACGACTAATATAACCAGATGATAAGCTACCCATGACTGTGTCCTCTTCCATCACACTCTTATCACCAGATGGAATGACTTCATCATAATTATTCTTATCCATGTAATTTAATAAACGACAGATATAATCTGCTGCAATATCAACTTTTAATGTCCATGAAGCATTTACATAGCCAATAATCATCGCCATGTTTGGTACATCGCTGAGCATCACGCCGTTATAAAGCATGTGTTCAGATGATTTAACTGGCTCCCCATCAATAGTTGCCTGCACACCGCCCATGATTTGAACCTGCAAACCTGTTGCAGATACGATAATATCGGCATCAAGATGCTTGCCTGATTTTAATTGAATACCAGTCTCAGTAAATTTTTCAATTTGATCAGTTTCGACACTCGCCTTACCTTCACGAAGAATTTTGAATAAATCACCATCAGGAACTA
>NZ_JAYWYV010000479.1:0-1131 GCF_048147885.1 Acinetobacter sp. 228
TTGAACGCATGCGGTGTTGCAAACAACTCATTAGATGTTTGATAGCCTTGTAATGACTCTGGTACAGCGTAGTCACCTTTAGCGACCTTTGCGGGATTTGATGAGCTAGCTACTACAGCCTGTGGCTGTTCTGCTTTTTCAGCAATAGGTGCAGATGTTTCCGCTTTACTTTGTTCCGAAGGTGCTTCGGGTGCTTGAGCTGCTGAACCACCTAATGATGCGATAAACTTTTCAATTTCTGCATCAGAAACTTCACTATCAGCACATACGGCAATAAGACCACCAACAGGTAAAGTATCACCATCTTTCGCTAAAATTTTACGGAGCGTTCCAGCAAAAGGCGCTTCTAACACATTGACGATTTTTGTGGTTTCAATTTCACAAATTTCATCGCCCTTATTAAAGCTATCACCCTCTTTAATCAGCCATTGGGCGATCATGCCTTCTTCCATGGATAATCCCCATTTCGGGATCTCCAGCGTTTTAATTTCGCTCATCCTAAGCCTCCAATGTTTTTCGCACAGCTTGCTCAATACGCTCTACACTTGGAATCCATTCTTTTTCTAAAACTGGAGAGAATGGAACAGGCGTATGTGGTGGCGTTACGAGTTCAACAGGTGCTTTCAAATAGTGGAAACCTTTTTGCGCGATCAGTGCAGCCACATCATGACCAAAGCCACAGCGTGCCGCTGATTCATCCACAATAACCACACGCCCAGTCGATGCAACAGACTCTAAAATTCCTTCTTCATCCAGAGGTGAAATTGTTCGAGGGTCGACCACTTCAACTGAAATACCATCTTTTGCAAGTTTGTCTGCCACTTCATTAGCGCGATGTACCATCAAACCTAAAGCAATAATGGTCACGTCTGTCCCTTCACGGGTGTAATTTGCTACACCAAAAGGAATGGTATAGGCATCATCTGGAACTTCGCCTTTAATGTCATAGAGCATTTTATGCTCACAGAACACCACAGGGTCGTCATCACGAATGGCCTGAATTAATAGCCCTTTCACATCATATGGGCTAGATGGAACCACAACTTTTAAGCCCGGAACCGCAGCAAATACGTTATATGGTGACTGAGAATGCTGCGCGGCCGCAGAAAAACCTGCGCCAATCATGCCACG
>NZ_JAYWYV010000480.1:0-1130 GCF_048147885.1 Acinetobacter sp. 228
TATGTGGGACTCAGCCGGTTATTTCTATGAGTCTGATTGAATGCGGAGTAGATATTTTCCTGCATGCTGATATGCAAAAAATCCGTGAGAAATCGTTGAAATTAACAGATTTATTTATTCAATTGGTACATCAAGAATGTTCTGAATTCGGATTTGAGTTAATTACGCCTTTAGATCATAACCATCGTGGTAGTCATGTTAGTTATCGTCATGAATTCGGTTATGAAATTATTCAGGCACTTATTGCACGCGGTGTGATTGGTGATTATCGGGAACCTGCAGTCTTGAGATTTGGTATTACACCTTTGTATCTGGGCTTTGAAGATATTTGGAATGCAGTACAGCACTTAAAAGAAACCATGCTGAATAGTGAATGGAAAAACAAGCAGTATTTAGTTCGCGGTGAAGTGACCTGATTTTAAGGAATCAAAATAAAACAAATGGCTAGGAGGGCCTATGAGTAGTTTTGATGAAATACAAAATAGAGAAGCTGGGCTGCATAAAAAGTTATCTGCAAAACAGATGGGGATGATTGCGATTGGTGGAGCAATTGGAACCGGATTGTTTATGGGAAGTAAATTTGCAATTAGTTTTGCAGGTCCCGCAGTCATCGTCAGCTATGCGATTGGTGGTTTAATTGCTTTTGCACTTATGGCTTGTTTGGCTGAAATGACAGTTCAGCATCCTACTTCAGGTTCATTTGGTGCATATGCAGAACATTATATAAGTCCACTTGCTGGCTTCTTGGTTCGCTACTGTTACTGGGCTTGTATTGTGCTGGCTGTAGGTACAGAGATTACCGCCGTTGCTGATTATATGAAGCTCTGGTTCCCGAATGTAGGCTCTTGGGTCTGGATTGGATTTTTTTCACTGACCTTACTTGTTGTAAATGCCTATAGTGTTAAAGCTTTTGGACTAGTGGAATACTGGTTTTCCACAATTAAAGTTTTTGCCATTATTGTGTTTATTCTTTTGTCTATTGGTATCTTGACGCAAAGCAATCAGGGAATGACGCAAGTTATAACTCATTTATCAGGACATGGGGGCTTTTTTCCAAATGGTTTTAGTGGGGTATGGATTGGTGTCATTATTTCAATATTTAGTTATTTAAGTATAGAAATGATTGCTGT
>NZ_JAYWYV010000481.1:0-1129 GCF_048147885.1 Acinetobacter sp. 228
ATAAGCATAAAAAGACAAAACAAGAAAATCTAAAAAGGACATTACGATGCAAACAATACATGGAAACGGTTCACATCCTAAAAAGTCGTCACATCGATTAGCGGGCATCTCTAGCATGGTCGGCACCACGATTGAGTGGTATGACTTTTTTGTTTATGGCGCAGCAGCAGCCCTCATTTTTAACAAGCTATTTTTCCCAAATCTGGACCCACTTACAGGTGTGCTTGCAGCATTTGCAACCTATGCTGTTGGGTTTATTGGCCGTCCACTCGGTGGTTTAGTCTTTGGCCATTTTGGTGACAAGATTGGCCGTAAGTCAATGTTGTTGCTAACGCTGATGCTCATGGGAATTCCAACCGTACTGATTGGCCTCTTACCGACTTACGAGTCAATAGGTTATTGGGCGGCAATTGGCTTGGTGATCTTGCGATTTATTCAAGGTATGGCCATGGGCGGTGAGTGGGGCGGTGCCGTGCTTATGGCAGTAGAACATGCACCCGAAGGTGGTAAAGGGTTTTGGGGAAGTTTGCCTCAAGCCAGTACCGGTGGGGGCTTAATGCTCGCCTCAATCGCACTAGGACTGGTGTCGTTATTACCTGAGCAAGCATTGTTTAGCTGGGGCTGGCGTTTACCATTTCTTGCCAGCATTATTTTACTGGCAGTGGGTTGGTATATTCGTGTAAAAGTGCCTGAGTCACCAGACTTTGAAAAAGTAAAACAACAGTCCGAAGAAGTCAAAGTTCCGGCTTTTCAGGTTTTTAAAAACCATCCAAAGCAACTCATCACCATTATTTTGGCGAGAGCTGCTGAAAATGCATGGTTCTATATTGCTTCAACCTTTACGTTAGCTTACACCACCACACAATTAGGTATTCCACGACAAGACATTTTGTTTGCCACCATTTGCGGTGCAGCCGTGATTTTATTTATGACGCCGTTATGCGGACATTTGTCCGATAAAGTCGGTCAACGCAATATGTTTATGTTTGGACTATGTGTATTGGCACTTTATTCTTATCCATTTTTTAGCATGCTCAATACCAAAGATCCGGTACTGGTCTGGACGGCAATTGTTTTGGCAATTGGTGTAGTGTTCCCGATTATGTATGCGCCACAAGCTCAGCTTTTT
>NZ_JAYWYV010000482.1:0-1128 GCF_048147885.1 Acinetobacter sp. 228
ATTTTGATGAGATAAGATTATTGGGCAATCATCACTTGGATAGACATCTGATTTGTAATCAAAGGTGGGTTCAAGTAAGTCTAATTGATAAGAATGCTCTCTCTTAAGGGGTTTAAAATTTGCACACATAACGAAATTCGATTTGTAAGGATCCTTAACCTTTAGCTTGGATCTTTTAACTATGTGGTATGTATATTTTTATAGATTGAATTGTCTATTTGAGTATTAAATTTTACTTTTCAATTACTTTGTTAAAGCTTTCTTTCAAATTATTTATCTTAAAATGAGATCAATGATTTATATGGCAACTTATAAGATATTCATTTGTTTTGAATAGCTACTTTTATGCAACAGAGCCTTGCAGAAATTTGGATTTTAATAAATGAGCTAATCATCATAATACAAAAGATATAGAGAACGTATACAAACCAATGTTTTCAGCGGTTTAAGTAACTCTTTAGAAAACTTTATAAGGTGGAACTATGAATAAACATTTATTAGCAAAAATCACTCTTTTAGGTGCTGCACAACTATTTACGTTTCATACGGCATTTGCAGATATACCTCTGACACCTGCTCAGTTCGCAAAAGCGAAAACAGAAAATTTTGATAAAAAAGTGATTCTGTCCAATTTAAATAAACCACATGCTTTGTTATGGGGGCCAGATAATCAAATTTGGTTAACCGAACGGGCAACTGGCAAAATTTTAAGAGTAAATCCTGAATCTGGTAGCGCGAAAATAGTATTTCAGGTTCCTGAAATTGTGAGTGATGCTGATGGGCAAAATGGTTTGTTAGGCTTTGCTTTTCATCCTGACTTTAAACATAACCCTTATATCTATATTTCAGGCACTTTTAAAAATCCAAAATCTACAGATAAAGAGTTACCTAATCAGACGATTATTCGTAGATATACCTATAATAAAACTACAGATACATTTGAAAAGCCTATTGATTTGATTGCAGGTTTACCGTCATCAAAAGATCATCAGTCTGGTCGTCTCGTCATTGGTCTAGACCAAAAAATCTACTATACGATTGGTGACCAAGGCCGTAATCAGTTAGCTTATCTGTTCTTACCAAATCAGGCACAGCATACTCCGACTCAGCAAGAGCTTAATAGTAAAG
>NZ_JAYWYV010000483.1:0-1127 GCF_048147885.1 Acinetobacter sp. 228
ACGGAAAAATTCGCGTTAAAGGTAAAAAATACTACACCACAGGGAGCCTATATGCAGACTGGGTGGATGTTGGGGTAACAGATTTAAAAGGAGAGTCTGGCTCAGTTGTTGTTCGCCGTGAAGATGAAGGCGTTGAAATTGTCGATGACTGGAATGGTTTTGGTCAGCAGCTTACTGCAAGTGGTACGGCATATTTCCACGATGTATTGGTCGATGAAGCTGAAATTTTACCTGACGATGACCGTTTTAAATATTCGGCTGCTTACTATCAACTGGTCCAACTGGCAATCATTACAGGTCTAGGGCGTGCTGCAACCTATGATGTTTCTCAAGCTGTTGCGAAACGTACCCGAAACTACACGCATGCAAATGCCCAATTTGTAAAACAGGATCCGCAAATTTTACAAGTAGTAGGACAAATTCGTGGCGCGGCTTATAGTGCAGGAGCGATTGTTGAAAAAGTTGCACAAAGCTTACAGCGTGCTTACTTGGCTGCATTTCAAAATAATGAGCAGCTTGAAGAAGAACAAAATGCACTTGCCGAGCTTGAAAGTGCGCAGTCTCAAACGGTCATTACCGATCTATTTTTAAATGCTTCCACGATTTTATTTGACGCTTTAGGTGCTTCTGCAACAGACAAAGATTTAGGTCTAGATCGATATTGGCGTAATGTAAGAACTTTATCTTCACATAACCCAAGAGTATTTAAAAATCGAATTGTAGGTGATTTTAGTGTGAACGGCACATTACCACCGTATCAATGGCGAATTGGTGAAGTTGCTAAACAATAAATTATAGTTTTAGATATTAAGCTGCTATTTTTAGCGGCTTAATATTATTTTGATTGTTTAAATTAAATTATAAAAATCTATTAGAATAAAATCGTATTTTGTTTGGGGTATATATTATAAAGAAAATATAAAAATTGCTTTAGTATAAAAATTAAATAAAATGCTGGTTGATATTTTATGACTAAGAGAATTAGTTTTAACGCTTTTGAAATGAATTGTATTGCCCACCAATCTCCTGGATTATGGCGACATCCTCAAGATCGATCTGTTGAATATAAAGATTTAGAATATTGGACGGATTTAGCCCAAATTCTTGAGCGTGGTTTTTTTGACGGT
>NZ_JAYWYV010000484.1:0-1126 GCF_048147885.1 Acinetobacter sp. 228
GTTATGAAATTATCATTAATCCCCCTGCCGATTTACCTCTATCTAATATTCGATATCCTCAACTCGGCATTTCTTGGAACTTTAATAATATTGATTATGAGAGTACTCCTGAACATGTAAGTACGAATCTTATAGGTTATATATTTATTGTTTTAAGCATTGTTGTTGTTCCACTTGACCTGATTTTAACAACGACGTATCCGGATCTACTCGGTACATTTGGTAGCTATATTTCATGGATCTCCTTAGTGGTCGGGGCAATTTTATTATTGCTGCTCATCTCTTCTATTATTAGGAGGGTCCGTAAAAATGGCTCCAATTGATATCCTGTTTTTATTTGGCTTTTTAGGTATTTGGATTCCACAAGCATTTTGGGCATGGTTAAGCTATCAAGCGTGGAAGTATTCCAAAACGGCTGAAAAAGAGCTGCAAAACTTACCAATACCAGAAAGATGGCCAGTCTTAAGTGTCTTGATCCCTGCTTATAATGAAGGCGTTGTGATTGAGGACACTTTGCATGCCATTGCTCAACAGGACTATCCGGCAGAGTCTTATGAAGTCTTACTGATCAATGATGGCTCTAAAGACAACACCCTTGAAATCGCAGAAAACCTCGCAAAAATTTATCCGTGCATAAAAATTGTCAATGTACCCAAAGGTATGGGTGGGAAAGGTAAATCAAGAACGCTTAATAATGGTCTTCCCCATGCCAAAGGTGAGTTAATTGTTGTTTATGATGCCGATAGTACCCCTGAACCCGATTGCGTCCGATTACTTGCCCAAACCTTGTTAGCCGATAAAAAGTTAGTGGCGGTAAATGGCAAAGTCAGAACTCGTAACTGGCAAGATAGTATTTTGACTCGTTTTATTGCGATTGAATTCATCTTTTTCCAATGGATCTTTCAAGGTGGACGCTGGCAACGTTTTGAACTATCAACATTAATGGGAACAAATTATGTCATCTGGCGCGATGCTCTAGAGACTTTGGGCGGTTTTGATGAAAAATCGCTAGTCGATGATACAGAAATGAGTTTCCGAATTTTTATCGGACAAAAACGAATTAAATGGGTTCCCTATGCAATCGGTTGGCAACAGGACCCTCCTTCGTTAAGCGTATTCGTTAAAC
>NZ_JAYWYV010000485.1:0-1126 GCF_048147885.1 Acinetobacter sp. 228
TCTTTTAAAAAAACTAATTACGTGGGTATGAACTTGAAATTAAAATTTTTTAAGCTCGCCATTTTAAGTCTGGCTATTACATCAGTTCCTTGTGCTTACGCAATTACGCCAGCGCAACCAAACAAAATTTTGCATGTTGCCTATGAGGCCCCAGATGATGGCTTCGATATGGTCAAAACCACCAATTTCTATAGTGCTAATATTGCTGAGGCAATTTTTGAGCCTTTACTCAAATATGACTATTTAGCACGTCCATTACAGTTAGTTCCCAATACTGTAGAAAGCCTGCCCAAAGTGGAACAAGACGGTAAAGTTTATATATTTAAAATTAAGCCGGGTATCTATTTTACCAATGATCCAGCTTTTAAAGGTAAACGCCGTGAGTTAGTGGCTGAAGACTACGTCTATACAATTAAACGTATTTTAGACCCTAAAAATAGAGCGCCTTCTGTTTCTTTTATTGATGGTAAGTTACAAGGTGCCGATGCGGTTGTAGCTCAAGCAAAGAAAACTGGAAAATTTGATTACGCTGCTCCAATTGCAGGGCTTAAAGCGATTGATCGATATACTCTACAATTTACTTTAACTCGCCAAGACTTTAATTTTCCTTATATTCTTGCCTATATTACTTTTGGTGCTGTTGCTAAAGAGGTTGTTGACTATTACGGTGACCGTATTGGTATGCATCCCGTAGGTACTGGTCCTTATATGTTAAGTAAATATGTACCGAGAAGTAAGGTCGAGTTAGTTGCTAATCCTGATTATCGTGGTTTTGTCTGGAATTTTAAGTCAACAGGAACACCTTGGGATAACCAACTTGTTAAGGAAATGTCTGGAAAGAAAATGCCACAAGTTGGCAAGGTGGTGGTCAGTATTATTGAAGAAGAGCAGTCACGATGGTTAGCTTTTCAGTCTGGACAACTAGACTTTGATAAACTCACAGCGAATGCTGTTCCTCAAGCTTTAGATGGAAATCAGCTTAAAGCTTCTTTTAAGAAGAGAGGAATTAAGCACTATCCAAATAAGGATCCTGAGATTACCTATACTATGATGAATATGCGGGATCCAGTGATCGGTGGTTTTAGCCCAGAAAAAATAGCGCTTCGTAGAGCAATTACTCTGTCAT
>NZ_JAYWYV010000486.1:0-1125 GCF_048147885.1 Acinetobacter sp. 228
ACCCATAAATCATAAGGATATGATGAAATGACTACATTACGTTTAACTACTCTTGCATTAGGTTTGATGGTTTCAGGAGTAGCGGCAGCACAAACTTATGTTGTTGACCGTTATCAAGACGATAGCAATAAAGGCTCTTTACGCTGGGCAATTGAACAAGCCAATGCAAACCCAAGCGAAGCTAGCGATATCTTGATTCAAGCAGTAGGCAAAGCGCCTTATGCGATTAAATTAAACAGCGCACTTCCTGAGATTAAAGCACCTGTCAAAATTATTGGTACTCAGTGGGATAAAACTGGCGAATACATCGCAATTGATGGTTCAAACTATATTAAAGGCGAAGGTGCAAAAGCTTGTCCAGGTGCAAACCCTGAGCAGTACGGCACCAATGTACGTACTATGACTTTACCGGGGTTGGTATTACGTGACGTCAACAATGTCACTTTAAAAGGTTTAGACATTCATCGCTTCTGTATTGGGGTATTAATTAACCGCTCAAGCAATAACCTGATTCAACATAACCGTATTAGTAATAACTACGGCGGTGCTGGTGTTATGTTGACGGGTGATGATGGTAAAGGTAACCCAACCGCAACTACGACTAATAACAACAAAGTTTTAGACAACATTTTCCAAGACAATGGAGATGGTTTAGAACTGACACGTGGTGCTGCTTTTAACTTAATTGCGAATAACCATTTTGTTTCAACCAAAGCAAATCCAGAACCATCACAAGGTATTGAAATTTTGTGGGGTAATGACAATGCCGTAGTTGGTAATAAATTCGAAAACTATTCAGATGGTTTGCAGATTAACTGGGGCAAACGTAACTATATCGCCTACAACGAAATGACCAATAACTCGATTGGTTTCAATATGACGGGTGATGGCAACATTCTTGATAGCAATAAAGTACATGGTAACCGTATTGGTGTAGCCATTCGCTCTGAAAAAGACGCAAATGCAAGAATTACATTGACTAAAAACCTGATTTGGGACAATGGTAAAGATATTAAACGTTGTGAAGCAGGTGGTTCATGTGTACCAGATCAGCGTTTAGGGGCAATTGTATTTGGAGTACCCGCACTTGAGCATGAAGGGTTTGTAGGTTCTCGTGGTGGTGGT
>NZ_JAYWYV010000487.1:0-1124 GCF_048147885.1 Acinetobacter sp. 228
CCTGTTATTGCAGGTTTAATGATTGTACTGATTTTCGGTGCTCAAGGCTGGTTAGGCGGCTGGCTCATGGAACATGACATCAAGATTCTATATGCCGTACCTGCCATTGTTTTAGCGACCATCTTTATTACAGTTCCATTTGTGGCGCGTGAGTTAATTCCACTTATGGAAGCGCAAGGAACTGAAGAAGAGGAAGCAGCGATTGTACTCGGTGCATCAGGTTGGCAAACCTTTTGGAAAGTCACGCTCCCTAACATTAAATGGGGTCTGATTTACGGCGTGATTTTGTGTAATGCCCGTGCAATGGGTGAGTTTGGGGCAGTATCAGTAGTTTCCGGCCACATCCGTGGTGAGACCAATACCCTGCCTCTACATGTCGAAATTTTATATAACGAGTACACCTTTAGCGCAGCTTTTGCGGTGTCCTCACTACTTGCTTTCTTGGCACTATTAACACTGATTTTAAAAACCTGGTTAGAACTACATCAAGACAAACCAGAACCGCATTCAACTGATTCGTAAGGAATGAAATCATGAGTATTCAAGTTAAAAATATTGAAAAACACTTTGGTGCATTCCATGCGCTTAAAAATATTTCACTCGATTTCCCAGAGGGTGAACTGGTTGCCTTACTCGGCCCATCTGGCTGCGGTAAAACGACGCTACTTCGTATTATTGCGGGTTTAGAATCAGCAGATGGTGGTCAAGTCTTACTAGAAGGCGAAGATGCAACCAATGTACATGTCCGTGAACGTCAGGTCGGTTTTGTTTTTCAGCACTATGCTTTATTCCGTCATATGACCGTATTTGACAATATTGCTTTTGGTTTACGTGTCCGTCCTCGTGCCACACGCCCATCGGAAGCCGAAATTAAAAAACGTGTGACTCGTCTGCTTGATTTGGTTCAATTTGGCTTTTTAGCAGACCGTTACCCAGCCCAGCTTTCTGGTGGTCAACGCCAACGTATTGCCTTAGCTCGTGCACTTGCCGTAGAACCTCGTGTGTTATTGCTTGATGAACCATTTGGTGCACTAGATGCTAAGGTTCGTAAAGAATTACGCCGCTGGTTACGTAACTTACATGATGAGCTGCATATCACTTCAATTTTCGTAACCCATGACCAA
>NZ_JAYWYV010000488.1:0-1124 GCF_048147885.1 Acinetobacter sp. 228
AGTTGCAAAAAAATCTTTCTCGAAATAGAAAATTTATGCATAGAATGCTATAGGATACTTTAGTTCGCAGCGAATTTATATCTTATCTAGATGAATTAATCCTGAAAAAGGTTTGACATGATTAGCCTCCCCTTGGTTTACACAATTTTGGCACTCATCGCATATACCACTTCTTTCTGGTATCTGTTCATACGTTTAATGTCAAAACGTGAACCAAACCCATGGTTATTTGCTTTTGTTACGACCTTAGCACTGCTGTTACATGGCACAGTTTTATGTCATGCCATGCTGACGCCATCAGGAATTAACTACGATGTTTTTAATCTGGTGTCTTTTACATCAGGACTTATGTTGTTGTTAAGCTTAGTTTTTAGTACTTTCCGCCCGATTGTACCGTTAAACTTGCTCGGCATTCCTGTAGCGGCGATTGGTCTTATTTTAGGTTTTGCATTTAGCCGTCCCGATCAGTTTATTGAACAGCATTCATTAGGTTTAGATACTCATATTATTCTTTCACTTTCTGCTTATGCTGTTTTACTGATGGCAACCATACATGCGATCTTGATATGGTTCCAAAACCGTGAACTCAAAAAGAAACAAAAAAAACGTATTTGGGTCAATTTACTTCCATCCATTCAGGCCATGGAGTCTTTATTATTTGACCTCATCATTACTGGTTTTATTTTATTAACCATTGCTCTCGCGTTTGGTTTCTTAACAGTTGATAGCTTCTTTGCCCAACATCTCGCTCATAAAACCGTATTTAGTATTATTTCATGGTTTATTTATGGCTCTTTATTGATTGGTCACTATAAACTTGGCTGGCGCGGTCAAAAAGCGATTCGTTTTACCCTAATTGGTTTTGCATTATTAGCGATCGGTTTTATTGGCAGTAAATTTGTGCTTGAGATGATATTGGGTCGATAAAACAATTAAAATTTCAGCACTACTAGACAGCGTTATACATATCCCGTATAACGCTGTTTTTGTTTTGCTCAGGTGACTCAGACTGTGAAACTCATACTCGCTCCAATGGAAGGTTTAACTGACCCGATCATGCGGGATACACTCACATCTGTTGGTCACTTCGACTGGTGTGTAACCGAGTTTATTCGCGTTACAGA
>NZ_JAYWYV010000489.1:0-1124 GCF_048147885.1 Acinetobacter sp. 228
AACGGAAAAGGTGGCTCAACCATGGCGGCCCAAAAAGTCGTAGATGAAATTATTGCGGCTGGTGGCGAGGCGATGGCAAATGGTGCTTCAGTCACTGATATTGAACAAGTTCAACAGATGGTAGATGAAACAATTGCCCGTTGGGGACGTGTAGATATTTTAATTAATAACGCTGGAATTCTTCGAGATAAAACTTTTAGCAAAATGTCACTAGATGACTTCCGTACCGTGATTGATGTCCACTTAATTGGGGCAGTAAATTGCACAAAAGCGGTATGGGATATCATGCGCGAGCAAAAATATGGTGTATTGTTATGACGACTTCATCATCTGGTCTATAGGGCAACTTTGGGCAGTCCAACTATAGTGCTGCAAAAATGGCATTGGTTGGACTCATGCAGACACTGGCTTTAGAAGGTGAAAAATCTAATGTTCGGGTGAACTGTCTAGCACCAACAGCAGCAACTCGTATGCTTGAAGGATTATTACCCGAAGAAGCCCTTAAAGCTCTTGCTCCAAGTGCGGTCAGTCCTGCAATCGCGACTTTGGTTAGCGAAGATGCACCGACTCGTATGATTCTTTGTGCGGGCGCAGGTAGTTTTGAAGCTGCCCACATTACCCTTACTCAAGGAATTTATTTAGGTACGGATGAACAGGTTCCGCATGTTTTAGCACAACGTTTAGCTGATGTTGCAGACCGAACAGGTGAGTTTGTGCCTGTCAGAGGAGGCGCTCAAGGTGAGCTTGAGCTGAAAAAAGCTTCATTAATGGCAGGAGAGTAATTTTGACAAAAAATACATTAAGCATCGACCAGCTTGTTGAGTTGCAAGGTCAAGAATTAGGTAGCTCGCAATGGATGACCATTGATCAAAACATGATTAATACCTTTGCGGATGTCACACAAGATCATCAATTTATTCATGTGGATGAAGAAGCTGCTCGTCAGACACCTTTTGGTGGCACGATTGCCCACGGTTTTTTAACACTCTCTTTACTTTCAGCGATGGCCGCTCAAGTCTTGCCGACTGTACAGGGGCAGAAATCTGGCGTGAATTATGGCATCAATAATTTGCGTTTTATTAGTCCTGTACATAGCGGTAAGCGGGTGCGTGGAAATTTTCACT
>NZ_JAYWYV010000490.1:0-1122 GCF_048147885.1 Acinetobacter sp. 228
GATGTCGATCCATGGATGGACAAGGTATTTAAGTTCAAAAATGATCCAAGAATCAAAGAATTGTATTTGATGCTGGAAGAATTACGTATTTCTTTATTTTCTCAACCGATGAAAACCAAGATGCCTATTTCGCCAACTCGACTGCAAAAGTTATGGGATCGTTTGGGAATCAGTTAAGATAGATCGGGGTCTGTTTATGCTGTTGTTTAGCCTACAACGCAATTTATAAATGAAAGATTAACAGACCCTATTCACTTTTTTAGGAGTTTTACATGGGCATTCGTATCACAGGTACTGGGTTATTTCACCCAACAGAAATCATTTCTAATGAAGAACTGGCCGACAGTTTAAATGCTTATGTGGAACAATATAACCAAGAGAATGCAGAGAAAATTGCAGCAGGCGAGCTAGAAGAATTACGTGGTTCAAGTGCTGAATTTATTGAAAAAGCTTCTGGTATTAAGCGCCGTTACGTGATTGAAAAATCGGGTATTCTTGATCCAACACGTTTACGTCCGCGTTTGTCTGAACGTTCAAATGATGAACTTTCAATTCAAGCAGAGTGGGGCGTTATTGCTGCAAAACAGGCAATGGAAAATGCAGGTGTAACTGCTGAAGATATCGATGTTGTGATTTTGGCGTGTTCAAATATGCAGCGTGCTTATCCGGCTGTGGCAATTGAAATCCAGTCGGCACTTGGTATTCAAGGTTATGCTTACGACATGAACGTTGCGTGTTCAGCTGCTACTTTTGGTTTGAAACAAGCGGCAGATGCAATTCGTTCAGGTGCTCGCCGTGTTTTATTAGTGAATGTTGAGATTACATCTGGTCACCTAGACTACCGTAACCGTGATTGTCACTTCATTTTTGGTGATGTGGCGACCGCTTCTATTATTGAAGAAACCACTACTAAAACTGGTTTTGAAATTTTAGATATTCATTTATTTACTCAATTTTCAAATAACATTCGCAATAACTTTGGTTTCTTAAACCGTAGCGAAGATGCAGTGGTTGACGACAAGTTATTCCGTCAAGATGGCCGCAAAGTATTTAAAGATGTTTGTCCGTTGGTGGCAAAAATCATTAATGCGCAGTTGGAAAAAATGCAGTTAACTGCAAACG
>NZ_JAYWYV010000491.1:0-1122 GCF_048147885.1 Acinetobacter sp. 228
TTTCTCCTACACCTCCTGCGTAATTAATTAATTTATGCTGTTCAAGATCATTTAACTGCTCAGGAATACCATAATCTTGTAAATATTGCGTGCTGGCACAATTCACCATCACCAAATGACCAATAAATCTTGCAATTAAACTACTGTTATCTAGCTCTCCTACCCGAACAACACAGTCAATTCCCTTTTCAATTAAGTCAGTCAGGTCATCAGAACTATTGAGCTGTAAATGAATATCCGGATAACGATGATAAAAATCAGGCAGCTCAGGAATAATCACTTGATGCACAATCCGGCTAGGCATCGAAATTTTTAATGTGCCCCGGTAATGCTGTTTTTGTGTCTGGATCAACTGTTCTAATTGTTCATAATCAAACAACAGGTTTTGGCATTCTGGCAATATTCGTTGGCCATCTTGAGTAAGACTGACTTTACGTGTAGTACGATGAAATAAGCGTACTCCATAGTGAGTTTCTAACTGTTGAATGGCACTCGTCACTGTCGAGCGAGGTAGATCAAGCTGATTTGCTACCTCACTAAAGCTTTGTCGTTTAGCGACTTCTGTAAAAATATAAAATTGCTGCAACCGATCCATTTTAATTGTTCGTATTTTCTGAATAGTTAAACCAAACTAGCATAATTGATCACAAATTACTGCCAATCTAGACTTTAAAACACTAAAACAAGTCATCATAGGAACAATCATCATGACAACTCATAGCCTCAAAGATAAAGTTGTATTGATTACTGGCGGTGCTAAAAACCTAGGCGGACTCATTAGCCGTAAATTTGCAGAACAGGGTGCAAAAATCGCAATTCATTATAATAGTTCGGAAACTCAGACAGATGCAGAGCAGACCTTAGCAGATGTTAAAGCATTGGGTGCAGATGCAATTCTAATTCAGGCAGATCTAACTCATATTGAAAATATTGAAAAACTGTTTATAGATACGAAACAACATTTTGGTGGTATCGATATTGCGATTAATACCGTCGGAAAAGTCCTTAAAAAACCGTTTTTAGAAACCACCGAACAAGAGTTTGATAGCATGAGTGATATCAACTCAAAAATTGCCTATTTCTTTATTCAATCAGCGGGTCGACATTTAAATAACGGCGGAA
>NZ_JAYWYV010000492.1:0-1121 GCF_048147885.1 Acinetobacter sp. 228
GTTGTAGGTTGGTCTTTAGGTGGACAGTTAGCAACATATCTGGTTGACTTTTTTTATAAACAAACGGGCCAAACTAAAACGTTAATTACGCTTGCTTCTAATCCTTGTTTTGTGGCTAATACTTCGTGGCATACTGCTATGCCTGCTGATGTATTTAGTCAATTTAAAGCTTCCTTTTTACAGAATCCCCAAGCTACTTTAAAACGTTTTTATTATTTAATTACACTTGGCTCATCTCAGGCAAAACAAGATTGGCTTAGCGTACAAAACATAGCAAATCCGCCCACAAATGAACTGTTATTAGACGGTTTAAAAATGCTTGAGCAGCTAAATTTGGTAGATAACTTGAAAAACTATTCGGGACGACAGTTTCACCTGTTTGCTGAACAAGATAATGTCATTCCTTGCAAGATTGTTGAAAATTTTAAAGATATAGCGACAGAAAACATGGGTTATAAGCTATTAAAAGATGCTACTCATGCTTTTCCCTACTTACAGGTAGAGAGGACAATTGAAGAAATCTGCCAATTTTTAACAATTCATCAGCAAAGTTCATAAGCTTTGATTGATCTCGCAATTTTCTTTCATTCTTAACAGGTTTAACATGTGCTAAATGAAAGATTTGATTGCTGTAAAAGGGTATAGAGGATGACCGATAATTTTGATTTGGAACATATTTGGCATCCATATACTTCAATGACCCAACCTTTACCCACATTTAAAGTGAAGCGTGCCTATGGGGCAACGATTGAACTTGATGATGGTAGAACTTTAATTGATGGTATGTCATCTTGGTGGTGTGCAATTCATGGCTATAACCACCCTGAACTTAATCAGGCAGTGACCGACCAGCTACAAAATATGTCTCATATCATGTTTGGCGGTTTAACTCATGATCCTGCTATTGAACTTGGCAAAATTCTTTTAAAAATTACACCGCCGAGTCTCGATAAAATTTTTTATGCAGACTCAGGTTCGGTTGCCGTTGAAGTTGCTTTGAAAATGGCTGTGCAATTCTGGACAGCACAAGGCCAGCCACAAAAAACAAATTTTATTACTACACGTTCTGGTTATCACGGTGATACATGGAATGCGATGTCTGTTTGTGATCCAGTGACAGG
>NZ_JAYWYV010000493.1:0-1121 GCF_048147885.1 Acinetobacter sp. 228
AGAAGTGAGCAAGCCCAATTAATAAAACAATAAGCATGCCGCTACGTGCTTTAGGTGTGCGTAATAATGCAGGTAAATCACGAATATGTATTGCTGACTCTGGTAAAAGTTTTGGTAAGAAAATAAGCTGAAGCACTAATACAACAAGACCGATAGCAGCTGTAATTCCAAAGGCACTGCGCCACCCATAAAACTCACTTAACCATGTTCCAATCGGTACACCTAGTACAGTGGCGAAAGTTACACCAGCCATTACTACAGCAGTTGCTTTGGCGATAGGTAAATTTGCAGGTGCGAGCTTACCGCTTAAGGCAATTGCTGTTGCCCAGAAGCCACCAATTGAAATCCCTAAAATCAAACGGCTCAATAATAAAACATGAAAGTTTTCTGCAAAAGCCGTAATGGTATTGGCAATCACCATAATAGCAGTCAGTAAAATAAGCACATAACGACGGTCGAGTTGCTTTACTGAAACGGGTAATAGAGGGGCTGCAATCGCTGCCATAATGCCGGGTACTGTAATAATAAGACCTGCTGTACCTACAGAAATGTGTAAATCGGCTGCAACGCTATTTAAGACACCAACAGGTAAAAATTCACTCGTTACCAAGGCAAAGGCTGCGATGGCAACAGCCAAAATAGCAAACCAGCTCCCTGGTGTGGAAGTCATGGGTCGTGCTTTAGAGGTAGTAGATTGGTCCATAAAGAAATCCTTACTTTGCTAAATTCGAAGTGAAGAAAGGCAAATTTATAATTAACTAACGATCATTATGAAAATAAAATAGTTGATAAAAAATTGAACGTCAATTAATTTAATAACGATTGTTATAAAAATAGATGTGATCTTTATGACAAATAGGCATGAAACAGATCTTGTTAATGAGGACACGTTAAAAAAGAAGCGTGGACGCCCTAAATGCTTTGATGAGCAGCAAGTGTTAGAGAAAGCTATGTTACTTTTTTGGGAACATGGCTATGAAGCCACCTCTATTAGTGACTTAACACATGCTTTAGAAATTACAGCGCCGAGCCTATACAGTGCTTTTGGCGATAAGGCAGGTTTGTTTTACAAAAGTATTGACTACTATCTCGCTCATGAAGCATGTCCTATTGAAACGATA
>NZ_JAYWYV010000494.1:0-1121 GCF_048147885.1 Acinetobacter sp. 228
CTGAGATTTTTGAAGGGTTAAGTGTAGCCACTTATAAACTTTTTCTCTATGATGCGACAATAATTAATTGTGAATTAGCATACTTGGTTAATGAGACAATGAAGCATCAGTTTAAATTTAATCCTTTAGCGACCGCTATTTTTACGCTCTTATGTAGTGGCTCCATACAATCAAGTTATGCTGAGTCAGCTGGTGTTGTCTCCAACATAGACAATAATCAACTTAAGGCGAGTATTAAGGAAGCCTATCCAGGGCAGGAATTCTTTCAACAATATTATGTTGATAAATCTGCTCCTGAGGCGCAATTGCGCAATAATAAATATTTGAGTTCAGCATTTTGTCAAGGAACTTGGATTACACCAATTAATCCTGAAACTAAAGCGTTAGATGCAGATAAGGCTACTTCAGTTGTAACGGCTGATTATGGGCACTACAACCCTGCTGGCGACTCTGTGTTGGAAGGAAACGTGGTGATAGATCAGGAAGGCCGTACAGTTCGTGCCGATAAAGTCACCATCGATAAAACTCAAACATTTGCACATGCACAAGGCCGAGTACAGTTAGCTCAAGGCGGCTTACTCTCTCAAAGTGATGAAATTAATTACAATTTAAAGACTCAAACCGGTGATTTAAATAATAGTTTTTATATTTCTGAACAGCAACATGCCCATGGCCAAGCTGGAAAAATCGAGAGAACCTCTCCGAATGTAATGGTTCTCAATGATGCGACTTATACCACTTGTCCTCCAGGACAAAAACCTGCTTGGAAAATTCAAGCCAACAAAATTGAGTTGAATCAAGAAACTGGGCGCGGTGTTACGCGCGGAACAAAACTATATGTAAAAGATGTTCCAGTTCTAGCAGTTCCCTACTTTAACTTCCCAATTGATGACCGCCGTACTACAGGTATTCTCAACCCTCAGTTTGGTTTCTCTGGTTTTTCAAACAACGGTGGCGGTGGCGAACTATCCGTTCCAATTTATTTAAACCTTGCGCCTAATTATGATGCGACGATTACACCACGTTACTTAGCTGAACGTGGTCCTATGCTTAAAGGTGAATTTCGCTATCTAACAGATGGGTTCGGGGCTGGAGAAATTTGGGGCGGCATTTTGCCATCT
>NZ_JAYWYV010000495.1:0-1119 GCF_048147885.1 Acinetobacter sp. 228
CTCGACCTTATCTTTTGTATCAGAAACTGACTCTTTTGCTTTTTCGGTTACTTTACCAACAGTTGTATCTGCTAAATCACCTGTTTTGGATTCTAACTCTTCTCCTACTTTGACTAATGAGTCAAATAGTTTATTCCCTTCTTCTTCGGCACGAGAAAAAGCACCCAAACCTGCCAACCAGATTTGTTTCGTATACTTTCTAAAATCTAATGCAGATTTTCTAGAACTTTTTGATTTTGATTTATTTTTTTCTCCTTGCTCTTCTGCTTGTGTTTCTATGTTTGCATTATCCATTGATCTAAGCTCCTGATCGGATGAGAGAGACGAAGTGTTATTTAACCACAAAATATTCTTATAATAACAAAGTCAAGACTTGATACATTTATGAAACTGTTCTACAAAACAATCATGTCATGTAAATATATTTAACAGGACATTGTGTTAAGTTTGAGATAGGATGTCTCATTCTCTCAATTAATCTCTAATATTTAAGGATAAACTTTTATGAGTGAAACGCAACAAAGACAAAAACATCCACGTCTGTTGCTGAATATTGTTCTAATTATTTTAGAAACTTTTTTCTCATTTATTCTCACCCACGATGGTGTTCTTCGCTTGCAAGCGAAAAAGTTTATCGCCAATAAAATAACAATCCGTATTAATAGCTATTTGCCATTTTTCGATTTCTATGTGCAGTTTACGGAAAAAGGATTGCTATTTGATATTCACTCATATGACCGTCGTATTGATTTAGAAATTAATAGTACTCTCGTTGACCTTATCAAAATTTTTGTTTTTTCAAATCAACGTAGCCTGAATAACATGCGAATTGATGGGGATGCAGAGACTAAAAAAGAACTTATCGATTTAATTTCGCATCTCACTTTACCTAAGCTTCTAGCAGACTGGAAACAGTGGTTCAACGCACCAGATGATGAAGCCGAAGCCCTAGCCTCTCGCAAAAAAATTGCTCCATTACTTGAAAAAATCGACCAACAACGCTCAGAAATAAATTCGTTGCATGTCGAAATTAAACAGTATCAAAACCGAATTGCACGTTTACAACAGCGCCAACGGAACATTAACTTGTGCTTTGGTATAATTAGCCTAATATTTATT
>NZ_JAYWYV010000496.1:0-1119 GCF_048147885.1 Acinetobacter sp. 228
GCGGTACAACGTGGCCGTATGGTAAATCGTACCTTTGGTGATTTAGCTACGCAGTTGCATGAACGCCATGATGCGAGTGATTTTGAGACCAAGACTCAAGATAAATTGCAGAATCAGTCTTAAAAATATCATTTAGTTTTTGACTTACCCGCAAGATATTTCATTTTTGCGGGTATTCAAAGTTGGCAAAATAGCCCGTGTATAACTCACTCAGCCAAGCGACAAAAACTCGTACGCGCGGCGAGAGCTGCCGATGCTGCGGATATAGTGCAGAAACTGACATCTTCGGGCTTTCCCATTCAGATAAAACCTCAACCAGTCGCTCATTTTTTAATTCATTTGCCACATGGTAGTGCGGTACTTGAATTAAGCCAGCCCCTTGTAAGGCAGATAATACATAGTTTTCAGCGTCATTTACCGCGATCCAGCTTTTCAAAAAATAATCTTGTTTTTTACCATTCACCATTAATTCAAATGGATAATTTCGCCCGCCTGATGTCGAGAAGAAATTAACACAATAATGTGATAACAAATCTTCTGGTTGCTCTGGCGTTCCATGTTTATTTAAATAGTCAGGACTTGCACAAATGACTTGTGGCATATCGACCAAATGTCTGGCAATTAAAGTGGAATCATCTAAACGCCCCGCCCTCACTACGCAGTCTATGCCTTCCCTGATCAGATCAACCAAGCGATCCCCCGTACTGATTACCAGTTCAATGTCGGGGTATAACTCGTGAAATTGATCTATATTGGGTAAAACAATTTTAGTTGCATGTGCGCCTGATAAATCGACACGTAATAAACCACGGGGCTGAGCAATTACATTGCGTAAAGATGATTCGGCATCATCGAGTTCCGATAATATTTGTGTACAACGCTCATAAAATGCCTGTCCATCTAGGGATGGCCTTACATGCCGAGTCGTCCGCTCTAGTAAACGGCACTGTAAATTACTCTCTAACTCCTTAATGGCATTACTTGCTGTAGCACGTGGGATATTTAGCTGATCGGCTGCCTGACTAAAACTACCCAGCTCTACGATGCGGGTAAAAAGTTGCAAGGTATCAAACTTATCCATGGTGTTATCTTTTAACCCTACCAATTATTAATGTATAT
>NZ_JAYWYV010000497.1:0-1118 GCF_048147885.1 Acinetobacter sp. 228
GCTTAAAACATCAATTATTTTTGTAAAGCTTCTGCCACACAAGCATTTACAGTTTTAGAAACCACTTGGTTTACGATTGTAGCACGAGTATTCACGTCAAGCGCAGCAGCAGCTAATTCTACTGCAGTCACACTATTTGGTGCTTTTTCACTTACACAGCCGCAAACATTCGTTTGGATGCTATCACGCTGTTCAGCAGTCATATATTTTGTTGCTGTCTTCCATGCAGCAACATTATTAATTTCTGTAATACATTTCGCATTAACAGCAACTTTTAATGCAGCTACGCCTAACTGTTGAGTTGTCGTTTGTGCAGAAGCACCGCCAGTACCGGTACCTGTAGTGGTTGCACATGCAGTTAAAGCTAAAACAACTGGTGCTACAGCGAGCATCAATTTTTTCATCATTTTTGCCTTTGATCGAACGTAAGCAGCGCGTATTTTGCCTAAACTTGTGCTTAGAAGAACCAAATAAATTGATGCTTTTGTGCAAATTAAGTCCCTTATTCTCCAGCTCAACTTAACCGTGTTTTTTAAATTGAAGCGTTCTGTTTATAGCACGCTCTGTTACGGGAACAACATTTCTCAAATTTAACAGTTTCCCATAAAATCTAGCGCTAGAATGACAAAAAAAGGGTCTTTTATGCCTGCCTCAACCTCTCAATACTACACCCGTACTGCACAGATTCTGCATTGGGTCATGGCCATCATTTTTATCACTGCTTGGGTGATTGGTTTCTATAGTGGAAATTTTCTAAGTTATGACGTTGATGGCAGCTTTAAAGGCGATGTCATTACACTACATAAGAATATCGCCACAACCATTATCTTCCTCGTGGTCATTCGTCTATTTTGGCGTTACACCCATCCTGCTCCACAATTGCCTGACACGATGTCACCAACAATGAAAACTTTAGCTCACATCGGACATTTATTACTGTATGTGATTTTAGTCGCTTTACCGGTCACTGGCTGTTTATTTAGCTGGAGTGCTGGTCACCCTGCTCCGGTTTTATATTTATTTGAAATTCCACGCCTGGTGCAAGATAATCCTGAGTTATTAGCCATTGTTAAGCCATTACATATTTATATTTCATGGTTTGCTGGTTTACTTATTGT
>NZ_JAYWYV010000498.1:0-1116 GCF_048147885.1 Acinetobacter sp. 228
GACGGCCACGAATCGTTTTTACAAATACTTGATCATTTTCTACAAATAAATCTCGATTGGTGACCAGTGGCACATCCATTTCACGTGCTAAAAAAGCGTGTTCATAATAAGCACTGTTAAAACGTCCTGGCGTTAAGACCACAATAAAAGGCTGATCAACCTCAGAGTTTTCTTGAAGTATTTCTTTTCATAAACTTGGATAGTGTTCAATACCTTGCAGATTGTTAGCAGCGCAGAGCTCAGGCATGAGTTGCTGACTAATATTCCTGCATTCAATCATATAAGATACGCCAGATGGTGTTCTTAAATTATCTTCAAGTACAAAAAACTCGCCTTCACTGTCACGAATAATATCTATTCCGCTAATTTGAGAATAAATTTTGCCTTTGAGCGTGTGTTTAAGCATATGGGGTTGAAAAGCCTCATGACAAATAATCTGACTTTCCGGAATTAATTGCTCTTTTAAAATATGTTGCCCATGATAGATGTCATCTAAAAAATAATTAAGCGCTTTAACTCGCTGTGCGCAGCCAGCTGCGATTTTTTCCCACTGTTTTTTTTCAATAACCCTTGGAATGAGATCAAAAGGTATCGTTCTCTCCACTCCTTCTTTATCGCCGTATACGTTAAATGTAATGCCGTGATAGAGAAAATGTTGCTTAGCCTCCGCATTTAATTGTTTCAACTCATCCAAAGTACGAATGCTCAGCCATTGTTCAATTTTTTTAGAGGCCACACCATTAGACGTCGCATCATCCAACATCTCATTAAAAAACTGCGATTTTAGTTGTTCAAATAGGTTTGACTGTACGGAAAGATTTTCTATAAACGAAGTTTGGTTAAGCAATACGTTGGTCGCCTGTTCCTGTATAAAATAATCAATATCGGCTTTTAGGTCTTTCTCTTGTTCTGACATAGCAACCTCGTCTTATCATTTATCTATATTTCATTTTTAAATAAGCAATTTCAGTGCCACTTATATATCTATAATGCTTATTGAATATCATTGTTATAACTTTCTTCTAAATTTTAGCATTGATTGTAAAAGCTGCTATAAACCGAATCTGACAAACTTGCTAAATCTGTAAAGTTTTTTTATTGTGTTGACACCAAAGC
>NZ_JAYWYV010000499.1:0-1116 GCF_048147885.1 Acinetobacter sp. 228
AAATCAAGTGCATCTTGACCATACCAATGTTCACCTGTAGCAACCTTGTCTACATTAAGCTGTGGACGATATTTCTCTACAAAGTGCTTAAACAACACATGCGTTTGTTGTAGCTCTTCTTCAAACTTCGCCTTACCTTCAGGAGTATTCTCACCAAACATGGTGACAGTACGTTTATATTGCCCTGCTGTGTAAAGTTCGAAGTCCACGTTATGTTCTTTTAAAAGACGATTAAAATTTGGTACCTGAGCCACAACACCAATCGAACCCACAACAGCAAACGGTGCAGAAATAATTTCATTTGCAATACAAGCCATCATGTAGCCGCCACTTGCCGCAACCTTATCGACACAAATCGTTAAATGAAAACCTGCGTCACGCAAACGAACCAATTGAGCTGCCGCCAATCCATATCCATGAACCATACCACCCGGACTTTCAAGACGTACCACAACACGGTCACGTCCAGCTTTAGCCGTTGCTAAAATAAGAGTGATTTCTTCACGAAGATTTTCAACCGCAGATGCCTGAATGTCACCTTTAAAATCTAAAACAAAAATTTTCTGGTTGTTCTTACGGCGAATTTTAGCTTCTTTTGCAAGTTGTTGAGCCAATTGTAAAAGCTCTAAACGACTTGCTGTGGTTTGTGCAATTTTTTTTCTCTGTTCATTTACACGTGCATTTAAATGACTGACACGTATTTCCGCAGGGAGTTTAGGCAAATGGAATAACATAAAATTCTATGCTCATAAGTTTGTCTTTATAGCCTTAAGATGTGGTTCTCTTGATTAAAATTCAATAGCGATTTTGCAAAATAGAGTCATTTTCATTTATTAAATAAAAAAAGAGCACTAGGCTCTTTTTCTTTTACAACGATCAATTAACCAAAACGACCAGTAATATATGCTTCTGTCAATTGGTGGTCAGGCTGAGTAAATACTTTCTCTGTAGAGTTTACTTCAATCAAATCACCTAAATGGAAGTAAGCTGTACGGTCTGAAACACGAGCTGCTTGTTGCATAGAGTGCGTTACAATAACGATTGTGTATTGATCAGAAAGTTCAGAAATCAGCTCTTCCACTTTTGCCGTTGCGATTGGGTCAAGCGCCGAACAAG
>NZ_JAYWYV010000500.1:0-1115 GCF_048147885.1 Acinetobacter sp. 228
CGAGAAACACAGTCATATTGATCGTCAGCTTTTGAGGTGATTGCAACATCCATTGCTGTAGTTGTAATTGCAGTCCGCTTACCTAAGGCTTTAAGTAAGTTCATGTCAGGTTGCTCATCTAACACATCTTGCACTGACTCATATTCAACAATGTAGGCTTGAATATTTTGATAAACCGCTTTAAACGGTTTTGTTAATGCTTGACGTAAAATAGCCGGATAATCTTCAACTTGCTGAGCTTTACGAATTGGAAAATCCATTCTGATTTTGCCGTCTTCATCTTGATGAACTACAAACATACCTAAGTTTCGTACATGAAAATTAAGAGTCTTTTTCTCAGTAAAATCTTTAAATAATACGAAAGCACTCGCAAGAGTCGCATGCCCGCAAAAATCCACCTCAACCGTTGGAGTAAACCAACGTATTTCATAATTTTCAGAGTCTATAATTTTTACAAAAGCAGTCTCAGATAAGTTATTTTCAAGTGCTATCTTTTGCATTAAATCTGCATCTGGCCACTCTTTTCCAACAATCACAGCAGCCGGATTTCCACGAAATAACTCTTTGGTAAAAGCATCGACTTGATACATTTTCATGTTAGTGCTCTCTTTCTTAATAGGCTCATTTTCGAAAATTATTTAAAAGAAAAACAGATACAGTTTTTTAAAAATTAACATCACAGTCGCAAGTTACACATATAAAAAAACGGCTCATCCAGAGTGAAGAGCCGTTTAATATTAACTCTTAATGATGTTGAGTTAATTCAATTTCATCTTCGCTATTCATTATAGCTTTGTCGGTCTGCCCCATAAATTGGCTTGTAACTACACCAGCAGTCATCGAACCATTTACGTTTAACGCAGTACGTCCCATATCAATGAGTGGTTCAATTGAAATAAGAAGAGCAACCAATGTTACAGGTAAGCCCATAGCAGGAAGTACGATCAATGCTGCGAAAGTTGCACCACCACCAACACCTGCTACGCCAATTGAACTTAAAGTCACAATACCCACTAACGAAGCAATCCACATTGGGTCTAGGGTGTTAATACCCATAGTTGGCGCAACCATGACTGCGAGCATGGCTGGATATAAACCCGCACAACCATTTTGTC
>NZ_JAYWYV010000501.1:0-1114 GCF_048147885.1 Acinetobacter sp. 228
TTACGCACTAATAATTGTAATTTGGGACAGCTGCGCGCCATAAGCCGCTTCTCAAGCTGTTGAACAAGCGCTGTGGCTATTCCTAGGCGTTGTTGGTGGGGGTGAACAGCCAGATAATTAATCCAGCCTCTATGGCCGTCGTAGCCGCCCATAAGCGTGCCAATCAGTTGCTCATCTTTAATAGCAACGAGGAATAAATCGTCCTGTTGCGAAACTTTCCTGAAAATATCCGTTTCAGGGTTATTCCAAGGGCGAGTTAGGCCACAGCTTTCCCATAGATTGACCACATCATCCAGATCTGCATTTGTAAATTGGCGAATAATGAACATATGGATTTCTACTTTTTGTTTTGATGTATTGAAAAGATAAAATAAAAATTCGAACTTGAGCAGTAGTTTGTGAATAATTTACACAAATAAAAAAGCACCCCCCTAGGAGTGCTTAAATTAAAAGTATGACTTAAGCTGATTTTGCAACTGGTATTGGTTGAAGCATTTGGCCTGTTTCTTCGAAGTTTGCATGCCAAGACAATGCTTCACGAAGTAAGTGAGGTGTATGTCCGCCTTTAGCACATGCACGATCAAAGTAGTCATTTAATGCATCACGGTAAAGCGGGTGTACGCAGTTGTCGATAATAGCGCGAGCGCGTTCACGAGGTGCTAAACCACGTAAGTCTGCTAAACCTTGCTCTGTCACTAAAATATCAACGTCGTGTTCACTGTGGTCAACGTGGCTCACCATTGGCACGATAGAAGAAATATCTCCGCCTTTAGCAATAGATTTGGTTACAAAGATTGCCAAGTGCGCATTACGAGCGAAGTCACCTGAACCACCAATACCGTTCATCATTTTAGTACCGCACACGTGAGTTGAGTTCACGTTACCGTAAATATCAAACTCAAGTGCAGTATTAATACCGATAATACCTAAACGACGTACAAGCTCAGGGTGATTAGAAATTTCTTGTGGACGAAGCACTAATTTGTCTTTGTAAGCTTCGATATTGCCAAAAACTTTTTCACCGCATTTTGCTGAAAGCGTAATTGAACTACCAGAAGCAAATTTCATTTTGCCTGCATCAATTAATTCAAAAGTACAGTCTTGTAGTACTTCT
>NZ_JAYWYV010000502.1:0-1114 GCF_048147885.1 Acinetobacter sp. 228
CTTGGGGCGCGGACCAGTGTAGCCGTATCAACAGTCGGTAAATATAAAACTGCATTTCAAATGATTGCGATTAGTGTATTCCTGTTGAATTGGCAGCCTTTAGAAGTATTGGCCTATGCTTTGTTATATACCGCCGTTATTCTGACTTTATGGTCAATGTTTATTTATTTAAAAGCTGCATGGCCATACCTAAAGCAGCCATAAAATTAAAAAGATTTTCAAAAGCCTTTCCTTGCGAAAGGCTTTTTTATTGGAAAGTGCAAGAATCGGGTCGTCATGGTGTCTTGGCTCCTTTAAAGTAAGATTGAGTACCTAAGGAGGTGACAGATGCAAATGCTTTCTTCTCGGCAATTTGCTGCGATTGCCACAATTATTGAATATTTATATGAACATCTAGATCAGCAACCAAGCTTAGAAGATGTCGCTACATATATGAATTTAAGTCCGAGTTATATCCAGCGGCAGTTCCAAGAATGGGTAGGCATTAGCCCTAAGAAGTTTGTGCAATATATGAGCTTGCAGCAAGCAAAATATTATTTAATGCAGCAACGTAGTTTATTAGATACGGCTTTAAATACTGGACTGTCGGGTACGGGTCGTTTACATGATTTATTTATTCAGCTTGAAGGGATGACCCCTGGTGAATACAAGCAGCAAGGTGATGGCGTTGAATTGAATTATTCAGTTGAAACGAGTCCATTTGGTGACTTATTGGTAGTAAGTAGTGATAAAGGGATTTGTTCTGTTCGCTTTGTTGATCACAGTGATAACATACAAGAAATCGTTAAACAGTATTCTCCGAAAGCTCAATTAAAAAATCACTCTCCGATTTGGCATCAACAGATTGCACAGTGGTTTAGACAAGATTTCTCAGAACATTTACAGCAGAAATTACCGCTTAATCTTGCAGGAACACCATTTCAGCTACAAGTATGGGAGGCACTGCTTACTATTCCCGAAGGGCAGTTACGAACCTATCAAGATATTGCTGAGCAAATTGGAAAACCTAAAGCAGTCAGAGCAGTGGCTACAGCAATTGGCCAAAATCCGATTGCGTATTTAATTCCATGTCATCGGGTCATTCGCGCAACAGGAATGGTCGGTGAGTACCATT
>NZ_JAYWYV010000503.1:0-1113 GCF_048147885.1 Acinetobacter sp. 228
TCAATTGAGTTTGACCAATTTGTCAAAACAAATAAATACGCATCTGCTGGACCAAAATTATCATTTACCAAATAGTCATAATCCGACTCAGCCAAATAATTATCAATATATTTTAAAAGACGGTCGATTTCAGCATAAGCTTTGGTTTTTTCATCATTTGTTAACGGTGCCCCAAAAAATACCGCGTATGCATCATGCAATTCAGAATTTAAATAGCCCAACCATTCCAATACTTTCGCACGGCCTAAGCCCGAAGGAGGAATCAAATCTTGTTTAGGGTCGTGCTGAGCAAGGAAAGGTAAAATCGCTACGTTTTCAGTTAAAATTAATCCCGGATTAATTTCTAAAGCTGGTACATATCCCTTTGGGTTAATTTCATAATAATCTGCACCTTTTTCTGTTTTATGTGTTTTTAAATTTACTCGTTCTAAATCAAAATCAACATTAATTTCATTTAAAATAATATGTGCAGCTAAAGAACATGCGCCTGGCGAATAATATAATTTCATATCTGATCCTTGTTATCTCACATTAACGTTTTAAATTGGTTCTAAAAAACCTGCAAGGTTTGTACAATTCCTTAATTGTAAAAAAGCGTAAATTTATAAATTACTTACACTACCTAATATTCTTGAAAAAGTTTTCCCTTGCAAGTTGTCTTGCGTGACGATTGTTTAAAATATGATAAAACACATTCACATCACGCATTTTTACCCTTAACTACGTTTAAAAAGCTGGCTAATCCATTCCATTAATTGAGATAAGAAATCGAAAATTGGACTTTTCTGGTTATCATTTGGCTGATTCGAGTCTTTGCCATTTAAATCTAGATCGACAATCACAGGGTCATGGTCCGAAGAACGATAGGCATCTTCACCATAGAACAAAGCTTTTTGCTCATCAGTTTTATATTCTTCGTTGTAATCTAGAACCGTCGGCTCGTCAGCATTAATATGCCAAGCAAAAGTACGAACTACTTTTGGATATAAATCTGCATCAGCAATAGCATGGTCTAAGTTACCCGCTCCACCATTACCATTTGCATCACTTGCCACACCAAAAACATAACTGTACGCCTGAGCGCCTTGCCCAACTTTAGCGTCATTGAGTAAG
>NZ_JAYWYV010000504.1:0-1112 GCF_048147885.1 Acinetobacter sp. 228
GATTGCCCAAACCAACAATTAGCGAAATATTTGACACTAATCTACGCCTTTAAACACTTATGCGCGTTTGAAGTCAGCGTGCATAGGAGTGTTTTTAGCTGGGTGACGTTGTAACGCTTGGATTTTAACGTTTTCAACTTTGTCACCTACTTTGATTTCAACAACTTCTTCAAAGAAAGCGTTGCTTTCTAAAGCTTTTACAAGCTCACGAAGTTCTAAAGTAACTGCTACAGGCTCAGCATTACCACCGTAGATGATAGCTGGAACTAAAGATTCGCGACGAAGGCGGCGGCTCGCACCTTTCCCTTGTTTGTCTTCAGCACGCGCTTGAGCGTTTAATACGAAGTTTGCCATGAGATAAATCCTCATTAAAGATTAAATAAACTAAACTTGCGACCAGTTTAGTGATAGAAAACCCCAGCCAAAGCTAGGGTTAAGAAAAAAGCTGCAATATTATAAACTATCGAACATCGCGCTGATAGACTCTTCGTTATTAATACGACGAATCGTTTCAGCAACCATGCTAGCAACAGAAACTTGGCGAATTTTACCTAAGTTTAATGCTTCTTCAGAAAGAGGAATTGTATCAGTTACAACTAACTCATCAATAACAGAGTTACGTAAGTTCTCAATTGCTTTACCTGAAAGTACAGGGTGAGTTGCGTAAGCAACAACACGACGTGCACCGAATTGTTTAAGCGCATCAGCTGCTTTACACAATGTACCAGCTGTATCAACCATGTCGTCTACGATAACGCAATCACGATCTTTTACGTCACCAATCAAGTGCATAACTTGCGACTCGTTGGCTTTTTGACGACGTTTGTCGATGATTGCTAAATCGATATCACCCATCTGTTTAGCAACGGCACGAGCACGTACAACACCGCCAACGTCAGGAGAAACCACCATAAGGTTGTCATGTTGTTGTTGACGTAAGTCAGCAAGCAAAGCAGGAGTACCGTAGATGTTGTCGACTGGAATATCGAAGAAGCCCTGGATTTGGTCAGCATGTAAGTCAATCATTACGACACGGTCAATACCAACAGTGGTAAGCATGTCTGCAACAACTTTCGCTGTGATCGGCACACGTGCAGAACGTGGGCGACGGT
>NZ_JAYWYV010000505.1:0-1112 GCF_048147885.1 Acinetobacter sp. 228
ATACAATGAGGTCACGGCCCCATTCAGATTGAGTCAAACCAGCATAAATTTCTAATGTTCTAACTTGATATTCAGTTAGCCATTTTAAATCTTGTGGAATGTTACCTTGAATGAGCGAAACGCTAAGCGGTTTAGCCGCTTTAGGTTGTACAAACTGAATATATGATGCTCCCCATGCACCCAAAACCAATAGGGCAGCAGGGATAATCCAGAAAATACGCTTACGTAGAATTTCAACTAAAGCACATGCCAATACAATTACTACAAAGGAAATTGCATAAATACCAAATAGCGGCGCATAACCATCGAGTAAACGTTCAGTAAAAGCGTAACCTACAAACAGCCAAGGGAAACCAGTAAATACCCAAGTTTTAGCCCACTCAAAAATAATCCAGAGAGGGGCGAAAGTCAGCGGTGTTTCAGGGAAGAAGCGTCGATAAATCCATGTCTGAAATGCTGTAAATAAACCCATCACAAGGGCCATAACAGCAATCATACATACGCTTAGAAAAGCATTGGTATCGCCATATACATGGATCGACGTATAGAGCCAGAAAGCCCCTACAAACCATAAACCAAAACCATAACTCCAGCCAATTGCAAATGCTTGTTTGGCTGAGCGGTTATGCAATGTCGCATAGAGTAGGGCAGGAGACAAAATTGCCAGCCACCACCAATAATAAGGTGCCAGTGCAAAACTGAACACGGCACCTGAAAATAAAGCAATGAGCAATGGAAAAATTAAAGGAAGCTGTTTTTGTTGTTGCGAAGAATCTAACAGCTTTTCAAAGTATGCTCTCATTGACGTACAGCTCGAATCAGATGAATAGTGCGGGCATCTGCTTCAACAATCGTAAATAACCAATTTCCAAGCTCAACAGTCTGACCTTGTAAATCACTAACTAAACCAATTTCTTGAAGCAATAAACCGCCGACAGTTTCTACTTCATCGTCAGAAAAATCAGCATCTAAAACAGTGTTGAAGTGTTCAATTGGTGTAAGTGCCTGCACCATCCATGCATTCGCTATTGTATGGTCGTTATCTGGAACAATGTACTGTGCATCTTCATCCGCAGTATCATGTTCGTCTTCAATTTCACCAACGATCTCTT
>NZ_JAYWYV010000506.1:0-1112 GCF_048147885.1 Acinetobacter sp. 228
TTCCAATATATTGGGACAGGAACAAATAGATTTATTAACCACACGCGGATTAAATTTCGTATGGTTTCCAAAGCAACTTGAAACGATATATCGTTTTCAATATCAAAATGGTGCAGCCTATGAGTTTCGCTATAGAGCACCTATTATTTTAATATTATATTTATTTTTAAGCTTTGGTATATACCAAGTTTTACCAACCGAACAAGTTTTATCCTGGTTAAGCTATTATTCTTGGGTAGGCATAATTGTTTTAATCGCTTGGATTTTATCATTTATTAAAAAATTAAATCAGTGGTTTGATTATTATGTCGGAATTTGTTCTGCCGCTGCCGTTGCCATAACATTTATTTTAATTAACGTTTTAGAAAATGGCCAAGATAATGTACTTTTTCATGCAGCAATGATGTATGCCATTGTGATTATTTATACTGCCATTATTGCAGGATGGGTCGGTGGTCTTATTGGTATTTTGGTAAGTACCTATTTGAACGGAGACATAGACTGGACCTTCCTGAACCGTACCTATACGTTTAGTAGTTTCTTAGGCATGACCCTTGCCTATGCTACGGATCGTCAGCACCGTGAAAACTATTTACAAAACTGTATGATTGAGCTCAACCGTATTGAACTCATGCAACAAGCTCAACAACTGGCACTGCTTTCTCAACAAGATGCTTTAACCGGGCTTGCTAACCGACGTTATCTTGATGAAACACTTGATAATGAATGGCGACGCGCATTACGCCATGAGACTCCTCTTACTATTATGATGGTTGATATCGACTTCTTTAAACCATATAACGATAGCTTAGGCCATCTCAAGGGTGATCAGTGTTTAAAAGATATTGCGACTGCAATTTCCTCAATCGCTGCTCGTAGTGGCGATTTGGTTGCCCGTTATGGCGGTGAAGAATTCTTACTTCTATTCCCAATGACAAATGCACAACAAGCCAAAATTCAGGCCGAAAGATTAATGAATGCAATTAAGAAAATTGCTATTGTTCATCCATGTAGTAGTGTTTCACCATACGTAACCATTAGTGTTGGCGTAGCGACCACAATTCCACGTTTAAATGATTCAATTTCTGCTTTTGTTAGTCGTGCTGATCATG
>NZ_JAYWYV010000507.1:0-1112 GCF_048147885.1 Acinetobacter sp. 228
AAGAAATATTGAATTTCTTCATGCGAGGTATTTGCTCATGAATCGTTTCTTCAAGAAGTTTCATAAGCAGATCGACTTCATATTGTGGTCGATTCCAATTTTCACTCGAAAATGCAAAAACAGTTAAAGCACGAACGCCAGTTTTAACACAATGTTCAACAATAGGGTCAAGAACATTTTTACCCTCTCTGTGCCCATCGCCTTTTTGCATTTGATTTTTCTTTGCAAAGCGATTGTTGCCATCCATGATGATGGCAACATGCTGAGGAAGATGATACTCTTCTGAATCGGTCATAAAAATTAGACCTTCATCAATTCTGCTTCTTTCGCTGCTAGACGCTTGTCTACTTCTGCAACATATTTATCAGTGATTTTTTGGATATCATCGCCTGCACGACGCTCATCATCTTCAGAAATTTCTTTCTCTTTTAACAATGCCTTGATATCACCTAATACATCACGACGAATATTACGGATAGCAACTTTCGCATTTTCAGCTTCACTACGAGCGATTTTCTGCATATCACGACGTGTTTCTTCAGTTAAAGCTGGCAAAGGTACACGGATTGAATCAGCAGTAATAGGATTTAAACCTAAATCACTTTCACGAATTGCTTTATCAATTGCAGCAACCATCGTACGTTCAAATGGTTGAACGATAAGCGTACGAGAATCTTCAACACCAACGTTCGCTACTTGGTTTAAAGGCACATCAGAACCATAGTAAGGAACCATTACCCCATTTAAAATTGATGGGTGTGCACGGCCGGTACGAACTTTAGCAAACCCTTGTTCCAAAGACTCAAGAGTTTTTAACATACGCTGTTCGCTGTCTTTTTTCAGATCGTTAATCATATGATCTTCCTTACTTATTTATTCAAGGATGTATATAACAAATTTAATTTAGCGCTAGTATAAAGAGCTTTACGGCACACGTACATTATTTAGTAACGCGTGTACCCTCTTTTTCACCCATTACCACTGACAATAGCGCACCAGATTTATTCATATCAAATACTTGTAATGGAACATTATGGTCACGGCATAAGCAAATTGCCGTTAAATCCATAACACCCAGTTTTTCATCTAACACTTGGTCAAATGTTAAATGG
>NZ_JAYWYV010000508.1:0-1112 GCF_048147885.1 Acinetobacter sp. 228
TCTCGAGTCTTGTAATTGTTCTACTAATGACCGAAGGCGTTGTAGATAAATCAATTGCAGCTGCACTAATAGAAAGCTTTTCAGCCACAATTAAAAACACTTCAACATCGGCAAGATGGTCAAATTGGCGAGACATTTTGTCCTCAAACGCAAAAAAGATTTGTGAAATGAGTTGTTTTTATACCTCTGGGGTAAAAATAGAATATATCCATCCCAGTTATAAATCCAGCAAATGCTTGGAATGAAGGTCGAATAATGAAGAAGTTAAATCAAATAATGTTTGCAATGATTGCAGCTTCGGCAGCATTAAGTGCAAATGCCGCTCATGTATTGGTTGTATTGTCTGATGAAGGACAGTTAGAGCTAAAGAATAAGCAGGTTTTTAAAACGGGCTTTTATCTTAATGAGTTGATGCAGCCTACAAAAATGCTTTTAGATGCAGGGCATACCGTAACATTTGCCACTCCAAAGGGGAAAGCTCCAACGTTAGATGAGTCATCAAATAATGCAATGTATTTTAATCAAGATGAAAAAGCATTAAAGCAGTATGCTGGTTTATTACATAATCTAAAGTTAACTTCTGCTCAAGATTCTCCTGTTGTAAGTCTGGCGCGTATTGAGCAAATTGGTATAGATCAATTTGATGCTATTTATATTCCGGGCGGACACGCGCCTATGCAAGACCTATTAAAAGATAAACAGCTTGGTAAAGTTCTCACGGCTTTTCATAATGCAGGAAAGCCTACAGCTTTGGTTTGTCATGGTCCTATAGCCCTGATGTCAACTTTACCTCATGCTGCGGAAGCCGTTAAGCAACTTGAACAAGGTAAAAAAGTTAAAACTGGAGAATGGATTTATAAAAATTATCAGATGACAGTAATTAGCAATCAAGAAGAAGAGCAAGCGAAGGGCTTATTAAAAGGCGGTGAGATGAAGTTCTATCCACAAACTGCATTAGAGTCACTTGGAGCAAAATATCAAAGCAATACGAAAGCTTGGTCGCCAAATGTAGTGGTGGATCGTGAACTTATTACTGGACAAAACCCAGCTTCGGCTGTTCTTGTCGGTAAATCTTTATTAGAAAAATTAAAATAACTATAGAGGTTAAAGAG
>NZ_JAYWYV010000509.1:0-1111 GCF_048147885.1 Acinetobacter sp. 228
GCTGGATATATTTTAAAGGAAAGTGCTGTTTCATACGGATCGACTTAATGACATATGGTGATAAAAATAGCTGCTTATTCTAACGCAAGCGCACTTAAAATATCGCATATTTTTCAAAGTTTCAGTGAAGAGGCAAATTGGCTTTTTTGACTTTGTAGACAACAAAATTGTAGAGTCTTGTATATAAGAAGCAAAATAATTCTGTTAAAGTCTCTCATTCAATAGAATAGGGTTTGTTCTCACCATACGATTAGGGAAAATGGAGAAAATAATGAGAAAAATTTATCCCTTACTTGCAGTTTTGACAGTAAGCAGTTGGGCACATGCTCAAGATTACTCATTTCTTCCAGAAGCAAAATTAGCAGATCATAAAGCATCTACCTGGAATGTAGGCGCCGGTTTTACACAAAAATTGTTACATCTCAATGGTGAGTGGGTAAATCCTTATGGAATTGCTTACGCAAAAGTTGGTGCATTTTTAAATGGCGATAAAACTGCTGGAGGACAAGTCGGATTCCGCTATCCGTACTACCTTACTGGAACAGATAAAAATGGTTACTATATTGGCTTTTATGCTGGACATCTTGATAGCAAATCGGTAGACGGAGATTATAAATCTCGTTTAGGTGCTGGTGTCGATTTGGCATATGTATTGTTGAATTCAGAAAGAATTAGTACGTTTAGTGTGGGTATCGGCGCAGCGGAAAAATTAACGGACCAGAATGGTGATGTTGCTGCAGATACTAAACCACAAATTCAATTTTCTTATTCTCTAAGGTTTGGTTTATAAAACAAAACAGTTTATCGTTAACTCGCCATAAGCAGAGCACAAATAAATACGAGAGTCTTACATGTTAGAGTACGTCAGCGGATTGTGGCAGACCTTTTTACACAGACCTGATTTTTGGGCCGTTTTGAGTATCATTCCGGTCACTGCCTTTGTCACATGGGCACATGTGTGGATGGCTTTAAAAATGGTGTTTTACCCAATCAAGTTTTGGGGATTTCATTTAGGCCCTTTACCAGTCGGCTGGCAAGGTATCGTGCCACGTAAAGCAGGACGTATCTCTGGAATTATTACCGATAATACTTTATCCAAGTTAGGTTCTTT
>NZ_JAYWYV010000510.1:0-1110 GCF_048147885.1 Acinetobacter sp. 228
AAACCGCGAGCAAGCCAAAGCGTACCGTCGGCATCTCTTAAAACGCCATATTGATTTAAATCCGGTGCGTTTAAACCAAAGCTTTGCATTGGTGTCGTATCTGGAACAAGTGGGCGGCTTAAAGCATCGTCTCGGTTAAATACAACTTTTTTAGCGCCTTGGAAAATACGATGTTTTGCTTGGTGATACCCCAGCATATTTCCATGACGGTCTAAATGGTCTTCACTCATATTGAGAACCACTGCTACCTCAGCATTTAAGTGAGAGGTGGTTTCTAACTGAAAGCTTGATAACTCAAGCACCAGTAACTCTGGTTGATCTTTAAGTAAATCTAACGCTGGTCGACCAAGGTTGCCGCCTACTGCAACTTTCTTACCTGCATCCTTAGCCATTAAGCCAATTAAAGTGGTTACAGTACTTTTTGCATTGGAACCTGTAATCGCCACAATCGGCACATCAGTGGCACGGCGCAATAACTGGATATCGCCCACCACAGAAATACCTTTAGCAATAGCTGCCTGAATTTCCGGTAATTGTGGTGCAAGGCCTGGGCTTAAAATAATCTCTTCTGCTTGTAATAATAATTCTTGATCAAGCTGACCAAAACTGGTTTTAACGCCAGCCGGAATCTGATCGTGTCCGGGAGGTGTGGGGCGGGAATCCGTTACAGCAACTTGGTAGCCTTGTTCATGCAGGAAATTTACAGCAGAAACACCTGATATTCCCAAGCCTGCTACAACTTTTAATCCACCACGTTGTATTAACATTTTTGCCCCACAATTTATCAATCGACAGAATGGCAAAAATGTTAGCACTTTGCTGTTTTGAATGCTTTTTCAGTTTGAACTTTATTCATCTTTTTTTGTGTCAGTGCGTAAAAAAGCCATCAATATGATGGCTTTTTATACGAAACAGGAATGGCTGAATTTATTGCCATTTAACTGGTTTAATTTCTTGAACTGTATTAGTGGGTTTATCTTCACTTGAGCAGCCACAGCCACCTGCACAACCAAAAGTCATTTTTGGTTTCAGCCATTTTGCTAAAGTTGCCCAACCCTGCTTTTCACAAAAAACGGATAGTGCTGAAAAGGCCGAGTTTGCTGTTTTTGG
>NZ_JAYWYV010000511.1:0-1109 GCF_048147885.1 Acinetobacter sp. 228
GGCTGGTTAGAGTATTATCATAGATTTTCGTTTGGTAGCTGGTATAACCCTAAATATATGGGGGTAAGTGCACTTCGAGTCATTAATGATGACCGAATCGATGCCCACAACGGTTTCGGTACTCACTCGCATGACAACATGGAAATTTTAACCTGTGTGCTTGATGGTGCAATTTCACACCGTGACACCATGGGAAATGCAGGCCAGATTAAAGCAGGTGAATGGCAACTTATGAGTGCCGGTACAGGTGTTGCTCATAGTGAGATTAATAACACCGATACACCAGTGCACTTATTACAAATCTGGATTATTCCCGATGTAAAAGAAGCCGAGCCAAATTATCAGCAAATTAGTTTGGACCCACGTAATCAAGCTAACGAATGGCATTTGATTGCAGGCCCTGACGCAAATGCACCAATGCATATTCGCCAAGATGCAGAGGTAAAATCTGCTGTACTTGAAAAAGGTCGTGAACTGCCAGTTGAGACTTCAAAACGAGTTAATTACGTTCATGTAATTTCAGGTGAAGTTCGTATTGGTGAGTACGAAGTGAAAGCGGGTGATGCTCTGGTCTTTGAAGATAACGCCGTGATTCATGCAAATGAAGACAGCCAATTTATCTGGTTTGATTTACCTTAAACTGCTTAAAAGCCCTTTATATGAAAGGGCTTTTTAGTCACTGCTACCGCCTCCATCACATCCGCCTGAGTCGGAAAATGATGAGCAATCATTTGATGAATGAGAACTATGGTGACTGTTATCGTAAATATGGTGGTGTTGTAGATGTGTTGAAGCTGAATAATCATGCTCACCCGATGGTGAATAATTTTTTGAATTTCTGAGTAATGCGATTAAGCAAATGATTCCAATACTCGAAAAAATGGCAATAAATATCACAATAAATAACTTCAAATAACGTCCTCCCTCATACAGCTATAGAGATCATTGTTGTTTTTCTCTTTCATTATTTAAAGGAGCCATGCTAAATAAACAAGTTATTTTTTGATAAATACAGCATGCAGCCCCTTTCTTATAACTCGTATTTAGCCGCTACTGACACAACCCTAAACTTTTCATTTGCATGTAGTTAGTCCTCTTAAAAAACATTC
>NZ_JAYWYV010000512.1:0-1108 GCF_048147885.1 Acinetobacter sp. 228
TGGTTACGGTTAGCCGAAGCTGTAGGCTTGAGTCGTGAGCAAGTGATTTCCGAAGAATTGGTTTTGCCGGGTGTACGATTTGCTGTAGATGCCTATGTAAATTTTGCACGCCGTGCGTCATGGCGTGAGGCAGCAAGCAGTTCTTTAACTGAGCTATTTGCGCCTCAAATTCATCAGTCTCGTCTTGAGTCATGGCCACAGCATTACCCTTGGATTGATGACAAGGGCTATGAATATTTCCGCTCTCGCTTAAGTCAAGCACGCCGTGATGTTGAACATGGTTTAACTATCACGCTTGATTCATTTACTACTCATGAACAACAACAAAGAATGCTGGAAATATTACAGTTTAAACTGGATATTTTATGGAGCATTTTGGATGCTTTAACACTGGCATATGTACACAATGAAGCACCGTATCATAGCGTGACTCAAGAACGGGTATGGCACAAAGGACTATTTAAATGAATAAAGAACAATTTGATGTAAATCTTGTGCCTACATGGCGCCAAGGTTATCGCTTTCAATTTGAGCCTGCTCAAAATGGCTTTGTCATTTTATATCCTGAAGGCATGATCAAATTAAATGAAAGTGCAGGGGCCATTGGACAATATATTGATGGGAAAAATAATGTTTCTGCAATTATTGCCCAGCTCAAGCAACAATTTGGTGATATAGCCGAAATTGACAACGATGTTATTGATTACATGTTAGTTGCCCAGCAACAACACTGGATTGATTTAGTATGACAGAAGGTGTTGGCCTACCTTTATGGTTATTAGCGGAGTTAACTTATCGTTGCCCGCTACAATGTCCATATTGCTCAAACCCTTTAGACTACGCACAGCATAAAAATGAACTGACCACACAAGAGTGGTTTGATGTTTTTGATCAAGCGCGTCAAATGGGGGCAGTACAACTCGGTTTTTCCGGTGGTGAACCTTTGGTGCGTCAAGATCTGGAGCAGCTTGTGGCGCATGCACACCAACTTGGCTTCTACACCAACCTGATTACCTCAGGCATGGGACTTACCGAACAGCGTATTTCGCATTTAAAGCAAGCTGGCCTAGACCATATTCAAATTAGCTTTCAAGCGAGTGATCCGGTC
>NZ_JAYWYV010000513.1:0-1107 GCF_048147885.1 Acinetobacter sp. 228
GGCAAACTTTGGGCACTTTAGAAATGGTTTGTGTATGGGCGAAGGTTCTGCGCAATTGCTCCGTCAGCTTATGCTAGGACAACCAACATTAGTTGATGCCAAAGCATATTCCCCAGAGCGTTTGCAAAATAAAATCTTAGCCTGAGGCGAGTATATTCTCTAAAGCCATTTTTAATTGAGGATAAGCAAACTCAAATCCTTCTGCTTGTAAGGCTGCGGGTTTGACGTATTGCCCATTTAAGATCAATTGCGACTGCTCTCCTAACAAACAGCGAAAAACTGTACTAGGCGCCGACAACATTGGTTTCTTATTCAAAACTTTGGCAGCTTGTTCAACAAATACCTTTTGGGTCACATTTTCTGGCGCCACGACATTGTGAATTTGAGCAGATTGAGGATGCTTGAATATAAACTCAATTGCGTTTAATACGTCTTCAATATGTACCCAAACCACAGGTTGACGACCGTGACCAATTTGACCGACTAAATTGAGTCGAATAGGAAGCAACATTTTAGGCAAGATACCACCACCCTGCCCGAACACAACGCCTAAACGAATAATTTTAGTATTTTGCTGAGAGTCTGCTAAAGCTGCGCGTTCCCACTCTTGGCAAAGCTGAGACATGAAAATGGGCTGTGGCGAGCTTTGTTCTGTGCACACTTCTGTCCACTTTTCTTGATTATCTATACCGTAATAACCAATTGCAGAACCAGAGACAATCACTTCAGGAAAAATTTGAGATTGATTAAGCCATGCATATAGCTTTCGGGTCGTATTTACACGGCTTTCAATGAGTTGTTTTTTACGTGACTCGGTCCAGCGTTTCTCACCAATATTTGCACCGGCCAAATTCACCACATAATCAATTTGACGGGTCGAAATATCTTCGAACTTTTGTACCCACTGCAAGGCAGGATGGTCAGATTTCTTTCCAGCCTGCCGTGTCACAGCAATCACGTTATAATTTTTTTGTAGCAGGAACCTAATTAAATGCGTTCCAATAAAGCCACTGGCACCTGTGATTAATACATTTTTATTCATATTTCCTCCAAAACCGAGGACAGCAGTTTTTAATTGATATAGTTATAAAATTTAATAACGATCTA
>NZ_JAYWYV010000514.1:0-1107 GCF_048147885.1 Acinetobacter sp. 228
TCAAAACCTGATTTTTATAATTTTCAGAATGATACAAAAAAACTGACTGAGGCTGAGGTGGCAGCTTTATTTAATTTAGAATAATTTTAATTATAAAAAAGGCCTCAATTTTGAGGCCTTTTTTATATTTTCAAATTATTTAGCAGCTTTTTCAGCTTCGATAGATGCAATTGCAGCATCAACGCCTTCGATTGATTCAGCAGCTTTTTTGATACGTGCTAACGCATCAACAAGTACTTCGTCAGCTGTTGCATATGAAATACGCATGAAACCACCTAAACCAAATGCATCACCAGGAACGACTGCTACGCCAGTTTCTTCAAGTAACCACTCAGAGAATTCTGTGCAAGACTTTAAGCCTTTTGCACGAATAAGAGGGCGAATATTTGCATACGCGTAGAAAGCGCCATCAGCAGGTAAGCAAGAGATCCCTTTGATGTCGTTTAAGCCATTAACTACTAAGTCATGACGACGTTTAAACGCTTCAATCATTGGTTTTAAAACATCTTGTGGGCCATTCAACGCAGCTTCAGCAGCAACTTGCGAAATTGAAGTCGGGTTAGAAGTTGATTGAGACTGGATTTTTTTCATTGCACCAATGATTTTTGCTGGGCCGGCTGCATAGCCAATACGCCAACCTGTCATTGCATATGCTTTAGAAACACCATTTAAAACAATCGTGCGGTCATATAAATCAGGTGCAACAGTTGCAATGTTGTAGAACTCATCTTCCCAACGAATTGGTTCATACATGTCGTCAGATGCAACAAATACTTGCGGATGACGACGTAAAACTTCAGCTAAAGCTTCTAATTCAGCTTTGCTATAAATCATACCTGTTGGGTTAGATGGGCTGTTTAATACCACTAAACGAGTGTTAGGAGTAATTGCTGCTTCTAATTGGTCAGGTGTAATTTTGAAACGTTGCTCTTCGCCACATTTCACGATAACAGGCGTACCTTCAGCAATAATGACCATATCTGGATAGCTTACCCAGAATGGCGCAGGGATGATCACTTCATCACCCTTGTTTAATAATGCTAGTGCCAAGTTAAAGAAGCTTTGCTTACCGCCACAAGAAACCAAAATCTGGTTAGGTTGGTAATC
>NZ_JAYWYV010000515.1:0-1106 GCF_048147885.1 Acinetobacter sp. 228
CAGGTTATTATCAAACGACTTAGAGTAGTAATAAATAACGAGGTCGTAGATGACTACTGAAGCTCTTAATAAGTCTGATTTGATTGAACGCATTGCGCTAAAAAATCCACACTTGGCTGAACCATTAGTGGAAGAAGCGGTTAAGATTATGATTGACCAAATGATCGAAGCTCTTTCGTCTGACAATCGTATTGAAATCCGTGGTTTTGGTAGCTTTGCATTACACCACCGTGAACCTAGAGTTGGTCGTAACCCTAAAACAGGTAAGTCAGTAGATGTTGCAGCGAAGGCTGTTCCACATTTTAAACCAGGTAAAGCACTCCGTGATGCAGTGAATGAATCTGGAAAATAAATAAAACTCATAAGTGGGGTGCCTATGCGTTATATTCTAATTGCATTACTCATTATTGTATTTGGCTATTCTTTAGCACTTGTTTTGCAGAACCCAACAGAACTTCCTGTTGATTTATTATTTACTCAAGTTCCTGCAATGCGTTTAGGTTTATTATTGTTGCTTACCTTAGCGCTTGGAATTGTAGTTGGGCTTTTATTAGGTGTACAAGTTTTCCGAGTTTTCCAAAAAAGCTGGGAAATCAAACGTCTTCGCAAAGATATTGATCATTTGAGAAAAGAACAAATTCAAAGTGCTCAATTGGCTGCAGCAGAAGCAGCTGCAAATGTAAGACACGAAAAAACTGTTGTAGATATTTATCCGCAAGATAAAAATTCTACTCCTTTATAATTTTGGTACTACTCTTTATCTAGTCATAAAGAGTAGTATTTTCCCTTCTATATTCCTCATTATCCTTCTAGTTTAAAATCACTATTTCCTCATTTAATAACTTGGTTCAATAGATTTCTTTATTACTGGCTGACTTGTCTATTATAATAGCGCTGATTTTATGTGATGGAAGAAAGTCTCTTGAGTATCATTGTTGCGTTGGACGCTAAAAGCCAATATGACGCTTTAAAAATTGTTGAACAACTTGATCCTACTTTATGTCGCGTAAAAGTAGGTAAAGAGCTTTTTACTCATGAAGGCCCATCTGTTGTAAAAAAACTTCAAGAAGAAAATTTCGAAGTTTTCCTAGATTTAAAATTCCATG
>NZ_JAYWYV010000516.1:0-1105 GCF_048147885.1 Acinetobacter sp. 228
CGGAGGTTCAACAATGAGTAAATATTTTGAACTGCTGGATTGGGTCACCGCAGAAAAGTTTTGTGAATTGACGGGTGAACAGATCACGAACCTAAAGAACCTTAGACCTCACTGGGAGGAAGGAAAAGTCTGGGTGAAAGTTTCTGATCGAAAAATTCTATATAGTTTGAAAGGTTATAACGCATGGGTCGAACAAGCAGCTCAGGTCTACCAAAAGGCACAAGAGCAAGATCGGGAAAAATACAGATTAACTTTAAATGGAACGACAAGCGCGAGTGGTTCACCCTCGACCTCATCGATACCCCAGCCAACTTCATTAAGGCGGCTAAGATTAGAGAAGATTTTGTAAACAAGGCTAAATACGGGATATTAAAAATCGAGGATATCGAAGCTGTCACCGCCAAGCCCATCAAAAAAGCTGACGCTGCGCAAAAAACATTGCCAGCGTCAAATGCTCCGACATTTGCTCACTATGCCCAAGAATACCTTTATAACCTTTCAGATCATAAGCAAGGCACCAAGAAAAAATATCTATCAATTTTGGAAAGGCTCTGGATGCCATTATTCGAAGATATGCTGATTAATACGATCACCAGTCAAATGTTGCGTACAGCCGTCAATGGACGTGAATGGTCATCGGCTAAAACTCGAAATGATGCTTTGATTCCATTACGTGGCGTATTCGAATTAGCTTGTGATGATGAGGTGATTGATAAGAATCCATGTGACCGATTGAAAAATCAGAAAACTCAGGAGGATGAACCTGATCCATTTAATGAAATGGAAAAGGAAATAATACTGAACTGGTTAAAAGAGAAATATATTGCAGACTACCCAATTGTGTATTGGTATTTTGTGGTGGCATTCTGGACAGGTTGCCGTCCATCAGAAATTATCGCACTCACTTGGCAGGATATAGATTTTTTAAATAAGCAGATTTACATCAATAAAGGTCGTGTGAACGGCGTTCAGCAAGAAACCACTAAAACAAATAAAGCTAGATTTGTAGATTTAAATGATTTTGCTTTCGAGGCATTTCAACAACTCAGATTACTAACCTACCTCAAATATGAGCACGTATTTATCTGTGATGAGACAGGTAAGG
>NZ_JAYWYV010000517.1:0-1105 GCF_048147885.1 Acinetobacter sp. 228
GAAGCAGACAAGGTGCCAGCAGTCACTTTTCCACCTACCCAATTGGCTTCTTCCATGAGCTTACGAAACTCGGCAACTAGCTCTTTGTTTAAAACATTGGGGATATGATGAATCACGGCAAACACCTTTTAATAGATACTTCATTTGTAAAAATAGCCTCATGACGAGGCTATTTTATATGAACTTTAATTAATTCCATAAATAAATTATGGAATTTATCCTTAGTATTTAAAGTTAATCGCTAAGACAGCATTACGGCCATTACCTTCAAATGCGTAGTGAGCTGCATGCGCACTAGTGAAATAGCGCTTATCAGAGATATTGTTGATGTTAAGCTGCAAATTCACATTCTTATTAACATCATATTTAGCCATAGCATTGTAAATGGTATAGGTTGGCAGATATTTCGGAGCAGTTGTGTTCACAAAAACTTGATCGCGATATTCAACACCAGCACCTAGAGTCAATTGAGGCATTACTCGGTAAGTAGACCATAGGGTAGCACTGTTTTTCGCTACAAATGGGAGAGGTTTACCTTCTTGAGCAACTGCATTATAGGCAGCTTCGGTAATTTCACTATCTAAATAGCTATAGCCTGTAGAAACATCCCACTTATCGGTAATTTTTCCGTTCAGACTAATTTCAAATCCATCAACTTTACTTTTACCTGCATTGGCAGTCGTAGTAGGGTCAATTTGGATACGTGTATTTTGCTTTTCAGTACGGAAAACTGCTGCTGTTAAGTTCGCACGGTTATTAAATAAGTCCCATTTTGTACCTAACTCGAAAGTACGTGCTTCTTCTGGCTTGAGAGCATTTGCACTCGCACTTGCAGTACCTGAGTCGCTAATAGAATCTGAACCTGTGTCACCCTCAGCAAGTACACCTACTGGGTTTGCTGACGTAGCATAGCTTAAATAAATACTACCATCTTCTGTTGGTTTAAAAACTAAACCAGCTTGGTAAGAGAAGTAGTCTGTATCGCTTTCTAATTTATCACCAGCTTTATGAGGAGTACGTCCATCTACATCCTTATTATATTTTTTCTCAGTTTCAAATTTATCCCAACGCACACCTAAGTTAAGTAACCATTGTGGATTAAATT
>NZ_JAYWYV010000518.1:0-1103 GCF_048147885.1 Acinetobacter sp. 228
AACTGCATGCTGTTGTTGTGGGTGGGGCTGATGTAAAAAAACAAGCCTATTTAAGTGAGTTGCAAAACACCATTCAAAGTAAAGGACTTGCAGATAAAATTACCTTTGTAGGACATCGCTCAGATATACGCGAATGGCTCGCTTTTAGCGATATAGTGCTCTCTCTATCTAATCAAGCAGAAACATTCGGTAGAACAGCATTAGAAGCGCTCTCTGTCGGTACGCCGGTCATTGGCTGGAACCGTGGAGGTGTTGCCGAGATTTTATCTCATGTGTACCCGCAGGGTCTTGTTGAAGCAGAAAATGAAAAAGCTTTAGTAGAAAGAGTAAAGCATCATATTGAACAACCTCAAACAGTCGCTCCTGTGACAATGTTTAGTTTAAAAGATATGTGTGACCAAACCCTTGAACTATATCAAAGTGTATTGAAATAACCCAATAAAAAAACCCGCGATGTTCGCGGGTTTTTTTCGACTAAAAAACTTCTCTATTACTTAAGAGATGCTTCATAAGCAGCAGCTTTTTCATAGTCGTATTGTTTTTCCCATTTACTGATTACAAGTACAGCAAGCGCGTTACCTACAACGTTCAACGCAGTACGAGCCATATCCATAATACGGTCAACACCAGCAATAAATGCTAAGCCTTCTACAGGAATACCAACACTACCTAATGTCGCCAATAACACAACAAATGATACCCCAGGAACACCTGCAATACCTTTAGAAGTAATCATTAACGTTACAACTAAAATCACTTGTTGGCTGATTGACATTTCAATGCCGTAAAGCTGTGCAATAAAGATTGCTGCGATACTTTGGTAAAGCGTAGAACCATCAAGGTTAAATGAATAACCAGTTGGAATTACAAAACTAGAAATCGCTTTTGGCGCACCATAAGCTTCCATTTTTTGCATAATACGCGGTAAAACTGTTTCCGAACTTGCAGTCGAATACGCCAAAATTAATTCATCTTTCAAAATCTTAAACAAAGTAAAGATATTGATGCTGAACATTTTTGCAGTAATACCTAAAACCACTAAAGCAAAGAATAAGATTGCACCATAAACCAATACAACCAATTTACCCAATGGAATAAGCGAC
>NZ_JAYWYV010000519.1:0-1101 GCF_048147885.1 Acinetobacter sp. 228
GGCCAGTGGCCATAATTAAGCCGGCAATCTCACTTGAACGGTTGCCTTCAATTAGCGATCGAGTAGACAAGTCATGAATACGCTGTGCTGCATCAAGTGGCAAAGACTTAATAAGCCTAACTTGATCATTTATGAGCTGCTGATAAACAGCACCTATGTCAGTATTGCGAATTTGCTCCCGTACACCACGAGATAGGTCTTGTGCATAGATGAGCCAAGTTTTCTCATCTCGTAGAGCCACATCTGTAAGTATTCGACCAGCAGCATTTTGCGCCCAGAACTGAAGTGTATTTGCATACTCCTTCAGGGAAGCCTCCATTAAGGGGTAATTGTTAGGGTCATTTATATCGAAGCCTTTAACGATGGTATCGATATAACCAGCAATCTTTCTAAGCTGCTGGCTGTAACGTATCTCGGTCTTTCTCGCCCGATTCGGTGTTATCCGATTTATTTGTTTCTTCATCATCTACACCTTCATCTGGTGGCGGTGGATCCTCGTCATCGGCTTCTTTAATTTCCTCATCAGTAATATGAGAGAAAACACCCGTAACTTCACTAGATTGGCGCAACTCTTTTAAGGCTGTTGAGCGTTTGATTAGGCCGGCCTCTTCAGCAGCGAGTACTGCATCTGTCACACCTTTAGCAACGTTTGCCTTTTTCTCATCGTCCAATTGCCACAATGAAGCGAATTTAAAACTAAATGAATCAGGTAAAGGCTTGCCAAGCACTGACATATGCAGCACAGCATAGAGGACCTGCAAAGGCGTCCGTAAACGTCCTTCTTGCTGTTGGTTAATGTTGTCGTAGTAATTGGCTAGATCAGACTCACCTGTAGCATTTAATCCTGCTGGCGACTGACCAAATAAGCGAACAAGAGGAATGCCTGTGGCACCAGATATTTGCTGGCCAAACTGCAGCAAGAGATTATCTAAACCAGTAAAACTATATTGATGGGTTTCAAAAGCATCATCAGCATCCATAAGGGTCATCCCCTCATTAGATTGCCACATGCGTATCTCTTGAATCTGTTTAACTAAAGCGTCGTAAAACTTACCACCAGTTGCAATAATTTCACGTAACTTCTTAACTTTATAAGTCCTT
>NZ_JAYWYV010000520.1:0-1099 GCF_048147885.1 Acinetobacter sp. 228
TGCCTGCCATATTGCGGTGCCCCTGCTACTCAGGAAGCTTTCCGGGCTGCGTTAGAAGTCATTCAAGAATATCAACAACAATAACTTCAGTATGAGCCAGCACTTTACTGGCTCATTTAAGTTTAATTCAATTTAGTCGAATGAATATTTAAATTACGGTCACCAATTACGACAGCCTGACGGCAAATACCTTCTGCTTTACGTTGATTCTCAAAAACTGCTGCCGACATCGGCTCAAAACTATCAAAAAAGCAGATTTCATTTTGATCTATAGAATAAATGAGCGACTGATTCCCTACCCCTTCTAAAGTGTCGTAGTACACAATCACCATTTTTCCATTTTGAGTCTCTGTTTGAATATCTTGATAGCTCAGCGCTGGCCCAGTTGGTATTCTTAATACCTTTGCTTCTTTATAGCTCATGCGTTCGCTTGGGCTAATATTAGGATCATGATCTGAGTGAAATGACACCTCAAAGCCCAACTTTTTTAAAGCAACGGCTAAAGCAATCGTATAAGTTCCTTCATCGTCATAACGGCAAACTTTAATTAGCTCAGCAACATCAATTTGTACTCCATGATGTTGAAGTACCATCCAAACTGCAAAAAGGCCACAGTTCGCTTCGAGGTTTGCCAAAGATTCGGGAATATTCAAGGCCATAATTTAAATCTAAAGTCGTAATTACGCAGATAATAAACAAAACTGGATTGGCACTAAAAGCTTTTCCAAGTACAATGTTTCGCTAGTCGAGGGATGCTGCGACAAATGATCGGCACTAAAGATCATTTTGCCAGGCTCGACGATCGGTTAAATACTCGTTTTAACCAACAACGGCATCCGCGAACAGAATGATCAATACTATTTTTTCCTAGGAGATCCTGATGAACGCGGTTAATGCTTCATTTACAGATTACAAAGTTGCTGACATCTCACTTGCTGACTACGGCCGTAAAGAAATCAAACTTGCTGAAGCAGAAATGCCAGCTTTGATCGGCTTACGTAAACGCTATGCAGCTTCTAAACCACTTGCTGGTGCAAAAATTCTTGGTTGTATCCACATGACCATTCAAACAGCGGTTCTTATTGAAACGCTTGTTGAA
>NZ_JAYWYV010000521.1:0-1099 GCF_048147885.1 Acinetobacter sp. 228
TTTATAATTAACTCCTTGAAAAATAAATCTGGTTCTGAACGAGTTGCAGTTGAGTTGGCTAATAAAATGTCAGCGATAAGAGGCTATAATATTACTCTTTTGAATAGAGAGGCTATAAAAGAAAATACAGGTTACCCAATTGCAGATAAAGTAGAAGTAATTACTTTATTTGGCAGTTTATTTGAGTTTTATAAAAAGCTTAGAAAGCACATTTCTTCCAATAATTATGATGTTGTAGTTGTACATAATATGGGTAAATTATCTCTACTATGTACTTTTGTTCCAAATTCAAATAAATTAGTGATTCTCGAACATGTTTCTTTTGTCAGTCGCCCTAAAAAAATACAAATTTTAAGTAAACTTCTATATCGAAAAATTGATCAAGTTGTGACTCTCACTCAAAATGATAAAGAACAATTTGATAAGTTTCATTCAAATGTAATTGTCATTCCTAATTTTTCTCCCTTTTCTATCGCTTCGCAACCACAAAATAATAGTAAACAAATTGTAACGATTGGCCGTTTAACTGATCAGAAAAACTATATTCATTTACTTCAAGCTTGGAAGAAAATATATCAAACTATTCCGGATTGGCAGCTTAATATTTATGGTGAAGGTGAGCACCAAGAGATGTTGCAAGATTATATTAAACAACAGTCTCTTAAAAATGTGAGTTTGAAGGGTAGTACCTCAAATGTAAAAGAAGTTTATGAACAATCTAGTTTTTTTGTAATGTCATCCAAATATGAAGGTTTGCCAATGGTCTTAATAGAGGCACAAAGCTTTGGTTTACCTGTTGTGTCATACAATTGTCCTTATGGTCCAAGTGATGTCATTCGCGATAGTAAAAACGGTTTTTTAGTTGAAGACCAAAATGTGGATGAGTTAGCTGCAGCGATTTTAAAACTTGCTTTATCTCCTCATCTATTAGAACAATTTTCTCAAAGTTCATTGTTAAATGCCAAAAAATATCAACCTGAACAGATTTTAAGAATGTGGATTGAAAAGGTTTTAGAAGGATAAATTTTTATGTTTTCTGTACTAAGTTCTATTTACCATAAAGAATATCCCGAACATTTTAATACTTGTATGGAAAGCA
>NZ_JAYWYV010000522.1:0-1098 GCF_048147885.1 Acinetobacter sp. 228
CATCTTCTTCGAAATGGTATTTACCACGAATGTGTAAACGACCTTTACCGGTACGGTAGGCATCAACAATACCTGATTTACCGTAAATAATACCGCCTGTAGGGAAGTCAGGACCGGTAATGTATTCCATCAATCCTTCAATCGAGATATTCGGATTGTCAGCATAAGCCAAACAAGCATTCACAACTTCTGTCATGTTGTGTGGTGCCATGTTAGTTGCCATACCTACAGCAATACCAGCAGCACCGTTAATTAACAAGTTTGGAACACGTGTCGGAAGTACTTCAGGGATACGTTCCGAACCGTCGTAGTTATCTTCCCAGTCAACTGTGTCTTTTTCTAAATCTGCAAGAAGCTCATGTGCCAGCTTAGTCATACGGACTTCGGTATAACGCATTGCCGCGGCGCTATCGCCATCGATCGAACCGAAGTTACCCTGACCATCAACCAATAAATAACGTAAGCTAAAGTCTTGAGCCATACGAACAATGGTTTCATAAACAGCTGAGTCACCATGCGGGTGATATTTACCGATTACGTCCCCAACGACACGAGCAGATTTCTTGTAGGCTTTGTTATAGTCATTGCCCAATTCGTGCATGGCATAAAGCACACGACGGTGAACAGGTTTAAGACCGTCTCTCACATCCGGCAATGCACGAGATACAATTACACTCATCGCGTAATCTAAATATGAATGCTTGAGTTCGTCCTCAATGGCAATCGGTCGGATTTCCGATACGCTCATGCATACTCCTTCTTACGGATAGATATTTCTATCCGTTTATATGTCTTGATCTTGCAAAAAATTTAGTTCCGGAAAGTGAACTAAAATCGAAAAAAATATAGCTGTATACTATAGCATAAAAGCGCTTTGTAATGTGCGGAATCTACACTGCCAATCTGGTGATATTTGTATAATTTAATTGCATATTATTCTACTCTTTTAGCTGCAATCATTATCTTCATGCCTAATCAAAACTATGTGAATTTTATTTTATAAAAATCAAACATCCAAAGCATAAATTTTCTAATTTTTACTTCTAACTTCAGACTGTAAAACAAAAAACCCCTAGTTCAAAACTAGGGGTTTTTAAC
>NZ_JAYWYV010000523.1:0-1097 GCF_048147885.1 Acinetobacter sp. 228
AATAATCCCTGCTTTAAAAGCTGCAAACTGCGTAATGGTCCATTCCACACAGTTAGGTGACCAAATCGCTAATCGGTCTCCTTTTTTTAATCCCAATTTTAATAGGCTACAAGCAAAAGCGTTTACTTCATCCTGTAAAGCTTTATAGGTTAATCGTCTGTTTTGATGAAAACTGACAATCGCTTCCTTTTCAGCATATTGCTGACAGGCCTGATCAAATTGTTCACCAATGGTCATACCCAATAAGGGTTGTGTACTTGGTCCAGAGGCGTAGCTTAACCGTTCTTGTTGCATTGAATCATTCTCCTTGATTCTTTGTAATTCTCTTCTTACCTAATCTAATTGTTGTTACTGCAACTACTTTTCCAAACTACTTATTTTGTGTTGTTTTATCCTTTATATGCCCTATTTTTTCTGCACAGCATCCACACAAAAGTCAGCAATCTGTTTTGAAAAATAGTCTTTATGCGCATGATCAAACTTTGTATTTTGAGCTGGGTCTAGAGGTTCAACTACCACATAAGTCATAGCACCGACTACACAAAGTGCTGCTGTGTTTAAATCATCCAAGACAAACTCACCACTTGCATTTCCATCCGCAAGTATTTTTTTAATACTTTGTTTAATCAATTGCTTCACACGAAAACGCTCATGTTCAACCGTTGAATCGACGGGTTCAAACATGAGTGAATATGCAAGCTGAGGACTATTCAGTGCCCGTTTTACAAAGGTTGCCACCGCCTTGTGTAATTTCTGCTTTGCCGATAAGTCACTTTCGGTAATCGATTCAATCACCAATAGTTCTGTATTAATGGCATCAGACAAAACTTCTATTAGCACTTGGCTTTTATTATCGAAGTAGCGATAAACCAGTCCACTAGATACACCCGCTTGCTCTGCAATTGTTTGTATTTGTGCGTCTTTGAACCCTCCCTCTGAAATTATTTTTCTGGCTGAACTCAAAATCGATTTTCGATTTTGTTCCATCCGCTCTTGCATTAAAGATGATCGTTTATAGCTCATAATTTATTCTCTAACAAATAAAATGAATTGTAAATCATTTTATGAATCTGTATTCACTTTTTCAAAAAATCATT
>NZ_JAYWYV010000524.1:0-1097 GCF_048147885.1 Acinetobacter sp. 228
CGATATGTTTCATTTTTTCTTCCTAAGATATTTGAATATCAAGCTTTTGCAATTGTTGATTTAAAACCTGATAGCACTCTGTAGACAAAACAGCTTTAACTGGCACGACCCAAATAGGTCGTTTAAATTCTGGATGCTTTTCAAGTAATGGTAACAACTTAACTGCATCTTTTTCAGTTGTAATGATAGGTTGGTCATCATTAAATAGAAGGTCATCAATACTGTAATCATGATGATCACGAAAAGCATGCTCTTGAAATTGTTTCACCCCTAAACCTTTAAGTGTTTGGTAAAAGCGCTGAGGAAAACCAATACCGACTACTGCATGGTAATTATTTTGAATATTGAATGATAATTCAGTTGCCGAAGAAGGATTCAATAAGTAAGGCTGGCCTGCATCAAGATGCATATGCAATGTAGTTGTTGGTGTGAAAATATGCTCAATTACCGTACTAGTTTTTAAACGTTCCACAGGTTCACGTAAATATCCCTCTGGTAATAACTTTCTATTTCCAAGGCCACGATTTTGATCAAGTACGATCCATTCTATTTGGCGACCTAATGCCCAATGTTGCAACCCATCATCACTAATAATTAAATCTAGTTTAGTCGATGCTAATAATAACTCGATTGCAGCTTGTCTATTGGGTCCTACTGCCATAGGTACGCCAGTTGACTGAACAATCAAAGCAGGTTCATCTCCTGCTTCAGCTGCTTGACTGGCCGATGTTACCAACATAGGAAAAGGGCCAGATCCACCATAGCCTCTACTAATTACCCCTACCTTTACATTATGCTGCTTTAGATAATTGACGAGCTCTATTAATAATGGCGTTTTTCCACTTCCCCCCACCGTAATATTGCCAATTACCATGACTGGCACAGGTGCGGTATAAACTTTTTTAAAGCCTGAACTATAAAAACCACGATTTAGTAAAAACCCAGCACGATACAAGCAAGACAAAGGACGTAAAACAATCAACCAACTTGATTGCTTATTCCATGCATTTTGGATCAGCTGGGCTAACGACATACTTAATGGTCCTCAAAATTACGCTGATGTAATTGATAATAAGCACCGTGCTTAGCAAGTAATT
>NZ_JAYWYV010000525.1:0-1096 GCF_048147885.1 Acinetobacter sp. 228
TGAAAATGTTCTCGAAACGCAAGATGATCATAATGATCGCTTGGAAATTGAAGGAATTGTGGTGAATCAGTTCCAGTCCCAAGCAAAACTACCTCGGGAAGTGGTTCAACAGTTAAAAGATGAAGGGTTACCAGTGCTCAATAGCATGTTACCGCCTTCGATTTTGATGAAAGAATCACATCAGAAAAATTTACCTTTGGCTCACTTAGCGCCAGAACACAAATTGACTCAGTCTTATGAGGCATTGTTCAGCGAAATTGAACCAAAACGATAAGAGAAAAATGATGAAAGGCTTATATATTGTGCCTTTGGCAGCGGCCACTTTACTATTGAGCGCTTGTGCTACAACGGTAAAACCGACTTATGTGTCTCCGACGCAGTATCAATCTTTGAGTTGCCAGCAGCTACAAAGTGAATATAACCGTATTCAACAATATATCGACAATGGTGTACAGACACCAAAAAGTACAGGTATGGGTGTTGGACTTGGGCTTGGCGGTGGCTGGGGACGAGGCGGTTGGGGATTCGGCCCATCCATCTCTGTCAATATGGGACAATCTTCTTCAACCAAAAACACCGAACTTTCACGTGTATTAGGTCAACAAGAAGCCATTGTTCAGGCTGCTCAGTTTAAGAATTGTCCAATTATTGTTCGGAAAAAGACGAATTAATCATCGGTTTTGCATCACAATATGCTAACTAATTGCATATTGTGATGAATAAAGTTTAGCAAAATGTTTCATAATAAAATTATTATAAATCAATAATTTTTTAAAGATAAGCCTTAGAATAACTTGTATTCTTTCTAATCAGAATACGCTCTAAACTTGCTATATTTTGCCCATTTCGTTTAATGTTGCCGCATCTTTACTAATGTGGAAATTATATGATTGAGAGCTGGTTTTTTGTATTAGCTATGTTGGCTGTTTTACTTATTCCGGGCCCGACAAACGCATTACTTGCAACCGCCGCTCACTCACAAGGTTTATCTAAAACATTCTGGCTTATCCCAATGGAATGGTTGGGCTACGCTTATGGCATTAGTTTTTGGGCAGTGTTCATTCATTTGGCAGATCCGGTTTGGCCTGCACTACTG
>NZ_JAYWYV010000526.1:0-1096 GCF_048147885.1 Acinetobacter sp. 228
CCTAAATAAATGCTATAAGGTGTTCCATAGTTGCAGGTAGTATTCACTGCTCCTTGAGCTGTGTAATCACGCTTAGTCGTACCAATATCATTACTAGTGCCGAAATCTCCAGATGAAGTTGAGTTTAATTGGCACAGACTTGGGACCACAAAGTTTGCTGTTAGTAATGTATCACCAGAATCCCAGCCACCAAGTAAATCACCACATGACAAACCCAAAAGATCCATATCCCAATACAACCGAACCGAAGCCGTATAGGTTCCTTTAGGATATGCAATGAGAGACCCTGTTCGAGCTGGTACTTTTATATTTACCGAGTAACTCACAATATTATTTGATGATACTGTTGCTACTGGACCATACCACACATTGGAGGTTTGGTTGGTAGTAGAAGAGCCAGCCCCGCCTACAGTTGCAGTAACTGTATAGGGTAAAGTCACACTATTATTCGCAGTGGTTGCTCCTGTAAATACGGTTTTCATACACATAAAATTAGAAATCTGGGGAAGTCCTAAATTCGTACAAGTAATTGTTCCTGAAAGGTTTACGGTTGCATCACTATTAATATTTGCTGCAGTGTAATTAAAAGTACTATTTGTAGTCCCGCTTACCGTGCAAGCAGCTTGTGCAGGACTAAAAAATGCATAAACGAGATAAAATAAGCAAATGCCTATGAAGTATTTTAAAGACCGTGGAAGTTTTTTATAGCTCTCTATTTGAGCCTTATTCATAAAATTTAATGACATACATAAGGTCCCAATTTTTTAGTTGAGTACTGATTACTGTTATAGGTAAAGTCAACTTGGCATGAGCCATGATCAAGAAGATCGACTACAAGTTTGTTTTGTTTTAATAAGTTTGAAATAAACACTTCACCGTCATAGCCAACCACTCCATCTTGCTGTCCATTAATTTGAACGCTATACCCCGGTAATAACGGTGAGTTATTTTTATCAACAAGTTTCACTAATCCTGAGATGACCTGATGTGCACCAAAATCAATCATTGTTCCTTGGCGATAACCTACAACAGTTTTTTGTTCAGTGGAGTTAACGCTCCAATTTAGAGGCAAGAATGAAGGATCTAAATAAATATG
>NZ_JAYWYV010000527.1:0-1095 GCF_048147885.1 Acinetobacter sp. 228
GCTTTACATGAAACTACACGTGCTGTAACAGTAATTAAGTCATCCATTAAAATAGGACGCATATATTTTACGTCAATTTTATATACTACAAAGTTGTAGTCTTTTTGATGCCAGTAATGGTCAACGCCAGCAGCGCGGAGCCATTCTGTACGGGTACGTTCCATATAGCGAATGTGGTTGGCATGGTAAACAATACCACCTGCGTCCGTATCTTCAATATAAACACGAATGTTGAATTCAAAATGATTCGCCATGAGAGTATTCCGTTTTAGTTCACTATAGAGCTTTATATTTAAAATATGACTGTTGAATAAAATATCAGTTCTATCCAAAGCCATACATCTGCTTTTAAATACGGGGCAGTTTAGCAGATTGCATACTAAGTCCTATGGCACAACCTTTCAATCGCGACTGCTGTCTTTCTTCTTTAAAACGGAACACTCTATGGTGAGCATATTGTTAAGTTAAGACTGTTTCCATGCAGCCTGAACTTGTTTAGCGATATTCGGATAGTCTAAAACGAATCTTATATGTAGCTCGGTTCCTGTCTTTAAGGCCTTATCATCTACTATAAAAGAAGGGTTGTGATTTGGTGCAGCTTGGTTTAAGTCCTGATTTTCAGGTGTTGCTCCTAAGAAAACAAAGAAAGAAGGCATTAATTTCCCATAATAGGCAAAATCTTCACTTGCACTTGCATTATGGTCCAAAACATGAAGATTCGAATCTCCAACAGTTTTGGCTAATGTTGGCTGGATAAGTTGAGTAAGAGCTTTATTATTCATGGTTACTGGAGCATAAGGTGCAATTTCAACTTTTGCTGTTACATCATTAGCTTGAGCGTTATTTTCCACCAGAGTTGGTAAGCTCTTTAGGATATTTTCTCGGATCTGTTCGTTATTGGATCGAATAGTACCGATCATATTGACCTGTTCAGGAATCACATTTCCAGCTGTACCGCCTTGAATATTGCCAATACTAATAACGCCCATACCTTGGGTTAGGTCGGTTCTTCGGCTAATAAGACTTTGTAAATTATTAATCATTTGAGCTGATGCATAAATTGGATCTCTGCCTAACCAAGGGGTTGAGCCATGA
>NZ_JAYWYV010000528.1:0-1093 GCF_048147885.1 Acinetobacter sp. 228
AAAATTGAAGGTTTAGAGACTATTCCAGCATCGCAACCAGGTTTACCTGCTTCCAAAGAAGCAATTTGAACTGCCCCCCCACTATAATCGTTTTTTCTAATAAAAAGAAACCCCTCTAGTGAAATACTTGAGGGGTTTTGCTTATTGAGCTGATTGCTTAAAGCGATTGCCTTTAATGTATCTGCCTACAGGGTTTTTCGCAGCACGTTTCCGGCGAATATCTTTTGGATTAATCGTTAATGGTCGATAAACCTCAACTCGATCACCCGTGTGTAATACCGCATCAGTTTCTACTTTTACTCCAAAAATGCCGAGCTGAAGTGGTTCAGGCAAATCAACTTGATTTGATATACCACTTGCTTGAACTGCCTGTGCAGCAGTCATTCCCTCTTCAAATGGAACAGAAATTAAAAACTGTTGTTCCGGTACCGCAAAAGCGACCCAAACTTGTTGTGTACGTTCCATTAGATACTTTGTCCAATTACAGCAATCATTGCCACAATAATTGAAAGCGGCAATACGATACGTACAGCAATACGCCATAAGTTATAAAAAAGCTCATTGCTAAAATTCATCGATTTACGTAAGTGGCTAATTTTCATAATCCAACCTGCAAAAACTGCATAGATTAAGCAAATAAGTAAGCCCCACAGCATAAGAATGAGCGTGAATAAATTATGAACTTCCGGCACAGCCCAAACTGCAATTGCTATAACAATAATCACCCATTGTAAAACAGGCATAAGCTGACGCTGAGCAAGTTGTTCTCTAGCCAACTGCACAAATAACGCGGATGTCATTACGCCCGTAAATATCCACGTTAAAACAGGTAATTGAGCCTGAAGCGAGAAAAAGCCAAAAGCAACCACAGCAATGAGCTGAGCTAACCAAATTGGAAGAACAGTTTTCGTTGCGCCTTCTTGCGCCTGAACAGCACCTACACTATTTTGCCAGTAAAGCCCTAAACCTAACCCGCTCGCGACAAGTGCAAGTACAGTTGCATTACCCCACTCCTTAAACTCAACACTGGTCCAATGCCAAGGTTGTAAAGTCGAGCCCATCATATTTGCCAACACAATAGAAGCGATTACTC
>NZ_JAYWYV010000529.1:0-1093 GCF_048147885.1 Acinetobacter sp. 228
GAATATTGGTGTTCATTTCACTTAACGCTGCCGGATTATATGTTTCTCCCATCTGGCGAGCAATCAACTTTGCCGTATCCGGCATAATTTGCATAAGTCCACCAGCACCTACATGAGAGCGTGCCGAGGTAACAAATCGGCTTTCTTGACGCATTAAACCATAAGCCCAAGCAGGATCAATTCCAGCATTGTAACTATGGCTTACGACATTGGTCTTATGCGGGGTCACATAACGATACGTATCATTATGTTTATTCGTTGTACGATCTGCCGCATAAATCGCGCGGTCATACCATCCCATATCATGAGCACGTTTTGCCGCCGCTAATAGTAATCCATCATCATGCTGAAGATATGCTTGACGAACAGCCCAGTTCCACTCTCGGTTAGTATAGGTTGGGTTGGCATTAATCCGTCTTAAAGTAAATGCACGATTAAAGTGAATATTTTGATCTAGACGGCGTAAATCACTTGCAGTTGGCTCATCATTATACGGCTGATGATTATATCGTACGCCTAAACGGTCTTTTGCAAGAAGGTTGTGATAATCATCCCCACTTTCAGCTAATTTTTTATAAATACGTTGTGCCGTGTTTTTAGAATTACTATCGCCACGTTGCTCTGTCGCACGCGCTAACCAATATTGCCAGCGATCTTCTTGTTTTTGTGAAACCGACATACTATCAATTGCACGAATTAAACTTTCCCAGGCACTAAAACGAATAGCTTGTCGTGCATAAATTTCAGCTTCTTCAGGACTTAACGGATAGCCATAACTTGCGTCAAAATATTGAAGGACTTCACGGTTAAAGTTGTTTTTCATTACCGTAGTTCCACCAATATAGGCTACGGTTCGATAGAGATACTTTTGCACGCTCTCTGGAGTACCTTGCGCTACACGCTGTACATTTGCAAAAGCATTACCTAAATCATTATTTGCTAAACGACCTAGTGCAAAAATTAAATAGGCATAATCTACATCATTGGTTTTTGGTGCTGACCACAAGTAATTCAGTGGATTCGCCTGAATCTGATTGAGCTGAGCCAAAGACAAATTCAAACCCAAAGTCTGCGCTGTAGCAAGCGCCTGTCC
>NZ_JAYWYV010000530.1:0-1093 GCF_048147885.1 Acinetobacter sp. 228
TGATAGGAACCCGTAAAGGGTTCCTGGTGATTGAGTTGAACCGATATTTAACCGAGATAACTTAAATGTCAGTGGAAAGCGTCGCGCAAGCTGGCTATCTATTTGCAATAAAGGTGCAAATTCAGGCAATCCAATTAAGCAGGAACTTATATTGGTTGAGTCTGTCACTGTTTTGATCCAATTACAGACATCAATATTCATCTTCCTTGATACCTTTTGCATATCAAATAAATGATGGAATTCATCCATCAGGATCAGTTCCGTTTCACAGAGCTTTAAGAGATAGCACAAGCGTTCTGTCATCTGTGCTGTTGTTCCAGAAAGAGGTGCTGGATCATTCAAGGCTTTTAGCATCATGCCAGCAACAGATTTAACTGTTGCTGGCGATGGGATTTGTATATAGAACACAGGGACTACTCTTTTTGTGTAGCCATCTTCTTGTTTTTCATAACAAGGATTCTTTTTCAGGATTGATTGTGAAAGTGTCGTTTTGCCAAGACCACCCTCTGCAATAAGTAAGCTGCCAATAGGTTTCTGATAAGCTTTCGTCTGTGCTGAACAAGATGTAATGCCGTCATAAGCTTTGGTAAACTCTGAGGAAGTAATAACCATGTTGTTAAGCTTCTTACTCAACTCAAGTGCATCTAACTTATTCATCATCAAACTCCAATGTTCCAAAATCATCATCAAGGTTTGATTGATTTAGAAGATCCATTTCAGAAGAGGAGATAAATGTTGAAGCTGACGGGTCTATTGGTTGGGACACTGTATGGATATCTTGGTCTAAGAGGTTCTTAAGTGTTTGAGGAAGCTCTAGTTTTAACTGCTTTAACTTCTTGTTTTTAGAACAAGCATCTTTTTGAATGCGTTCGTATAACTTCCATCGAGTGTACCATACGCGATGTTTTCCTAATCTTTGCTTATCTGCTTGAGATACCAGTTTAAGTTCCTTGCGAATTTCAAGATGTTCTTGCAGAGAGAGATTCTTGGTGTAATCAGGCTCTGTTGAGTCCGCTCGTATTACTTCATCAATTGATGAGTGTTTGACATATACGTGCTCTAAATTGAGCTCATCAATCATAACAATAACGTC
>NZ_JAYWYV010000531.1:0-1092 GCF_048147885.1 Acinetobacter sp. 228
TCGTTCCTTAATGGGCTAGCAATTGTCATCCAGTAAGGTTAAAGAATAATAGCCTTACTGGATTTTGACCTTGTGCTGAAGTGCATTGAACCCTACACTACATTCATTAGAGGTAGGTCATGCTCACATTCAAAGAAAATTTTCTTAAATTAAAGTCTGAGTTAAAGGCAGATCAATGTTTTAATCTGTTTGTGATTATTATCATTGGCTGTATTTTTATGCTGTCTTATTTGGCATTACTACGTCCTGTGAATTCAGAACAGTATCAACGAATTGTGCAACTTTCTCGACAGGCTACTTATCCAAGAACTCAAGATATGGCCGAGTTGATTATGGCTCAATCAGAAATTCATAGAGCAGAGTATTTAAAGTTAATGCATGCTTATCAGTTTGAACATGATCACATCAAGCAATATCCTGCATTAGCGCAAGAAGATACTCAATAAGTATTGTCTTTATTTCAAAAAGGTTTTGCACGCTATTGAAGCAGGCAAAAATTTGAATTTATGCTAAACTTTCCGTTTTTTAACACGCTGCTTTTCAAGGAATCGGCATGCAACAACAATCGAATATGCAAAATAAATTCTTGATAGATGCTGAGATCGGGGATGACGATGTCACATTGCCTAATTTACCTGCTATCGATGTTCCTATCGTTGAGTCACCTGTTAAGCAAGAAGTAAAAGCTGAAGAAGTTGTCGAGGCTGCACCTTCTACAGAACCTGAGCAACCAAAATCTGGTTTCTTTGGACGAATGAAAGAAGGCTTGAGCAAAACTCGCCGTAATTTCACCGATGGGATGGTTAATATCTTAATTGGTGGGAAAGAAATTGATGATGAGTTGCTTGAAGAAGTCGAAGAGCAATTATTAGTTGCAGATATTGGTGTTGATGCAACAAAAACGATTATTACCAACTTAACTGAACGTACTGCTCGTGGTGATTTGATCTATTCACATTCACTTTATAAAGCCTTGCAAGAAGAGTTAGTTGCTTTGCTTGCTCCACGTGTGAAGCCTTTGCATATTGACCCTAATAAAACACCATATGTGAATTTAATGGTTGGGGTAAATGGTGTTGGAAAAACAACAAC
>NZ_JAYWYV010000532.1:0-1091 GCF_048147885.1 Acinetobacter sp. 228
GACATCAACTATGTAATTGGGTATCTCAATACTAATCATGCAAATGCAGCGAGTGAAGGGAAGCCTTTAGTTGTTACTATCACATGTAAGCAAGAAAGCCTTTCAGCAGCACAACGAAGATTATATTGGCTCTGGATGACTGAATACGGAAACTATAGAGGTCTGGATAAAGAAGAGGCTTCATCGTTCTTTAAATACAAATATCTGTCAGTAATTTATAACCGTGACAATGTGGGTGAATATCCTGAAACCTTTAGGACTATGAAGGAACTCAAAAAGACTGGTGCAAGCCAATATGAGGCTTTGCGGGAGTTTGTTGCTAATAGGATCAGTATCACAGAAGCAACTACAAAACAGATGAAAGAGTTCTTGAATGATATCGAAATCTTTTGTCTAAAGGATGGTGTGAAGCTGACTTGTCCAGATGATTTGAAGTATGTGTTGGAATAGTTAAGCGGCTAAGATATATTGTTTTTTCTTTAATCATTAAAACAAGGAAAAGCAATGTTTGTTCAACATGATGAGTATCTAATCAACACCTCAAATATTAACTACATTAAATTAAATGAAAATGCTCTGAAGGTTTATGTATACGTTGGTCCTACTGGTGAAGGCAATGCTGGAGGAATGATTCCTCTAAGTTGTGAAGATGAAGCAGAATATGAAGAATTGATTGCTAAATTAACTAAGTAAGAATGACCGCCCAAGTGGCGGTTTTTTAATGGGTGAGATTTATGAAAAGACCTTATCCGCCTGAACAAGATAGTCCTTATGCAGATGATGAAGACCTAATCGATAGTGGTGGTCTATTACATTTTGAACCTGCTAATAATGATTTATGGCCGTGGATTGAAGATACCTTCTTGCGTGAATGGGGGAAACTTCACAATCCAGACCATGAACACCTTCTAAGCTTTCAGCCTCCTGAGATTTCATTCTTATGGGCCTACGCTAAATGTGAGGCGAAAGATAAACGAGTATTTGGTCAAACCGAGAAAGTGATGATTAATGTCGGTGGGTGGCGTAAACAGCGTCAGGAACTGCAATTGATTAATTGGTTTGGTGATATTCCTAAATACATTATTACTTTA
>NZ_JAYWYV010000533.1:0-1089 GCF_048147885.1 Acinetobacter sp. 228
GCAATAGACAAACGTTCAGCCAACTTATTGCCAATAAATACAGCAGGTGCATTGGCAATCATCATTCCTAAAGTTGTGCCTAACATTACCCAGAAAATGCTGTCATAACGTGCAGCTAAAGCGACTGTTGCAATTTGGGTCTTATCACCAATTTCTGCCAAGAAAAACAAAATAAAAGTTGCGCCAAAAACGCCAAACTTTTGCCATTTATTAATACTCGCCGTTTCATCATCAAGCTCATCTGGAATAAGCATCCAGAACGCCATACCAATGAAACCAACCGCAAGTACCCAGACTAAGATTGCAGGGCTTAAAACCGTTGTAATCCACTGCCCAAGCACAGCAGAAATACCATGGTTAATTAAAGTTGCTAAAAGAATCGCGATTAAAATAGGGATTGGCTTACGAAAACGTGCAGATAATAAAAGTGCCAACAATTGAGTTTTATCGCCCATTTCAGCGAGGGCAACAATCGAGGTAGAAATCAGAAATTCTTGCATGTCGGTTCTCTGGCTAGCATAAATGCCTATGACCTACCCCTCCTGCTAGCCAAATATCATAAAATGATTGCAGAGTGGTAAATCAAAGGTCTTGCCAACTCAGGAACGATGAGACGTTTAAGCTATGATGACCATGTTCTGTTGAACAATTATGTTGACCATCACCTATTCACATTTGCTGTGAATAGCGGCTACTCCCCAATGAAGTATGGGCTTATTATATTCGACTAAATCTATTTTTCAAATATTCAGGCAAAAAATTTTACCCATGTCCATACGAATAAACGGGCTATTCCTAACAGCACTGCAAGACAAGCACTTATACTGATAAAACCAATATGGCTGCTACTTGTTCCAGTTTGATATTCAAGGGGTAAAATCAGAGTAGCGACAAACACTTCAATCCCCATGACAACATAAGTCATCCACTCCCAAGGGAAGTGCAAAATACTGACCCATATTCCCATCAATAAAAATACAACCAACAACAAGGGCAACATAATTTTCAGAAAACCCAACATTTACTATTTCTCCTTTATGTAATAACGAGAAATGTCTCCTCACTCTCGATAAGTCCTGCTTAATCTGT
>NZ_JAYWYV010000534.1:0-1086 GCF_048147885.1 Acinetobacter sp. 228
ACCACAATGGACCCTGAAAACCGTAATATGTTACAGGTGACTATTGATGATGCAATTGAAGCTGATCGCATGTTCTCATGCTTAATGGGCGATGATGTTGAACCACGTCGTGCCTTTATTGAAGAAAATGCATTAAATGCGGATATTGATGCTTAATTGATAGCAAGATTCTAAATCAGTCTAGGGAGAGAAGATGATGAGTCAAAAAATTCTAGCAAGTATGCTGATTTCATGTGCGGCTTTAGTGAGTCATTCTGCATTTGCAGCAGACTTGGAAGCCGACATGAAAACTTTAGCGAAGAGCACTAAAGCCTTTGCTGAAGCAAAAGATATCGATAACGCTAAACAGCAGCTTGTGATTATGCGTCAGGCAGCATTATCTTCAAAATTATCTTTACCTCATAAGTTGGAAGGTTTACCCCCTGAAAATGTACAGGTAAAAGAGTACCAAGCGGGTTTAGATCAGTTGGTTGCTGAAATTGATCGGGTTACGGTTTTTGTTGATAAGGGACAATTGGACCAAGCCAAAACTGAAGCAATTAATCTGGTAAATATTCGTAATGAAAACCACAAAAAGTTTAGATAAAGTTACTTTGATCTAAATCAAATAAAGGGAATGATTGATTCATTCCCTTTATTTTTGGCTAGACAAATTTATTTAACCAAATATATTAATTCTCTACAAAATCTGTAACTTGAATGAGTGCATGGCCAAATAGGTAGCCAGCCGTTAAGAGGATACAGATCCACAAAATAGCTCCTGCCACATTGTAAATCAAAAATTTTCCATAGCTCATATTGCTTGAGCCGGCAGCGAGGGGTGCAAAAGAACGTGCGAAAGGTATAAAACGTGCTAAAAGAATAGTTTTACCGCCATGTTGCAAGAAATAGCGGTTCGTTTTATTCAAATATTCTTTTTTAATAAAACGTGATTTTGCTTCAAAAATACGGTTTCCAAAATGGCGACCAATAGAATAATTGACGATATAGCCTAATGTTGCTGCAACGGTGAGCAGAGTAATCATATAACCAAGATGCATCAGTTCAACCACCGAGCACAGTGCACCTACAGTTAAAAGTAAGCTA
>NZ_JAYWYV010000535.1:0-1085 GCF_048147885.1 Acinetobacter sp. 228
TGATGATGGTTTTGGCATTATTCGAGCATCAAATACAGGTGAGTATTTTACCGTAAGATTTGACGCTGATAATCCTTTACGTTTAAAGGAAATCCAGCAAAAATTTATTGATATGTTGCAAGAGCGTTATCCGCAAATTGCACAAGAACTTTCTGAGGCCTAATAAGGAGAGGCGCAATGCCACAAGATCAGCATCTCGGCGTCGACAAAGCAAAAATCTTGATTGAAGCTTTGCCATATATTCAACGTTTTTCTGGTAAGACGCTGGTGGTGAAATACGGTGGTAATGCGATGACTGATCCTGAATTGGAAAGTTCATTTGCCCGCGATATCGTTTTACTTAAAACTGTGGGTTTAAACCCGATTGTTGTGCATGGCGGTGGCCCACAAGTTGACTCTTTCTTAAAGCAATTAGGACGTGAGTCTGACCGTATTGATGGTATGCGTGTGACCGATGAAGCTACGATGGAAGTGGTTGAAATGGTCCTAGGCGGTAGCGTAAACAAATCTATTGTTAATTTGATTAATAAACACGGCGGCCGTGCAATTGGCTTGACTGGTCAAGATGGCAACCTATTACGTGCCCGTAAATTATTAATGGAAAAACAAGAAGAGGACGGTTCTATCAAACATATCGATTTAGGTATGGTTGGTGAGGTGACCGGGGTTAAAACTGACGTATTAGAGATGTTTACTCAAAGCGACTTTATTCCTGTTATTGCTCCATTAGGTGTTGATGAAAAAGGTAATACTTACAATATTAATGCTGACTTGGTGGCTGGGAAGGTCGCAGAAGCATTAGGCGCAGAAAAATTAATTCTGCTGACTAATATTAGTGGCGTATTAGATGAAAACAAAAACCTTTTAACTGGTTTAACGACACAAGAAGTTGACCGTTTAATCGAAACAGGCGTAATTTACGGTGGAATGATTCCTAAAGTAGGCTGTGCCCTTGACGCTGTAAAAGGTGGTGTTGTGAGCGCACATATTGTTGACGGTCGTGTACCGCACGCAACATTACTTGAAATCTTTACAGATCACGGGGTTGGTACGCTCATTTCTAACCGTACACAAACGACTCACTA
>NZ_JAYWYV010000536.1:0-1081 GCF_048147885.1 Acinetobacter sp. 228
TGATGGTTAAGATCTATAGAGGTCAATAATTCTTCATCTAAATCATGCTGTAGATTACGGTTATTATCTACAAAGCTGATTACGCGGTTATCCCAATTCGTATTGCAGACCAATTGATCAGAACTTGGACAAAGAACAACATTCTTATGCCTAATAATTGCGTCATATTTGGCTTTTTGTATATGAATTGTGAGTATGCGCGGCGTATTTTTTAGTTCTACAGATGCCATAAATTGATGGTATAAAGGAATGGCTATAACTGACATAATCACAAGAATTACGAGTGTTATAGTGAGCTCAACTATAGTAAAACCAGGAGATTTAAACATTAAAAAACCTTAATATATGTATAAATAGAGCAATTTTATGTTTTCTGACAATGATTTATATTATTTTTTATAATGAGGAAACACAAAATTAAATAAGGGTTATCAGTCGGCTAGAATACTGGTAAAATCACGGCAAGCGAAACAAAGAAGTTATTCATATTTGCTAGTTGGGTAAAAAATTACCGAATTACAACGGAAATTGTAAGTAATTTTGTCAATAATTTACTTGATTAAAATTATCAAGCACTTGGAAAGTCTATCAAGTGTTTGTATGATTCAAATGTGAATAGCTTAAAAATAATACTGGGGTAAAAAAATATCTCAGGGGCCAATAAATTTAGGCTGAGCTTGAACAACAATTGTTATCTCTGGAGGATATCCATGAAATTGAGTCGTATTGCACTTGCTACTATGCTTGTTGCTGCTCCATTAGCTGCTGCTAATGCTGGCGTAACAGTTACTCCATTATTGCTTGGTTACACTTTCCAAGACAGCCAACACAACAATGGCGGTAAAGATGGTAACTTAACTAACGGTCCTGAGTTACAAGACGATTTATTCGTTGGCGCAGCTCTTGGTATCGAGTTAACTCCATGGTTAGGTTTCGAAGCTGAATATAACCAAGTTAAAGGCGACGTAGACGGCGCTTCTGCTGGTGCTGAATATAAACAAAAACAAATCAACGGTAACTTCTATGTTACTTCTGATTTAATTACTAAAAACTACGACAGCAAAATCAAGCCGTACGTATT
>NZ_JAYWYV010000537.1:0-1081 GCF_048147885.1 Acinetobacter sp. 228
AGTATCTTATGCAAAACTAAATAATCGAACACAAATTGATGTCATTAACCAAAATACGGGCGCTCGCTTAATTCATGGGTCAACTAAAGTTGATATTGACCCGATCATTACATATTTAGGGGTAGGCTACAGATTTTAATTTTTTAATCATTTGAAGCAGTATCCTGAAGATGAATTCAATAAATTAAAATCTTTGGGATACTTTCTCATTTTACATTTCTTTGTGAACACTACAAAAAAGTCTATAAATCTATGCTGATCGTAATATTGATAGCCAGTATTTATAAGCTAATCAATTAAAACTGTATGAGGTGAGATATGACTAAAATTATCGCTACCCTAGGTTTAGCAGCAATCGTTTCGCTTTCTGTGGCGGCTTGCCAAGGTGAGAATGATACTAAACAGCAAGATAAAACCACGACTCCACACTCAATGGATAAAGACTCCTAATTTTTATAAATTTTAAAGCCTATCGTTAGATGGGCTTTAAAATAACTTTGCTGTGTCTTGCTATTCCTAGCTATTGTTAGGGATCAAACTAATCTTGCGTTAATAAGACAGCCCTAAAGAAAAAATATGAATCTTCTTTTATATGTGCCACTTGGTTTCCATAGCTTGCATTGAATTGCATACGGTTTTATATGGCATGTACTTAAAGCCACTTTGATAAAATAACTCATTATGGCCATTACCATAAATTTCGGCTGTAAAATTTAAAGAGCTGATAAGTTAAGTTTAATGACACTCACTTTTGAATAGCGAAGAAATAACTTACAAATCCAAACGCTACTCATCAAATCTATACATAAAGTTAAATTTAATAAAAATTATCTTTCTTATAATAATTTAAAAATAATTTTGAGGACTAAAAATGAAAAAAATCATTAAAATTTTATTATTATCTAGTTTGATTTCATCTATACCATTATCTGTAGTTGCTAAAAATGTTGAGACTAAAGTAAGCTTTTTAAAAGGTTCTTCTCAAATTACGTTAACCGGAAAGTTTCAAGGTTATGATGATGTAAGATATCGAATTTTTGCAAAAAGTGGACAGATTTTAAAATTTAATATTAATAGTTAT
>NZ_JAYWYV010000538.1:0-1079 GCF_048147885.1 Acinetobacter sp. 228
CGGTTTACCCATGGCCCTACTGTTGGAGTATTTGCAGTAATTGTTGCCCTTAAATTAGAAGCATCGCCACTGTTTAAACGAATAACACCAGCGAAACCTAACGTATCATTATAAAAGAGACTCATTCCACCAGCAGATGTTGCACCACCTAAAGTTTGGAAGAGCTGTAGACGACTACCGTTTAAACTAAAGTTATTCCAAATAGCTTGCAAACGTAAACGATTCGCACGGCTTGCATCAGTACTCGTACCGATCAAACCATTAGAGTCACCATAATTAAATTGATCTGTCGCACCATTTATTTTATTTGGATTTCGAACAAAAATATCTGACCATAAACCTAATTTAAGTTTATAGGCATCAAGCCCAGCAGTATCTCTTGTCCCTACTTCATATAAAGGCGCTTCTAAAGCTAAATAGGTTACTTGGCAAGTTGGATCAGCTGCACCACTACAATTTGTCGCACTGAAATTCGGCACAGAATTTTCTGTCGCAACTTTAAAAATCCACGGATTAACAGCCGTACCCCAACTCGAAATGGCCGCTGCTGCCTCGGTAGAAGCGAGACGGGTATTTGTATCGTTATCAGATTTAGAAAGAGCTAAACCATAAAGAAAAATATCAGCTTTACCTACTGCACGGTCACCCGAATCAATCGTACCATTTTTATTGGTATCTGCAGCCGTCATACTTAACGGCCCAACAGGTACATAATTGATATAGCCTGTATCCTTAGTACGGTCAGTTAAAATTTGATTTGTGGTTTCGTTCGCTCCTGCTCCACGAAATACCATATAAGTATTTTGAGGTAAAATAGCAATACCTTCACCAGTAGTTTCACTCAAACCAGCATCAGAAAGTTCTTCAAGAGCAAAACTCGATTGGCTTATAAAAAGACCAATTAAACTTGCTAAAACGGTTTTTTGAAACCTTACCGTATAATTAAGTGTAGTCATCTTGACCTTCCTGTTTTATACGATGCCTTGCACCATATTTATTTTTCTTTAACAATCCTTGAGATCAGGTGAAGCGATCCTTTTTCACCTTAGACAAAGAAACAAACCTAACTAGATATTGCC
>NZ_JAYWYV010000539.1:0-1079 GCF_048147885.1 Acinetobacter sp. 228
GCAGGTAATGCACTTGTTGTTTTGTTTGGTGCGGTTGCATTAAGGCCCGGATAGATTGAAACAGCAGTGTTAGTGCCCACTGTAGCTGTAGCAGTAACTACAAACTGCTGAAGAACTCCGAGATCTTGACCAGTCAAAGGATGCACTGCGTTAACACCAGCAATCGTAAAGATTGTACCCTGCGTTAATGTGCCAGCAGTTGCAGCCGACAAGACAACTGTTTTACCTGTTTGGTTGGCACCACTTACTGTAATGCCAGCAGCAGTACCGTTGTTGAATACCGCAACAGATTGATGCTCATATAAGTCTGCACCAAATGCAGTTGCTACATAGCCTTGCAAATAAGCCTTGCTTGATGTTTGCGTCGGATTATACATACGCGACACTTCACCACTCAGAGCAACGTTTGCCGCACTAGAAAGGATTACCGAACGATCACCCGCAGGTGCTAAGTATTGATTCAACTTTGCACGGCCCAAGGCTAAAGCATTAGAAGGGTTTGTACCAGATAATGACATAGCAACTTGGTTAGGAGTGCCAAGCACACCACGTGCAATAAGATCTGCTTCAACTACAGATGAAAGTGTCTGCATTTGAGGACGTAAGATGCGATCTTTAAAGTCGGTTAGATTAAGTGCTTTTTCTTTAGCACCAAACTGCAATGCAACGTGCTTTTGAGTATCAAGAGTCAAGTTTACAGATTCTTCAACAACATCAGTTGCACCACCGCCCTCTGCAAATACTGAGCCGTTATATACGCGGCCAGCTGTAGGGATTTTGATTTTTACAGTATCGCCTTTTTGGTAGCCCTGTACATCTTTACCAAATTCTTCTTGGCGACCTTTGTTAATATTTGCAATAAATGGCGCTTCTTCTTCCAGCATTTTAGCTGCTTCACGAGCGATCATTTGGTGCGTAAGAATGGTATTAGCCATAAATTATTTTCCTTTATTCCGGTTCTGTGTTTCAGTCCTATACCATTCGTCATCACTCATCTTAGATGGGTCACGAACAGCAGGCGCATTTGCTTGGACAGGTTTTATTGGTGGTGGAGCTTTTGAAACAGGTGGAGTGGCTGG
>NZ_JAYWYV010000540.1:0-1079 GCF_048147885.1 Acinetobacter sp. 228
CAATCGCCAGTAAAGAAATCGCTTTCGATTCGGTTTCATTTAACTGAGACAACAATTGTTGAGCAGTTTCAGGTGCTAACTTCTCACCAACCAGATCTACACCAAAACGGCGGCCTTGGAACTCAAAACACGGATTTTGCTCTATAAAGCCAGTCACTTTTAAGCAGTCATCTAGACAGTAACGCAGTAAGCCATTACCCGAAGTAATCAGCGGGCTGACCACGTCACCTTGTTTAAGCTGCCATGAAGGAACGATTTGACCTTGTTTTTCACCTTCTAAATATTCAAATTCATAGAAGTGACTTTGGTAAGCCAATGGGTATTGGTCATTGTAGGGAATAGTCACTACACCTTCCGTCGCCCATAAGCCTTTACCTTCAAACTGAACACTGGGTAATTTTTCTTTTAATTTTTCGGCCCAAGCTTTTGAACCTGCGGTGTCCCAACTTGAAACCAGACTTAACTTTGGCCAAAGTTTTTTAAAGTCGATCTGTTCGCCATTTGAACTTGCAATTAAAGCTTGAGCACTTTCAGGGCTATGCGGTGCCGTCACTTCTTTTAAGGAAGCCTGACGGTTGCCCCATTTGCCACTGTTAAGCACCTCAATCACGTCTTTTTGTAATGCCTCTAAACGTTCAAGTAATTGCAAAGCAAACGTTGGACTCCACACCGAAATCATGGCTAAGTTACGGTTTGCGACCAAATAACAAATCGTGGCAAACAGTGCATCATCAGCATTGGCCGCAAATGCAACGTTACTTGGAACCGCTTGGGTAAACTTAGACAGTATGCGTTTACCTATACCAAGTAGCGCACTATCATCATTTAAGTTTTTGTCTTTTAAAACTTCACGCTGACTCTCAGGCAGCCATGACACCGACCAGTAATGTGTACCCGAACTAAGCTCTGGACATTTACGGTATAAACTTGCCATCCACGGTGCAATTGCATGGTCAAGTTCATCTAAAAACAGCTTGGTGTATGGAATAAACTTGATTTGTTCACTCGAACCACTGGTCGGCTGGAAACGAACCAGTTTACTGCTAGAGAGTGAAAGCTTTTGTTCACGGTAACGCTGA
>NZ_JAYWYV010000541.1:0-1079 GCF_048147885.1 Acinetobacter sp. 228
CGACGTGGTAACCATGAAGTCATGATGCGAGGCACTTTTGCCAACATTCGTATTAAAAACGAAATGCTCGGCGGTGAAGAAGGCGGTAATACCATACATGTGCCAAGTGGTGAGAAGCTTGCCATTTATGATGCGGCAATGCGTTACCAACAAGAACATACACCGCTTGTGATTATTGCTGGTAAAGAATACGGAACGGGTTCTTCACGTGACTGGGCTGCCAAAGGAACGAACTTATTAGGTGTAAAAGCTGTCATTGCTGAAAGTTTTGAACGTATTCACCGTTCAAACTTGGTGGGTATGGGCGTGTTGCCACTCCAGTTTAAACCGGGCGTAAACCGTAAGACTTTGAAGCTAGATGGTACAGAGCTTTATAGCGTGATTGGTAATATTGCGCCGCGTTCGACTTTAACTTTAGTGATTGAACGCGCTACTGCGGATGGTAAAGAAGAGATTCTTGAAGTGCCTGTGACTTGCCGTTTAGATACAGAAGAAGAAGTTTCTGTATATGAAGCGGGCGGTGTATTACAGCGTTTTGCACAAGACTTTTTAGAAGGCCAAGTGGCTTAATATTTTAGTTAAACATTATTGATATTGTTCAAAAAAAGCCCTATCTTGATGATGGGGTTTTTTACTATACATTGTGTAAAAAGAGTTGATAGCCTCATAAAAAATTGCATTTAAAATAGATTTTTTTAGATAAATATCCATATAAAAAAGGATCAAAAATTGGAAACAACAAATAAATTAGATAATCAAGCTGAGAGGAAGTTACCAGTTAAAGCGCATCTATTATGTGGCTGGCCACTCGTACTTATGTTGGTTGGAGGTGCTATTGGCGGAGCTCTTGGAGCAAGTGCTTATGGTATAAATATTAAGATCTATAAATCAAACTTATCAAATATCGCTAAAGTACTACTCAATTTGTTGACAGGTTTAACAGCTATTATTCTTATGCTTATTGCGGCAAATTTGATTCGGATGTATTTTCTTTAAAGTGATTTATCGTATAAAAAAAGCCCGACGTCCTGTCGGGCTTTTTCGTATTTGGTTGCTAGATATGACTCCTGTCGTATCTC
>NZ_JAYWYV010000542.1:0-1078 GCF_048147885.1 Acinetobacter sp. 228
GTGCGAATCCTGTGCCAATCGTTGTGCCAATCGGTGCTGAAGACACATTCACTGGTGTAGTTGACCTTATCGAAATGAAGGCAATTATCTGGGATGAAGCTTCTCAAGGTATGAAGTTTGAATACGGCGAGATTCCAGCTGACCTAGTTGATACTGCTCAAGAATGGCGTACAAACATGGTTGAAGCTGCTGCTGAAGCTTCTGAAGAGTTAATGGACAAATACCTTGAAGAAGGTGATCTTTCTAAAGAAGACATCATCGCAGGTTTACGTGCTCGTACATTAGCTTCTGAAATCCAAGTAATGCTTTGTGGTTCTGCATTCAAGAACAAAGGTGTTCAACGTATGTTGGACGCTGTAATTGAATTCTTACCATCACCTACAGAAGTTAAAGCGATCGAAGGTATCCTTGACGATAAAGACGAAACTAAAGCGTCTCGTGAAGCATCTGACGAAGCTCCGTTCTCTGCGCTTGCGTTCAAAATCATGAACGACAAATTCGTAGGTAACTTAACATTCGTACGTGTTTACTCTGGTGTTCTTAAACAAGGTGATGCTGTTTATAACCCAGTTAAATCTAAGCGTGAACGTATCGGTCGTATCGTGCAAATGCACGCAAACGAACGTCAAGATATTGATGAAATCCGTGCAGGTGATATCGCAGCGTGTGTAGGTCTTAAAGACGTTACTACTGGTGATACATTATGTGATGAGAAAAACATCATTACACTTGAACGTATGGAATTCCCGGATCCAGTAATTCAGTTAGCGGTTGAACCAAAAACTAAAGCTGACCAAGAAAAAATGTCTATCGCTTTAGGTCGTTTGGCTAAAGAAGACCCTTCATTCCGTGTTCACACTGATGAAGAATCTGGTCAGACAATTATTGCTGGTATGGGTGAGCTTCACCTTGACATCATCGTTGACCGTATGAAGCGTGAATTCGGTGTTGAAGCGAATATCGGTAAACCAATGGTTGCTTATCGTGAAACGATTAAGAAAACTGTTGAGCAAGAAGGTAAATTCGTACGTCAAACAGGTGGTAAAGGTAAATTCGGTCACGTATATGTTCGTTTAGA
>NZ_JAYWYV010000543.1:0-1078 GCF_048147885.1 Acinetobacter sp. 228
CTTTGCCAAGCGCATTTGTTCGCTGGGAAAATCAACATCCTGAGCATGACCTAAAAAGTTATATTGGTTTAGGTTATGTAGAGCGTATGCCTGATTATTGGGAACTTTTCTCGCCTAAACATGGTAATGCGGGTTCAACCAATACTTTTAACGGTGTGAATCCTGAGAAAACACTACAGTTGGACCTGGGTTTTCAGCAACAACATGGTGCTTTAAACACATGGGCTTCTGCCTATGCAGGTTTAGTAGATGACTACATATTAATGAGTTACCACCATCACCCAAGTATGGGAATGGATGGACATGATATGAGCCATGATATTACTGCGGGAGCCAAAAATGTCGATGCAACCATCGCTGGTGCAGAAGCGGGTATTGGGTACCAATTCACTGACCGTATTCAGGCAGATTTGAGTGCGATGTATGCGTGGGGCAAAAACACCACAGATGACAAACCTCTACCTCAAATTTCACCTTTAGAAGGTCGTTTAAATATTCGCTATGTGGCTGACAAATATAACTTAGGTCTGTTATGGCGAGCTGTTGCTGAGCAAAACCGTGTGAGTCTACATCAAGGTAATATCGTGGGATATGACCTAAAACCAAGTAAAGGTTTTTCAACACTTTCTTTAAACGGAAGTTATAACCTTCGTAAAGATATTGATGTCTCTGTTGGCATTGATAACGTATTAGATAAGACCTATACCGAACACTTAAATAAAGCGGGTAGTGCAGGCTTTGGATTTGCGAGCGAAGAGCAGTTTAACAATATCGGAAGAAATTACTGGGTTCGTATGAGTATGAAGTTTTAATAAGCTTTAGCGAATTAAAGAACTGAAATTATTAATTTAATGAGAGAAATGAAATGACTAATAAATTATCGCCTGAACAGTCTTGGTGGGGATGGAAGTTACTTATTGTGGCTTCTATCTTGAGTGTATTGTTTATGATTATTTTTTACTTGGCCATCAACAATGAGCCTGACTACATGCCAAGTCAAAAAAAGAAGCAGATGATGGAGTCACATGAGCAAATGAATCACGCTGAAATGCATAGTTCATCAGCTCAATAAGGTTCT
>NZ_JAYWYV010000544.1:0-1078 GCF_048147885.1 Acinetobacter sp. 228
CAATACACCACCGAAACCTTCTAATTGGTTTTCTTCAGTGTTCTTACCGCCGTGCCCACCGCGAACATCTTCACCAACAACAAATACAGTTGGGTCACGACGCATTTCTGATTCAATGGCTTCTTTAATTGCATTACGAAAACTTTTATTTGGCATCTTTACTATTCCTGTAGTAAGAGACATAGACGTCAGTAAGGAGTTGTTCTGGTTTTGGGTATGCCGCAGCACGAGCTTTAGCAACGGCATCATCAACATTTGCCTTAGAAGATGCATCAATCTCGTCTAGTTTGGCTTCATCAATTTTGCCTTTGACTTTTTCTCGGAAAATTTTCAAAGGATCTTTATTTTCTTTGATGAACTCGACTTCTTCTTTAGAACGAATCAAGCCAGGATCACCTTCGAAGTGGCCATAAAAACGGTTTGTGATGGTTTCAATCACGCTTGGACCTTCACCACGGCGCGCACGTTCAATGGCAGTTTGAGCGGCTTCATAGACTGCAAAGAAGTCTGTACCATCAACTTTAACTGCCGGTAAACCAAAGCCTGCTGCACGACCAGCAATGTCTTTACTTCCTACAGCGTAATCATGACCAGTCCCCTCACCAAAACCGTTATTTTCAAAAACGAAAATCACAGGAAGTTTAAGAACAACAGCCATGTTCATCGCTTCAAAAGTAAGGCCTTGGTTTGAACCACCATCACCTGTAAAAGACAGACCGACGCCACCAGTCTTTAAAGTTTTCGCTGTCAACGCTGCACCAATTGCTAAAGGAGGCCCACCACCCACAATCCCGTTGGCACCGAGCATACCTTTATCTAAATCGGCAATATGCATAGAACCGCCTTTTCCACGGCATAGTCCGTCATCTTTACCGAAAATTTCCAGCATCATGGCGTGAATGTCACAGCCTTTTGCAATACAGTGTCCATGTCCACGGTGTGTTGAAGTGATATAGTCTTTGTCGGTTAAGTTTTCGCAAATCCCGACTGCTACAGCTTCTTCTCCGCTATATAAGTGAATAAAGCCTGGAATATCACCATTGGTATTTTCTTCATGAAGTCGATCTTCAAATTCACG
>NZ_JAYWYV010000545.1:0-1077 GCF_048147885.1 Acinetobacter sp. 228
TAGGACTTACGCACTATTATTTATAGATTTTCTGTGGCAGCAGATGATTCTTATCGAGAATAAATTCATCAATAAAGTTCTTGATAATTGGTCTAAATAATTTCTTCTGCCAACGATATACATTTTCAAAGATCCGCTCAAACTGGTTCTTTTGTATCTCAACATAGGCCATCAAGGCTGAGAAAATATGATTCAAAATCAGCTTGGATCGTCTTACTTGAAACTTTTCAATATGACAAACCTGTTTAATTACTCGATGATATTGTTCTATTTTCCAATGACTTGAATGTAATTCATAAAAACCATCAAAGGACAATAAATCATCTTCATCTTGATGCACAATATAAAATCTCTGCTGTTCTTTTAACTGAGTCTTAAATAATTGTACAAAGCCAACATCTTTGAGCCAGACCACTTGACCCTGATGAAAATTCGGCAATAAACGGAGTTGAAACCATTGTCCTTTTTCAGGGGAAACCTTACGGTTACTGTCGACACCAAACATAAATCGAATACCATGTTTTCTTATGGTTTTTAGATTTTCAGTCGATGAATACCAACTATCACCTGTAATGAATTGAATCTTTGCACCCCAATCGAGTACTTCACTTAACATCTCCATAAAGTAATCATTCTTGGTTTTACTTTCTGACTTATCATAAATTCGAAAATTAATTGGAATATTTTTGCCATGTTGATCTGTCGCATACAAGGTAATGAGATTAATACCCTTGACGGATCGGTGGTGTTTACCTGACCAAAAATAGCTAACTAAGTCCATATGTTGACTATATGGCTTATCTAAAACAGTATCATCAATACTGACTATAAGTTTATTATTATCAATGTGTTGAATTGCTTCTTGATATAGATCGTGAGCTGTGTAGTCTTCACGCTCCAAAAAGCGATTTACACTGTCATGCGAGATATTATAAGTCTCGGCAAGTTGTGTGCAGCTAATAGAGTTTGGTTCTGTCATGAGAAAGCCCATATAAATGGGTAATGTACAAGTTGCTGTAGAAGCATGTTTAGTTCGTCTGATCACAGATACGTTATAAAGTAGTTTGAGACTTTTTT
>NZ_JAYWYV010000546.1:0-1077 GCF_048147885.1 Acinetobacter sp. 228
CAAATCCACCATTGATGGTGGCATCTTCCAGACTTCCGCGTTCTGTGGCATAAAAGGCTTCAAGCATGTGTCTTTTTTCCTTACGCAGTCTGATGGAAATTGATGGGTGTATTTTAGACAAGGATTTGCCGAAAAACACTTGCCAATACGCTATTTTGCAAAAAAAAACTCTGTCGATAGTCTAGTTTGTCAGCATGACAGTTCAATAAAACGGTTTTTATACTATGAATTCAATTTGTATTTTCTGTGGTTCATCTCTTGGTTCAAACCCAATCTTTCAACAAATTGCTCAATTAACCGGTGAAGCTATTGCTAAACAAGGTAAAACACTCGTTTATGGCGGTGGCCGTTCTGGTTTAATGGGTGTTGTTGCTGATAGTGCTTTGCAAGCCGGCGGGCAGGTCATTGGGGTAATTCCTCGTGCTTTAGTTGATCGCGAGTTAGCTCATCCTGGACTGACAAAATTATATGTCGTCGAAAATATGCATGAGCGTAAAACCAAAATGGCAGATCTGTCGGACGGTTTTATTGCTTTACCAGGTGGGGCAGGTACATTGGAAGAAATCTTTGAACAATGGACATGGGCACAATTAGGTATTCATCAAAAGCCGTGTGCTTTTCTAAATGTAGCTGGCTTTTATGAAGATTTGCTTAAAATGATTCAAGGAACTGTAGATAACGGATTTAGCCAAGCACGGTTTGTTGATAAATTGATTGCCTCAGACAAAATTGAAGATATTCTTCAACAATTTGAGCAATATCAGGCTCCTGCTCCGAAATGGACAAATGCCGACGTTCAACCATAAATGAGGTTAAATAGGTGAAAACAATTACGGTTGCCGCTGCGGTGATCTTAAATGAACAAAATGAATTATTGCTTGTTAGAAAGCGTAATACACAAGCTTTTATGCAGGTAGGCGGTAAACTGGAGCCGAATGAGGCTCCGGAAACTGCTATACAGCGTGAAATCTTGGAAGAAATAGGCAGCCCGTGTGTAATAGAACAATTTATAGGGCGTTTTGAGACAGCAGCTGCCAATGAACCGGATCATACGCTTATTAGCCATTTATATTTGGT
>NZ_JAYWYV010000547.1:0-1075 GCF_048147885.1 Acinetobacter sp. 228
CAAAGCTTCTCTTTTTTTATGGTTTTTAAAGAAATCTAAAGACTAGAACATGATTTGCTTAAGTCGACTACACAAGCTAGGATTACAAAGTTGTATAAGTGAATCAGCATATTACATGTATATGATGAATTTGAATATCAATATGAAAAAACAAGCAAAAGGAATCGGTTTTAAATCACTATAATGCATAACTAATGCTATAAGCCATATAAAGGCTTGTGGTTGGACTATTTATCACGAAAAATTGGAGTTGTTATGGCACTCGTTCCTCCACATGGTCTTCTAAGTGGTGGTGTAATACCGCTTCTAGATTTTATGGGCAAAATGGATAGAGAAGGGCGTGTTCATGACTGAATCAAGACTTACACATCTCAAGCAACTTGAAGCTGAGAGTATTCATATTATCCGTGAAGTAGCCGCAGAATTTGAAAATCCAGTCATGCTTTACTCAATTGGTAAAGACTCGGCTGTGATGCTTCATCTTGCATTGAAGGCATTTTATCCTGCAAAACTTCCTTTCCCTTTATTACATGTTGATACGGGCTGGAAGTTTAAAGACATGATCGCGTTTCGCGATAACATGGCAAAAACACATGGTTTTGATTTAATTGTTCATCAGAATAAAGAAGGCCGTGAAGCAGGAATCAACCCATTTGATCATGGCAGTTCGAAATATACGGATATTATGAAAACCCAAGCTTTAAAACAGGCTTTGGATAAATATCAGTTCGATGCTGCTTTTGGTGGGGCGCGCCGTGACGAAGAAAAATCACGTGCGAAAGAGCGTGTGTATTCATTCCGTGATAGTAAACATCGTTGGGATCCTAAAAACCAACGTCCTGAACTTTGGAATCTTTACAACGGTAAAGTGAACAAAGGCGAAAGTATTCGTGTATTCCCGTTATCAAACTGGACAGAGTTGGATATCTGGCAATATATCTATTTAGAAAATATTCAAATTGTTCCTCTTTATTTCTCTGCTGTTCGTCCTGTGGTTGAGCGTAGTGGTACGCTAATCATGGTTGATGATGAACGTATGCGCTTAAAAGAGGGTGAAGTTCCACAAATGAAGTCT
>NZ_JAYWYV010000548.1:0-1074 GCF_048147885.1 Acinetobacter sp. 228
AGGAATGACCACCTCAATGACTTGGCGTCCGTGGTTAATCGATATTCACCGTCCTTTAGGAATCGCAATCTTATTATTGGTCATCATAAGATTAATAAATCGACTCTGTTATTCAATTCCACCTTTGCCGCCGACTGTACCGCGCTGGCAGGCGTTTCTTGCCCATGCATCACATTGGCTACTTTATATTTTGATGTTTAGTTTGCCATTGCTCGGATGGGCGACGCTATCGGCAGGTAATTGGCCTGTCACTTTATTTCCGGGTTGGGATCTTCCACCTATAGCACCAACCAACTCTACGCTTTACGCTTGGTTCCGTACATTACATGGAATTTTGGCTTGGTTATTATTTGCTGTCGTTATTGGTCATCTATCTGCTGCATTATTACATGCATGGATTTATCGCGATGGCGTATTTTCGAGTATGGCTTTGGGGCCTTCTTCTAAAAAAGAAGAAGCTGATTAGTTTGCTTGAAATTTTTTCGATTGAACGATGAGTTAATGGTGAGGTTTTTATAAGGTTTATTTAAAACATATAAATAAGCTCGCTGATATAACAACTTAAAATAGAATTGATTTCTCAAGTTGAGAAATCAATTCAGCTATTTAGATCCCTTCAACAAAACTCACCATGACATCACAGCAGCCTTGGCGTTTACTTTTGGCAAGCTGATATTCAGGTGAAAAATAACATTCACGTGCAGTTTCCATATCTGGAAACTCAATCACCACGTGGCGTTCAAACTCTTGTCCTTCTAAGACTTCCGAGGCACCGCCACGCGCAAGAAACTTGGCACCATACTTTTGAAAAGCTTGCGGAGCAGTGGCCATATATTGTTTATATTGTTCCATATCATGAATGGTGACATGAGCAATCCAGTACGCAGACATATCGTATTTCCCTATAACTTATTCAATAAAGGCCTATTTACCTTTTCCTAAAATTTGTGACTTCACGCATCTAAAATATTTTTTGCGACAGCAGCAGCTTCAGCAATATGTTCAGCAACCGCTTGTTTTGCCTTTTCAGGGTCTTTGTGAAGATAGATGGCCTCACACATATTTTTAATACGT
>NZ_JAYWYV010000549.1:0-1074 GCF_048147885.1 Acinetobacter sp. 228
TAGTTGTAATTACAATGCAATTCTTTGGTAAGTATGTTGTGAACATACTTTGTGACTGCATTTGTTCTTTATCAAAAAATAGCGGTAAATAAAATTCAATACCAGGCGATGCTATACCATCTAAAACGTCCTGATAAATTGGATTTTTCTTAGGATTGGCAGTAGGAAAAAACTCAGAATAACGGTCTCTAAAAACTGAACGTCCTTCTTTTAAAGGGAATTCTTTCGCGGGTAAAACCGTAAAACTTTTTAGTGTGGTTGTTGTTCTTTGAGTTTCAGGGTCAAAGAATTTTAAAGAATCAATTTCATCGTCAAATAAATCTATGCGGATTGGAGATTCTTGACCCGATGCAAAAATATCCATAATACTGCCGCGTACAGCAAACTCACCATGGTCATAAACTGTATCTACTAAGTGGTAGCCCGCCTGAACTAACCTTAATTTTTGTTGTTCTAAATCAAATTTTTGACCCACTTTTATATCAAAGTGTTCTCCCAATACCCATGAGTAAGGTGCAACCCGTTGAGCCAAGGTACTTGCTGAAATCAGTAATACGCCTTGCTGAGGCATATTAGATAAAATAGCAAGACGTTCTGACACAATATCTTGATGGGGAGATAAACGGTCATAAGGCAAAATTTCCCAATCCGGAAAAATTGTCGGCTTAACTCCATAAAACTCAAGTTCACTTTCTAATTGAGCAACATGTTGGTTGTTTCGAGCGACTAATAACAATAAAGAAGAATGCTGAGTGGCAATTTCTTTAAGCAATAAAGCTGCTGATGAACCTAATAATGACCCCACCCAACGCTTTTCACCGGCCTTGAGCTGTTGCAAATTCAATTGAGAGATTTCTTGTTGAAACATGTATATGGCTTTTATGAGCTAAAAAGATATGAGGTTAATAGTAGCATGATGTTTTTAGTGAATTGAGTTATTTTTCTGCAATCAAGCTACTACTTTATGATACTTTTTTATAGTTCTTAAACAATCATTTGAAGTTATTTGTCTCGTAAAAACATCACATAATATTGGTTTAATACCTGTATGATTGCTTTAAGCTCAAGTAACTT
>NZ_JAYWYV010000550.1:0-1074 GCF_048147885.1 Acinetobacter sp. 228
CAATAAAAAACTAAAAATGGCTTATGTGCCTCAGAAATTTAATCCATCTCATAGTCTTCCTTTACGGGTACAAGATTTATTAGATCTGGAAAAGTGTAGCCCTGCCCTTCGTCAGGAAATTATTCAAGACACCGGTATTGCCAAACTACAACAATCAAAAGTTCAGCAACTTTCTGGTGGAGAGCGCCAACGTGTACTGCTAGCACGTGCTTTACTTAGAAAGCCAGATATCCTCGTTCTTGATGAGCCTATGCAAGGCTTAGATATTCAATCAGAAGCTGAGCTTTATGAATATGTACGTAGTCTGCCGGAACGTTATGGTTGTGCCATTTTAATTGTTTCCCATGATTTACAGTGGGTCATGCAGGGAACTCAACGCGTTGTTTGTTTAAACAAGCATATATGCTGTAGCGGCTTACCAGAAAGTATTCAGCAACATCCTGAATACCAAGCAATATTCGGTACTCAGCGAGTTTTCTATCAACATCATCATGATCACTGTGCGCATGGTGACGCTGCACACCCCTGCCCTCACAATAGCAGACCTCACATTCACCCGGAACCGTAAGCTTAAGCCATGATGGAATGGTTACAATTATTGTTACCCGCATGGATTATGGGAACCTTATTAGTCTTTTTGACTGCACCACTTGGTTGTCTCATGCTATGGAGACGTATGTCTTTTTTTGCAGACACCATGGCACATGGAACCTTACTTGGGGTAGCAATTGCTGGTGCTTTAAGCCTTCCCCTCTGGCTTGGCGTGGCAGGTACAGCTATTTTATTAGTCGCTATTTTATGGGCACTACATGACAATCGTTTACCAAACGATGCTTTGCTTGCCCTATGCTCAGCAACATTACTATGTAGTGGCCTCCTGTTTATTCAACATGTTCCAAGTTTAAGACCGGAGCTTTTAAGTTATTTGTTTGGTGACTTACTAAGTATTGATTGGCCAGACCTACCTATTTTCACATTAATTATTGCAGTATCACTGACAATTATTTATCGCTTTTGGCAGCCTCAAATTCAAATTGCCATTGATCCGGATATTGCAATTAGTGAAGGTGTGAA
>NZ_JAYWYV010000551.1:0-1073 GCF_048147885.1 Acinetobacter sp. 228
GTAATGAAGTGGGAGGAAGAATGCCAGCAAAAGAAGCAACTAAAAAAAGCTATATAAGTTGTACCGAAGCTAACAATCAGCAAACTTGATGAAATTAGTCCAGATCAATGATTGTTAGCATATTTACGTTACTATATACTGTCCGCCGAATCACGGCTTGCTAGATAAACTCAGCAATTTCATTTATGTACATAATGGTGTACATATAATGAAACCAAGGAAGCAAGAATATACTTTTCCCGTTTAATTATAAGGGTTTAGGCGATATGGCATTAATCGTTCAAAAATATGGCGGTACTTCTATGGGTACCCCCGAGCGCATTTTAAATGTTGCTCGTCGTGTGAAGCGTTGGCATGATCACGGTCACAAGGTTGTTGTGGTCGTATCTGCAATGAGTGGTGAAACAAACCGCTTACTTGCCCTCGCTAAAGCCATTACCGAAACACCTGACCCACGCGAGTTAGACCAAATGGTTTCAACTGGTGAACAGGTGACGATTTCCATGTTAGCTATGGCACTTAATTCGATTGGTGTGGAAGCTAAATCCTATACCGGACGTCAAGTCGGTATTAAAACTGACAGTGCATTTACTAAGGCGCGTATTGAGTCGATTGACACAGATGTCATGACCAATGACCTAGATGCAGGCCGTGTTATTGTAGTTGCAGGCTTCCAAGGCTTCGATGCCAACGGAAATACTACAACTCTAGGACGTGGTGGTTCAGATACTTCTGGTGTTGCCATTGCAGCTGCCCTAAAAGCAGATGAATGCCAAATTTATACTGACGTTGATGGGGTTTATACAACCGACCCTCGTGTTGCCCCTAAAGCGAAGAAAATCGATCGTATTTCTTTTGAAGAAATGCTAGAAATGGCATCATTAGGTTCTAAAGTTTTACAGATTCGCTCAGTAGAATTTGCCGGAAAATATCAAGTTCCTTTACGCGTATTATCAAGTTTTGATAATGATGACGACGGCGCATTTGACGACGAATTTAAAGAAAATGTAGGTACACTCATTACTACTGAGGCAGAAGACACTATGGAACAGCCAATCATTGCAGGTATCGCT
>NZ_JAYWYV010000552.1:0-1073 GCF_048147885.1 Acinetobacter sp. 228
TAAGCATGCGCAAGGTCAGCCATAATGGTATTTAAAGACCATTCATCAATCACCATGTGGTGAACTAAAAACGATAGAGTTTGGCGACCTTTAGCATTCCGAATTAAACGAATTCTTAAGGGAAGTTCACGGGTTAAATCAAATTTATATGAAGCTTCACTTGCAAGCGTTGCATCGTGACTTTCGGCACTGTTCCAAAACCATTTGAATTGTTTAAGTTCAGATGTAGGAATAACCTGTTGATAGGTTTGACCATTGGCGCTATTAAAAATTGTGCGTAAACCTGCATGGCGCTCAACAATATCTGTAAAGGCTTGAAAGAAAATATCTTCATTAATTTCTTCAAGGAATTCTACGGCAAATGGTAAGTTATAAATTGGGCTAAAATCGAATGCAGAATAAGCTTGCCACAGGAAATCTTGAGCTAAAGTAAGCGGGGCTTTATCGATACTTTGTAAGGTGGATTTGTCAGTTTTTGCAGATTTAACGAAAGCATATTGGGCTAAATCAGCAGCAGATGGAGATTTAAAGAAATCATTAAATTGAATCTCAATTCCGTGTTTATTAAGTAGATTTCCAATAATTCGTGTTGCTAATAGTGAATGGCCACCAAAATCAAAAAAGTCATCATGCTGACTCATTTCTGGTTCAGCGAGCGTATTTCGAAACTCTTCTAAAATAATTTCTGACACATAGTTTTGGTTAGCTTGTTCTGGCGCTTTTGTAGAACTTGTATCTAGATGATGTGCGATATCAATTTCTGTCAGCACCAATGGCACATTATTGGATGAATATTGTTGATATCGATTTTGTATAGCCTGAATGAAATCTGACTTTTGATAGCTTTCATCAAGAATCGGGTGGAGCGCTAAAATAAGGAAATAGTCTAGTTCAGTTTCTACGAGACTTGTAAAAAAAGGGGGATGGAATTCTGCATTCCATGCTTGCGCTTTTAAGGTATTTACCTGCTCAAATACGTGTTCTGTATTGCTCTTTTTTAATTCTAGGCAAGCTGAATGGTCATCAAATGGATATTTGTATAAATCACCTTCGTCACTAAATGTATAGCGAAC
>NZ_JAYWYV010000553.1:0-1071 GCF_048147885.1 Acinetobacter sp. 228
ATTTTTTTAGGTTTTAAGAATACTGCATGTTATGACCGCTGGTGGGAAGCCCGAAAATTATGGGGGGTCCTGATTGCGACTTCGCGACATTTCGACCGTGACTGCCGGATTTTAACTCAAGCCCGCCGTGAACGTGTCATTCAGCACGTTATTGTATTTGCCAATGTGTTACGTGACCGTTTACGTCGTCAAACAGCCAACCCCACCGAGCTAATACAAACCAGTGGCATGAGCCAACAGGCATTGACCCAACTTTACCAACAGAATAACGCACCGCAATATACGCTTAGCCTTATTCAATGGGAATTATTACAAGCGCTTAAAGAAGGGGAAATTTCAGATATTATTTATGCTCAAATGAATAAGAATGTTGCAGATCTAAGTGTCGTACAAACTGGCTGTGACCGTATTGCAAATACTCCTATTCCGTTTGCTTATTCAGTTTTGCTTAACCGTACTGTTTATTTTTTCTGTTTTATGTTGCCATTTAGCTTAGGATCTTTACTTGGTTTAGCAACGCCTTTACTGGTTGGAATTTTGGCTTATACATTTTTAGGGCTTGATGCTTTAAGTACCGAAATTGAGGAACCATTTGGTACGCAAAGTAATGATTTACCTTTAGATGCAATGGTACGTAGTATCGAAATTGAGCTTTTGGGGACACTTGGTAAGCCCACACCTCCTCCAATTCAAGCTCAAGATAACAACTTGCTCTAAAATGCGATTAGATAAAACGCTCCCAAATGCCTTGCTGGTTACTCGCTGGTTTAGGGGTGTTTCCTAATTTAATCCACGGCATATTTTCACCATGAAAATCGCTACCAATTGAAATAGCCAAATGATGCTGGTCAATCATACGATCAATCATTTGGCGAGTAGATAAAGGATCTACAGGAGGCGGCAGCTCCACCGCATCTCCACCATAACTTGCAAATATCTCAATCAAATACCGGGTATTTGTAGCCGATAAATCATAACGGGTTGGATGAGCTAAAACTGCCAAGCCTTTACTGTTATGAATAACCTCAATGGTTTCTTTTAAACCCAATCCTTCAAACTTTACAAAAGCAC
>NZ_JAYWYV010000554.1:0-1070 GCF_048147885.1 Acinetobacter sp. 228
ACTAGTAGAACCTAAACTTGATAATTTTCCTAGCGAATGCGAAGTGAATGATGCTGAACGCGTCAATAAAATTATTGAAAACCAGATTCGGATCGCCCCAACACAATACATGTGGTTTCATAGAAGGTTTAAAACTCGTCCTGCTGGTGAAGCGAAGTTTTACTGATTTTGTTATGCCTTTTTATACAGTCAACTGAGAGATTTAAAGGCCTTTAAACCGAGACTTTATAAATCCTAAATTAACAATAATTTTTAATTATTTATCCTTAGTTTTTAATGATCTATTTTAAAACAAATGTCATTTTGTGTGCTTGACTGTAATAGGGCAGAGCACTATCCTTTGCCTGCTGGCCACATTGCCAGTCGGTTTTAGCAGGCCGTATTTACCCAAAGCACACGAAAAAGTCTCTCTTTTTTGTGGGAATCCCTGCGTGCCCCCTCTGCGGCGGAACGGGAGGGGGACACCTTCGGGTGTGCTGGATTCTTTGGCTCCAGTCTGCTAACCCTCTTTCGTTTCGCCACCATTATTTAGCAGTAATGTGGTGAAACTTCTTTATAGCCAAAGGAGTTCGCTATGCGTACTAATTCTTCTCATTTATTGGTTTTTGCCAAAGTCTTTCTGTCTATACCACTTAAACAGTCTATAAAGCGGTTGAATCGACTCTAGGTTTTTAAATCTAAACATCGTTACGACTAAAAAATCATAGCAACAATAAAACCCGAGATAGGCGAGCACACCATTTTTGTGCGGCTTTTGCATGTCTGTATTTAGCGCTCAATTTAAGAGCGACGGCATTTCTATCTCTTTTATTTACAACAAAAAATTATTTTAAACGATATACATGAAAAATTTAGAAGCTTCATTTAGAGCATTGCGAGTGCTCCACACGGCAAAAGATTTATTTAACCAATACGGGTTTCATAAGGTAGGGGTAGACCGAATTATTGCCGACTCCCAAATTCCCAAAGCAACCTTTTACAACTACTTCCATTCAAAAGAAAGACTCATTCAGATGAGCTTAACTTTTCAAACAGACGCTTTAAAAGAAGAGGTATTTTCTACGATCTAT
>NZ_JAYWYV010000555.1:0-1069 GCF_048147885.1 Acinetobacter sp. 228
TTGGTTTACTGGAACAGCTGGCCCATGGCAACATTTACAAATGGTGCAGATGCGTGCGAAAGAAAATGGTCGCTGGTTTATTCGTGCAACTAACACAGGTGTAACAGCGTTTATTGATCAAAATGGTCATATCACTGAACAAGCACCGATTGATAAAGAGTTTGTCTTGAGAGGCGATTTACCAGCCATGCAAGGTCAAACTCTCTATAACCGTCTAGGTGATTATCCAATTTTAGGTTTTGCAATATTACTGCTGGTTTTAGGTTGGATCTATCGTCCACGTAAAGTAGACGTGTCTTACAAATCACGTCGCTAAATTATAATAACTTTGTACCCAGAGGTACTTCAAACTCTGGGATACAAAGTGCTACATCCCCCTCTGCATTATGAAACCCTGTTACCAAACATTCTGATTGAATAGGCCCTATTTGCTTTTTAGGGAAATTCACTACTGCAACAACTAATTTACCAATCAAATCCTGCGGTTGATAAAGTTTAGTAATCTGTGCACTCGATTTACGTACACCCAATTCTTCACCAAAATCTACATGCAAAATATAGGCAGGTTTTCGCGCCTTTTCAAAAACCTCAGCTTGAATAATTTTACCAACGCGCAGTTCTACTTTTAAAAAGTCATTCCACTCGATTTGTTCCATTTCATATTTCTCATCTTCTTAAATTGCTGATTTGAAGCATATAATATGTACAAATGAAGAAACACCCTGTTTTAAGTCCAGTTAAAAAATAAAACGTAGATGTTGAGTCTACGTTTTATTTAAAAATTCTGTTTTAAAATAAGATTAAAAAGCAATCGATAATTGCAAAGATAAATAAGCAACTAAACTGGATAAAAAAACCATCGGCACATAACGATAAGCTTTAAAAAGCAATTGTTCGTATTTAGAAGCCATCTGTTTAGTTTGCCATACACTCGTTTTTAATGCGGTAAAGAAGCTCACCATTAACCAAGCGCTTACAATACTTAAGGCAAAGAAACCAATCATGATTTGGCTACTTCCCTCAGTACTCAACCATAGCTTTAATGAAACTTCAGCAATAGGTAATAATG
>NZ_JAYWYV010000556.1:0-1069 GCF_048147885.1 Acinetobacter sp. 228
GGCGATGATAGTAATGAATACTCATCCAGCCTAAAAAAGGTAATGCCAGAGCAGAAGAACCGAGTTGAAGAAGGCGATGTAATGGATAAGGGCGGCCAAACAAGTGAACAGTTTGCGATAAAAAGTCTTGAAATATAAAAGTTCTAAAGTCTGAGTGGGTAAGCCCATCCCAAATGAGATGTGTTGCTATACCAATGAGTAGAGCAATTATGATTCCAATAAAAAAGCTAAAAAAATGTCTAAAAGAATCTAGTTTTAAATCGTGTTGGATACCAAAAAAACGGTAAACCACAGGTCGGTAAAGTAAATACCAAATGGCACAGAATAATAGCCCTAGTGCAAGATTAGGGTAGAAAAGCCCCTTCCATTGATGAGTCAGCATACCTGATTGCATTGTAAATAAGCGGTAAAGATCGTGCGTCATACTGCCAATTGCTAAGGCGGCAATGGGTAACGTATTTCGGCTCAATTTAGCAAGTGGAGGGGCGATAACTGCATGGGAGATTGTAAAAGGCATTAGAAAAGAAAGCTTCTCACATCATCAAAAACTTGAGTCTATCGAAACATGTCATTAGCGAATGTTTTTTATTGCAAAACAACTGAAATGTTATAATATAACAAAACAAAAGTCGTACGATTAGAGACTCACCTCATGTTGTTCTATAAAAATATTTTGACCTTATCCATTTTGTCTGCCATATCCATACCTGTATTTGCAGCAGAAAATGAAAATGTTGAGAAGTTAGAAACTATCCGCATTAAGGCACACCCCCTTGAGCAAACTTCAAAAGATTTTGCAGTCGCAGATACTGTAGTTGACCAAAAGCATTTGACTGAAGGGGCTGCCACTATTGGGGATGCGCTCAATAGTGAGGTGGGGATTTATGCGAATCAGTTTGGGGCTGGTTCAAGTCGCCCAGTGATCCGTGGCCAAGATGGACCACGTGTTAAAGTTCTTCAAAATTCATCTGAAAATGTGGATGTCTCAACTTTGTCTCCTGATCATGCTGTAACAGTAGATCCAGTTCTCGCAAAACAAGTTGAAGTGATTCGTGGACCCTCTACTTTA
>NZ_JAYWYV010000557.1:0-1069 GCF_048147885.1 Acinetobacter sp. 228
CAAGAGATAGCACTCTACTTTTATACATCAATCGTATTGACGCGGGTTTATTTTGGAAATTTCAATTCATGCCTGCAATGACCGAATAAAGTAAAATCATAAGAAAAAAGTCTATCAAAAAATATATTTTTGGAAGATTTTTCAACCAATTTAACACGATTAAAAGCAAGCTTATGATTTTAAATATTTTTTATAGTTACTTTACAGTCATCCCTTGTTCAATTGTAGTCTAGGCTAAAATAAATCCATCTATTAGAATAATTTACTTATTCATTGTGAGTGAAGACCTTTGACCAACGAATCTTCTACACTTCAACGAGGACTAAAAAATCGACATATCCAATTAATTGCTATGGGTGGAGCAATTGGTACCGGATTATTTTTAGGCTCGGCGCAAGTGATTCAATCTGCGGGACCATCCATTATTTTAGGATATGCCATTGGTGGCTTAATTGCTTTTTTAATTATGCGCCACCTGGGAGAAATGATTGTTGAAGAACCTGTTGCAGGATCGTTCAGCCATTTTGCGTATAAATACTGGGGAAAATTTCCCGGATTTTTAGCTGGATGGAATTATTGGATGCTCTATGTTCTGGTTGCGATGAGTGAACTCACCGCGGTAGCCAAATATATTAATTACTGGTGGCCTCATATTCCAGCATGGACTTCTGTCTTATTTTTCTTTGTCGTGATTACGGCAATTAACCTAACAAACGTCAAATTTTATGGTGAGTCCGAATTCTGGCTCGCTATTATTAAAGTTGCTGCGGTTATCTCTATGATTGTTTTTGGCCTTTATTTGCTATTTACAGCAGATGTAGGTTCAAGCATTTCGTTTAGTAACCTTTGGTCTCATGGTGGATTTTTTCCAAATGGCTTTAGTGGCCTCTTCTATATGTTGGCTTTCTTGATGTTCGCCTTTGGTGGTATTGAACTGATTGGTATGGCCGCGGCGGAAGCAAAAGATCCGAAAAAAACCAGTCCAAAAGCAATTAACCAAGTTGTTTTCCGTATCTTGATTTTCTATATCGGTTCACTAGCGATTTTACTTTCATTAGTACCGTGGAAC
>NZ_JAYWYV010000558.1:0-1068 GCF_048147885.1 Acinetobacter sp. 228
TATTCAACGTCAGGCTTTCTATCATCTCGTGAACTATGGAACACTGGTCGAAAATGATAAAGGCGAAACCATTTTGCAGTTAAAAAGTGGTAATTTGCACTTGCAATTAGGCACTTGAGGTTTAAGCTTTATAGAGTGAAATTTTCCGACACTCTCTAGTACTGCCATGACAGCCATACAGCCTTTATTTACTGAATTAGAACCTATGCCTAAAGCATTAGCAGATGCCCCAATTGGTATTTTTGATTCAGGTATTGGAGGTATGTCGGTTGCAGCAGAAATTGCCAAATATTTGCCAAACGAACGTATTGTGTATTATGCAGATACAGCCTATGTTCCGTATGGTCCTCGCTCTGATGAAGAAATCAGAGAGCTAACGGCTCGTGCCGTCGACTGGTTATATCGTCAGGGTTGTAAAATTGCGGTCGTAGCTTGTAATACGGCTTCCGCATTTAGCCTTGATCATTTACGAGAACATTATGGCGAACACTTCCCGATTGTTGGCTTGGTACCGGCACTAAAACCTGCCGTATTACAAACTCGTTCTAAAGTAGTTGCAGTACTGGCAACACCAGCTACTTTTCGTGGACAACTCATTAAAGATGTTGTCGAAAAGTTTGCTGTTCCGGCGGGTGTTAAAGTGATGACTCTAACGAGTTTAGAGCTTGTCCCATGTGTAGAAGCAGGGCAGCAAATGAGCCCTGTTTGTTTAAATGCATTAAGAGAAGTTTTACAACCTGCAGTTGAGCAAGGCGCGGACTATTTGGTACTTGGTTGTACGCACTATCCGTTCTTAAATGAAGCCATTCGTCATCTTTTTGATAACCAATTCACACTGGTTGATTCGGGTTTGGCAGTTGCCCGACAAACAGCCCGTATTTTAATAAAAAATGAGTTATTATGTGACCAAATACGTCAGAATATTGCACGTATTGAATGTTATGTAAGTGGTAATAATGCAGATGCATTACAACCTGTTTTACAAAATATGATTCCACAAGAATTGACATGGACGCTGCACAATCTGAGTTGAGCTCTGTTGTAGGCATTCAGAAGAAAGCGTTTTTT
>NZ_JAYWYV010000559.1:0-1068 GCF_048147885.1 Acinetobacter sp. 228
TAAATGGACACCATCAAAATTACCAATAGTTACCGCTGTTTGTGGTAACTGGAAATTGGGCGATAACGCATTAAGACGAAGCAGTTTCATGAACTTAAAATATGGCTATTTTTGCAAGGGCTATATATTGCCATAATCTCACAGATTCGTCTTGTTGTTGTGTTTTTACTCAGGTATTTTTCAATACGAATACTTTTTATATCTAAAAAATTGATGAATTAAATAAAAATAAATCAATTTTTCTTATTATTAATTTATCCTACTATAGCCTCATCCACTCTTTGATTAGAGACTTAAGATGAAAAGACCCTTTTACCAATTAAATCAAAGTAAAGATGTTATACGGCATTTTACCCCAAATTGGTTTACAGCAACTATGGGTACTGGCGTGGTCAGTATGATTTTAATTCAGCTTCCATTTGCCAAATCATTTTTATTTATGCTGGCTACGCTGTTATGGCAATTTAATATTGTTCTATTTAGTGTTTTTTCAGTTCTCTATTTATTGCGGTGGTTTCTTTTCCCTCATGAAGCGAAGCAAATATTTAATCATCCAAATATGAGCTTGTTTTTAGGTGCTATACCGATGGGGCTTGCAACCATACTAAATGGCTTTTTAAGCTTCGGAATCGGGCTTTACGGCGAAGTGGCAGTTCATATCGCCCAAGCTTTATGGTATATCGACGTCTTTTTAGCACTGGCTATTGCGTGGATCGTACCATTTTGTATGTTTAGCCGTCAGAATCATCAACTACATACCATGACTGCAATTTGGCTTTTGCCGGTGGTTGCATGTGAAGTCGCAGCAAGTTCTGCGGGCATGTTGGTTGCACATTTACCAGCAGATGTGCATAGCTTTCATTTATTGTTAGCGGGTTACGTACTTTGGGGAATCTCTGTTTTACCTGCATTTGCCATTTTAACGATTTTAATGTTGCGTATGGCTTTGCATCAGTTACCAGAAAAAGAAGTCGCGATTTCTAGCTGGCTTTCTTTAGGTCCGATTGGGACAGGTGCTTTAGGTCTATTGTTGCTAGGTGAGCAGGCACAAAGAGTATTTGTAAATGT
>NZ_JAYWYV010000560.1:0-1068 GCF_048147885.1 Acinetobacter sp. 228
ACTTGCAGCTTTAAAACATCACTTTATAGATAAAGACAATGTTTTAAACAGTATGACCAAACAACCTAAATAAATTCAATGTTAAAAAAACCGCCTATCACAGGCGGTTTTTTTATTTAGATTTTCTGGATTTCTGAAATCCACTTTTGTTTCTCCTCATCTGAAATGAAAGAGGCTTCAAAAGAGTTAATTGCGAGTTGCTTCAACTCATCATTGGTTAAATCTAATGCCTGTTGAATGGCAAAGAAATTATCATTCATATAACCGCCGAAATATGAAGGATCATCTGAGTTAACAGTCACGTGTACGCCTTTTTGTAAAAGACGGCGGATATTGTGATCTTTCATATCCTTAACAACACATAGCTTTAAGTTACTTAAAGGACAAACCGTTAATGGCATTTTTTCATTAATTAAACGAGCCATTAATTGTTCGTCTTCTTCAGAACGCACGCCGTGGTCAATACGGTTTACTTTGAGCAGGTCTAAAGCCTCCCACACATATTCAGGTGGACCTTCCTCACCTGCGTGAGCCACGATTAAGAAGCCTTCTTCACGCGCTTTAGCAAAAACACGTTCAAATTTAGCTGGTGGATGGCCTACTTCGCTTGAATCAAGTCCTACAGCGATAATATCTTGTTTAAACGGTAAAGCTTGCTCAAGCGTTTCAAATGCAGCTTCTTCGCTTAAATGACGCAGGAAACACATGATCAGCTGAGAACTGATACCAAATTTGGCTTTTGCGTCAGCACATGCACGTTTAAGCCCATTGATCACGGTTGCAAAAGCAATACCACGGTCAGTATGAGTTTGCGGATCGAAGAACATTTCTGTATGAACGACACGATCTTCTGCACACTTTTCAAAATATGCCCATGCTAAATCGTAGAAATCTTGCTCATGAACAAGAACATTTGCACCAGCATAGTAAATATCTAAAAATGATTGAAGATTATGAAAGTTATAAGCTTGCTTTACTTCTTCAACAGATTTGTAAGGAATCTGAATCTGATTACGCTGTGCAATGGCAAACATTAATTCAGGTTCAAAGGTCCCTTCAATATGCACA
>NZ_JAYWYV010000561.1:0-1067 GCF_048147885.1 Acinetobacter sp. 228
GCTTTTCAGTAGATAAATCAATCGTGTCAAAATCTGTATAACGGACTTGTAGTTCTGTATAAAAGCTCATTTTTATTAGCTCTATGATATTAATGATAAAAAATACTACTTATTAAACATGACGTTATCGTTAAAAACGAGCTGGGTATAGAAATATCTAAGCTATAAAAGTTCAAATTTCTTAAAAATATTCTTCTTTAGGCCTCTGTGTCACAACAGACTTTAATTTTTTGCGCTGATTTAAAGTAATAAACCATTGCGACACAGAGATAAAGAGCTAAGCCAACGCTTAGCCCAGACTACTTTTGTCACATCGCTGCATGACGCTGAAAAAAGTAGGGGCAAAGTCCCGTGGGAGAACAGGACTTTGCAAACTGACATGTTTTAGGCGCTGCATAAGCTTCGGGGAATAGGTTTGTTCGAGTCGCTGGTAAATACATTCGCAACTGGTCTTGCTATGCCCACCCGACAGGCAAATTTTTTCAAACTCTTGCTGAGTGTGGAGGTTACAGCCTGAAATACCCAAACTCACTAGAACAAAACTTAAAGTCAAAAAAGGTTTATAAATTGTCATATTATTCTCATAATGATTTATATCTATGAGTAGAATAAAAATATAATCTGTTTAAAAATTAAAATAATTTTTTAGGTAATAATTAATCCTCCCATGCATACAGGAAAATAAAATTTTAAAATAAAAATAATCTATAAATTTAAAAAATAGGGCGTAAAAAACCAAATTTTAAATCAATAAAATAGTTAAATAAGAGAGAAAATGAGTTTGAAAAGTGGCATAGTCAACTCCTTAAAAAATGGAGTTCTACCACCGAATTACCGCGAATTAATTAGGGTGGTAGAACGAAAGGGGGTTGACAGACTGGACTCGTAGAACCAGCACGCGCGGGGCGTCCCCCTCCCGTCCTACCGCAAAGAAAGGGGACGCAAGGGTCTAACGAATTTATAGTAGAACTACAATTCGCTACGAGTTACGGTCTGTCAAAACCGTCTGGCAATGTAGGCCAGCAACGGAATAATCATCGGTGATTTTAAATACGTCAATTTAATAT
>NZ_JAYWYV010000562.1:0-1067 GCF_048147885.1 Acinetobacter sp. 228
TTTTAAAAGTAATGATGTGAATGCACTTTACGATATGTGCTTACATGCACAGGGAGTTGCAATGTTGCCTACATTATTAGTTGAGAAAGATTTAAAAGAAAAACGCTTAAAAGCTTTATTTAAAAATTTTACGGCTCCGGAGTTAAGCTTGTCGGTCGTGTATGCTTCTAGACAACATTTACCCCGAATTACTCAAGAATTTATAGCTTTTATGATCGAAAATTTAGATTTTTACTTAAAACCGCAAAATTAAAAGCTTTAAATTGCCGTGTACGCTTGAATTTTTAGGCAATGCCCATACTTCATCCCTATTAATGAATTACAGCATATGCATGGCAGTTCAGGTTTTACACAGTAAATACTGATGCCAAAAAGGACTGTACATGTTTAAAAACCCATTTAAACGGAGATCATCAATGGCTAATGAGCAAAACGAGCAAGCTCAAGACATTCAAAATGAGCAAGTTGAGCAATCTAACGAGCAAACTCAGGCTGAAGGTGTAGAGCAAGCAAACGACGTTACCGTTGAATCTTTACAAGCGCAAATCACTAAACTAGAAGAAAATCTTAAGCTTGAAAAAGCTCGTACTGCCAATGCAGTTTACGAAGCACAAAAAAGTGTAGAGCGTATTCAGCGTGAGTCTGAAAAGCATAAAGAGACTGTGCTTGAGAAATTTGCAAAAGAATTGTTGGACTCTGTCGACAATTTAGAACGCGCAATTCAGGCAGCTGGCGATGAAGAAACGCCTGTACTTGAAGGTGTTAAGTTAACCTTAAAGTCACTTTTAACGACTCTTGAGAAATTTGGCGTTGTAGAAGCTGATACTCAAAATGGTTTCAACGCAGATTTACACCAAGCTGTTGGCATTGATCCAAATGCAAAAGCAAATGAAATCGGTACCGTTTTACAAAAAGGCTATACCTTAAATGGCCGCTTATTGCGCCCTGCTATGGTTATGGTTGGTCAATAAAATGAGCAAAAGCAAAGCATCTCTTTGCTAAAAGCCCAAGAATTTGAGAGTTTTTTGATTTTTTTTCATAAAAATGCTATAAAAAAACAGATATAA
>NZ_JAYWYV010000563.1:0-1066 GCF_048147885.1 Acinetobacter sp. 228
CAATTGCTCTTGAGCTTGTTGTTCCCTGATCAAAAGCGACAATATATTTTTTCGGGCAATTTGACATCTGAATGTCCCTTTCATTTTCCACACACATCTAGCCCATAATGCAAAAACATCATGCCTAACTGTATTTATTTAAAATTTTCTTTGGAATATATCATTATTTTTAAGTGGCATAGGCTTTCTTCGTCCAAACATTACCCATTCTTTATCAATTTTTTACTGCATGGAAAAAAGTAATAAGAAAAATATTGAAATTAGAAGATAAAAATATGCTGATCGGCTAATTTGAAATCACATAAATATTCAACTTATTCCTTTGCTTAAATAATAAACATTGTTTTACAGACATAAAAAAAATAAAGTGAAATACTCCTGTAGATAATATGTAAAAACGGAATAAATCTTCTCTTTTTTAGCATTCAACCCAAGCGAAACATGGAGCGAATCATGGTTGATCAACCTTCTACCGCAACAACTCCACATTCTAATTTAGATACAAAAACCCGTCTAAAATCAATTTTGGGCGGTTCTGCCGGTAACCTTGTCGAATGGTACGACTGGTATGTATATGCCGCATTTACGCTCTATTTTGCTCATGCATTTTTCCCAAAAGGAAGTCAAACCGCTCAACTTCTTCAAGCTGCAGCTATTTTTGCAGTGGGTTTCCTTATGCGTCCCATTGGCGCATGGATTATGGGGATCTATTCTGACCGTAAAGGACGTAAAGCGGGCCTTACACTTTCCGTTACTTTAATGTGTATCGGTTCGCTACTGATTGCTGTTACACCCTCCTACGAAAGTATTGGTGTATTTGCTCCATTGCTTTTGGTTATTGCACGTTTAATTCAAGGCTTAAGTGTAGGCGGTGAATATGGCGCAAGTGCAACGTATTTAAGTGAAATGGCAGAAAAAGATCGTCGTGGTTTTTTCTCAAGCTTTCAATATGTCACTTTAATTGCAGGACAGCTTACAGCTTTATGCGTACTACTCATCTTGCAAATGATACTCACCGAAGAACAACTGCATGACTGGGGATGGCGTGTTCCGTTTTTCATCGGAG
>NZ_JAYWYV010000564.1:0-1066 GCF_048147885.1 Acinetobacter sp. 228
GATCGCGGCTACGAAATTTTAAAGGAACGTTCCCAACCCGTTAAATGTAAGGATGCAATCTCTTTTTAAATAGAAGATAGGACACGTCTTCTCAAAAATTAAATGGACTCATACTAAAGCAACTTATGTCCGAAGGTCGGTTTCTGGTCTTCGGATATGGTGCTGAATAAAGGTGTACAGGAAGTGACACCAACATTGGAGATAATGTTATGGATGCAAACAATAAGCACGAGTTAAAACAAGGCTTATCCAATCGGCATATTCAACTCATCGCACTCGGAGGGGCGATCGGAACAGGATTATTCTTAGGTCTATCACAAACAATTAAACTGGCAGGTCCTTCAATTTTATTGGGATATGCAATTGCAGGAATTATTGCCTTTTTGATTATGCGTCATTTAGGTGAAATGGTTGTTGAAGAACCGGTAAGTGGTTCTTTTAGTTATTTTGCGAACAAATACTGGGGCAAAATGGCTGGTTTTATGTCTGGCTGGAACTACTGGGTTTTGTATGTACTGGTGAGTATGGCCGAACTGAGTGCGATTGGTACTTTTATTCAGTTTTGGTGGCCAGAAATTCCGACATGGCTGACCGCTCTATTTTTCTTTATTTTAATTAACGGCATTAACTTGGTAAATGTTCGCTTTTTTGGGGAATCGGAGTTCTTATTTTCCTGCATTAAAATTGTTGCGATTTTAAGTATGATTGGCTTCGGCGCTTATCTTTTACTTTCAGGCTCAGCAGGTCCGCAAGCGGGCGTTGCAAATTTATGGCAACACGGTGGTTTCTTTCCGCATGGTATTCATGGCTTTATTATGGCTTTGGCTGTCATTATGTTTGCATTCGGTGGTCTAGAACTTATCGGTATTGCTGCGGCTGAAACGAAAAAACCTGAAACAACAATTCCAAAGGCAGTAAACCAGATTGTTTATCGCATCCTGATTTTTTATATCGGTGCAATTGGTATTCTTTTATGTCTTTATCCATGGAATATGGTGGCAGAAGGCGGTAGCCCGTTTGTCTTAATTTTCCAGTCCCTCAATAGTAATGGCGTTGCAAATGTTCT
>NZ_JAYWYV010000565.1:0-1065 GCF_048147885.1 Acinetobacter sp. 228
ATTTTATATATGTTTCATCATTCTTAGTTCCACCTAGTTTGTCGATATAATAATGCCAGTCATCGCCTCCGATCAGAACTTTAACCTTTTCTTTTTCATTAGATTTGATGCGTCCAGTCCTACCATACTGGTCAAGGAAGCCAGTTTTTACTTGTCCATTTGAATGTAAAACAGAATATTCGATATTAGATATATCAGGAAATAAATTATAAACATCTAATTTATTACTAAAAGGAGATTGAACGTTAGGGATCTCTGGTAAAGAATAATTAGCTTTTTCACCGCCTTTAAAAAGGTGTTGTCCAGCTTTCGGCTCAAATTTCCCTGGCGTAATCAGGGTAATACCATCTTTATTAATAATGATTTGAGAACCACCAGCCATTAATAACCTCAATTTTTATAAAAATATTCAGAATTTTGCATTGATATAGCCTAAAATAAATGTATATCAAATGTCTCGTTATTTTACGTAAAATATGACTTTCATCATAGCTAGTCAATTAAACGATAGCATTATTGTTGCAGCTGACAATAAAAGAGTAACTTTGAATAAAGATTCAAATATAGAATTTTCTACTACGAATGATTCTAAATTATATGCTTGGGAACAAGGTATTAGTACTGGTACTGGAGAATCATATGTTGTTCAGCAAACAGTTGATATATTTAAAAATATAGCAAAGTCTAAACTAAAGACTTTACCTGAATGTCTAGATATTTCTAAGAGAATACGTATCTTAGAATTAGGTCAAAACCTTGATCAAGTTCATAATGGAAAACTACTTTGCTCTAGTTATGGTCAAGAAGGTGCGCAATTATATAAAATTGAAAGATTTGATAAAACATCTCAGCATACACTGAAAAAGGTTTCTCCCATGGAGATTATTATTTGGTTGTTTCATCCAAATGTAGACTTGATTGCAGATAATTTGAAGAGGCTTTATTCTGATCTCAGAGATTATTCTCTATTTTCAACACAAGTTGATTGGATCAATTATTATATCAATAGACTTTCACCAATTTATCAAAAACAAAGTGAGGTCGATCCATATATGAGTCAAAGCT
>NZ_JAYWYV010000566.1:0-1064 GCF_048147885.1 Acinetobacter sp. 228
TTTTCTGTTGAATCAGATCTAACTGCGTGACTTGAGCAAGTTTCTGATCTTTATCTTTACGCTGTTGTTCAAGCTTTAACTCAATCTGTTCAACGGTGCCTAGTGAAGCTGTGAGTTGTTCGAGTTCACTTTTAGCTTCCGATAGCTTTTGGCGAGCAAGGGTAGGGTTACCGAGCTGTTCTTCAATCGTTTGGTAATTTTGAATAAATTGCCCAAGCTGATGTAGATGTGCTGAAAGGCCCTTATCTAATTCAGCATATTGCTGAGTTTGGATCAGCTGCTGTTGTAAATGAATTTTGTTCTGCTCAAGCTGTGCAATATGCTGTTGTACCGCGTTTTGCTGCTGTTGTAGTGGGCTTAGGTTTTGCTCAAGTACCTGTCTTTTTTCTTTGCACTTTTTATATTCATCGGCAATAAAAGCGCGTTCTTGAATGGACTGTCGAACTTGATTTAAAGCATGTTGATGCTGTTGCTCAAAATCGAGTGTTTGTTTGAGCTGTTGTTCTGCAAGTTGATATTGTTTTTGTCCCGTTTCAAAAATTTGCACCAACTCATTAAACTTGGTTTGAGCTTGCTGAATTTGCGGCTCAAGTTGTTGCAGTGTTTGTAAATTTTGAGCTTGCTGAAAAACTTGTGGGCGTATTTCAGAGAAAACTTCAAGACGTTTTAATTGCTCACGTTCACTAGCCAGTTGTTGATGGTGATTTTGCTGGGTTTGAAACTGTTGCTGTTTCGTTTGAACTTCTTGCTCAAGTTTTGCTTTACGTTCAAACCATTGTTGCTGTTTGTCTAAGACATGTTTTTGCTGTTCTAACTGTTGATAGTTTTGTTCGGCTTGCTGGTATTGTTCGGTAAATGCAGCGATTTCTTCATCAGACAAAATTTCAATATGCCCTAAAAACTCTTCCAGCTGTTTACGCTGCTTTGCAATATCGGCTGTTTTACGAAAAGCCAGTTCACCGATTTTGGCGAAAATGCTGGAGTTGGTCAGGTACTCAAGTAATTCACCACGTTCGCTGTCTCGAGCTTTTAAAAATGCGGTTACTTCGGACTGGGCAAGTAGC
>NZ_JAYWYV010000567.1:0-1064 GCF_048147885.1 Acinetobacter sp. 228
ATTGATACATACATGGCTTACATCTGTTCTTGAAAATGATCAATTTCAGATCGCTTATTTAGCAGGGGATGCAAGCTTTCGACGTTATGCTCGCATCCAGTTACAAAATAAAACGTATATGCTTATGGATGCGCCTCCTGAAAAAGAAGACTGTGTTCCGTTTGTGACCATTGACGAGTTTTTTGCAGGGCATGGGGTTCGGGTACCTCAGATCGTTGCAAAAGATTTAAATCAAGGTTTTTTATTGTTAAACGATGAAACAGTTGATCAATATTATGAACAGAGTTTTAAACAGCTTATTCATTTGCAATCGATTAATGGGGCTGAACATTTCCCGGCTTATTCTTATGAAAAGCTTTTATCGGAAATGCAGTTGTTAACAGATTGGATGTTACCGTCACTCGATATCCATCCAACAGCTGAGCAAAAGAAAACTATTGATGATGCATTTGATTTCTTGGCTCAGGCAGCATTAGCTCAACCGCAAGTTATTGTACATCGTGATTTTCATAGTCGTAATTTAATGAAAATTGCTAATGAAGAAGAATTGGGAGTAATTGACTTCCAAGACGCGGTTATTGGTGCTGATACATATGATTTAATCTCGATTACACGTGATGCATACGTGCAGTGGAATGCTGAGCGTGTTTATCAATGGTTTAAAGTGTTCTATGAGCTTTTACCAGCATCTGCTAAACAAAACCGAAGCTTTGACCAATTTAAACGTGATGCTGATTTAATGGCAATTCAACGCCATATCAAAATTTTAGGTATCTTTGTCCGTTTGTTTGAGCGAGATGGTAAGTCTGGTTATTTGAAGGATTTACCACGAGTCATGTGGTATTTACTTGAAGAGAGCCATGGCTATCATGAGCTTGATGACTTCATGGCGTTTATTCACAGTTCAGTAATGCCTAAATTTATTGAAAAATATGGCCCTTATGAGGTTGCAGCATAATGAAAGCAATGATTTTAGCTGCTGGCTTGGGCAATCGTATGCGTCCACTCACGCTATATACACCAAAGCCTCTGCTGGAGGTAGGTGGTAAGCCACTTATTGTGTG
>NZ_JAYWYV010000568.1:0-1064 GCF_048147885.1 Acinetobacter sp. 228
GGCAATTTTATATGCTGGTGCATTAAGGTCTTCAAGTAAATCAACTGCAGTACGGTCAAATGGTGAGCTAAAAATCGTAATATCTAAAGCACGCGCGTGATCAAAAAGCGGTTTATGCCACTCCCATGGCATTTGTGCTTTTTGGTAAAGCTCATATAGAGACTGCCCATCCCATAAACCACCACGAATCATGAATTCTTCGTTTTGGCTATTTAATGTAATAGTGTCAGCACTATATGTTTGCAATTTAATTGCATCAGCACCACAGCGCTTAGCTTCTTCAATAATCTTGAGTGCCGTTTCTAAACGCCCGTTATGGTTCGCAGAAAGCTCAGCAATTACATACGGTGGAAAGTCTGTACCGATATCACGATTATTAATTGTAATTTTTTTGCTCATCTCATTTACCCTCTAGCCATTCTGTTCGCAACAAACCAAATTGATATATATCAAATTCGCCTCGCTGATCTTTAAAATGTTTTCTCAACAAACCTTCTTGGATAAAACCCATTTTTTTATGAAAATTTAAAGACCTATCATTAAATGATAAGACCTGACCAAAAACTTTTTCTAAACCAAGTTTATTAAATGCATGATTCAGTGCAACGTTGCCCAACAGCTGTCCCATTCCTTTTTCAGCATCGGGTTTTATATAGAAACCCCATTCATAAGCTGTACTATTTGGGATCATAACAAAGGAGATGTACCCCTGTGGTTGCTGCTGATATTCAAAAATATAAAATAATCGATCAGTTCTATTCTTGTTCCGCTCAAACCAAGCGAAATGGTCACTTAAAGTAATAATATCCGAGTTAACCATCCATTTACGAATGTCATCATGGTTGCGCCATTGCAGTACCATTTCTAGATCATCATGATTAAGGAGTCTAAGCTGAGCATTCTTTTGATCTAACATTCCTTAAATTCCTCAGAAAAAATGGTTTGCAAGAGCAAATCTACACCTATACCATCGGTAATGGATAAAGCTTTTTGATGCATAAATTGCAATTGTCCCTGATTAAACTGTTGTAATGCCCATAATAACTTTTCATGAATCTCTGTTT
>NZ_JAYWYV010000569.1:0-1064 GCF_048147885.1 Acinetobacter sp. 228
AATATTTCCGGTTCTGCCAGCGATATCTTCCCACATACCGACTTGACCTGCACCATGTGTAACTAAAACCTTAACGCCAGATTTAGCTAGGTCTTTAAATCCTTTAATATTTTTAGGATTTCCTTTGCGTACTAAAATGGCTGCGGGGCGTAAATATAAAGGTTCCACCGAATCTTATATAATTTGCTCAGAAAAAGCATTTTCAAAATCAGACATCAAGGCTTCGGAACCGCTATAGAAAACATCACCAGCTAGTTTCGCTTTTTCAGACCATTGAGCAGTAGGACCAGAATTCACATGAACAGCTATGCCGGTTTTATTGGTGAATTGTTTGGCGGCTTCTTTCATGGCGGGTGCTGGGCCACCCGGACCATATACTTGTACGTCTGCAAAGCTATGGATGGATAGAGAACCGAGAATAAGATAAATCAGGTAGGGTATAAATTTTTGTTTTGACATTTTAATCGCTATAGTAATTAAGAAAATATCAGCATATATTTTTTATCATTGAAATTGGATTAATTTTTGCAACTATATTTATACTGGATATTTTTAAAATATAGTTTTATTAAATTTCAGTGATTATATTTCAATATATTTTTGACCGAATATAAATATAGATAATTTTATGGTAATTTATATTTTATAAATTGATTATTTAAATAGATGTAATGTAAATAATAGAGGAGTAATCCCTTGATTAGAAAAAGTAATTCTTTATTAAAAATTTTATTTAGCAGTATTTGTTTGATATCTGGTTCTGCTATGGCTGTTCCAATTGCAGATTTGAGTAAGCAAATTGTGAGTGAAAAACCGGGCTCAATACTTTCTATAGCGCAACAAGATGTGATGGATTTATTTCCTCATGCAGATCAGCGCTTATTAGTAAATTATCGTAGTCGAGGTGTGAATGACGAGCCTATCGTTGCCTCAGCGTTTATTTTATTACCGAAAGGAACACCACCAAAAAATGGCTGGCCCGTACTGGCTTGGGCGCATGGTACAACAGGAGTAGCCGATACTTGTGCACCTTCGGGTGATTATGCCGGTGGACCAGTTCATTC
>NZ_JAYWYV010000570.1:0-1064 GCF_048147885.1 Acinetobacter sp. 228
GTGAAGATATCCATGAGTTTATCTAATAAATTTTCATCTTGGATTTGTTTCTTAATCATATTCCGTAATTTTGAGGTTTTAAGTGGATGTGTTTGCCAACCTGCAGGTTTATTGTTTAGCACAAATTCATGTAGTTCGAGAGCTTGTTCTTCATGATTAAATAAATTGAAGAGAGCCTTTTTACCCGTGGTATCGATTCTAGCACTGGTTTTAACTACTGTACCTGAATGTACTTGCTTGGCGAGTTGTTCAATTTTCTTTAAGTATTCCGCATAACGGTCTGCACTGTCCTTACGGATTTTAATCACTTCTTCTAACAATCCTGACATTTTGGCATGGAAAGCAGGGTCAGCGAGATGGTCTTTAATTAAGGTACTACGGATGTTATTTTCAATCGTTTCTGCGACTGAGTTTCGATCCTTCATATTGTTTAACTTTTTAGTGATTGTTTCTGCAATACCTGTTTCCACAATCAATTGAATCAGGGTCTTATCTTCAAATGAGCTGACTTTTACCGAATTTTTTGCATCGATATAATTATCGATTAGATAGCGCATATCTGCTTCAAAGGTTTTGAGGTCGAGATATTCACCCGCACGTAATCGAACTTTTTCTCTTAAATCTAAATAAAAGACTTCTTTGGCTTTAATCTCTTTAATTTCTTCGGCTGTATAACCAATTTCTGCCAATTCGTCTTTGGCATTTGCAAAGGCACGGAAGAAGCTTGCAACAGACTTATACAATGTAATACGTCTTTGATAAGTGGCTTTAAGATCATCAGGGTTTTCTGACTTGCCACAGAAGAACTTTAAGCGATCTTCTTCACAGCTATTTGGCTGCACCATTTGCATCAGCAAATTGAGTTGCTCCATCGCATTGTCTAAATGCTCTTTTGCCATAATCTTACGATTTTTAATCTCAATTTGTGCTTCTTCAGATGCTGAAGTGTCTAATTCAGAGTTATAAACGGCAATGGCTTTTGCCATTTTCTGAAATAGGTTTTTATAGTCAATAATTAAACCGTATTCTTTGTCGGCAGTGTCTAAGCGGTTAGTACGACAAAT
>NZ_JAYWYV010000571.1:0-1062 GCF_048147885.1 Acinetobacter sp. 228
TTGTCTTTCAGTAGTATCTCGCATTACTAGAATTGGCACCCCCAGACTTGGTGCTTCCTCTTGAATTCCCCCAGAGTCTGTCAAAATTAGATAACTATGTTTCATTAAATTAATAAATTCTAAATAAGACTGTGGTGGTAATAAAATAATATTTTTAATATCAGTTAGATAACTAAAAACAATATCTTTCACATTAGGATTTAAATGAACAGGATAAATAAACTCAATTGCGGGAGACTTTAAGGCTAAATCTTTTATAGCCTGACAAATATTAATAAAACCTTGACCAAAATTCTCACGTCTATGCCCTGTGATCAGAATTTTTTTTATTTTTTCATCCAAGTTCCACTTACTACCATTATATTTTATAGGTAAAGGTAAAATTTGGTCAGAAACACTTAATAATGCATCTACTACAGTATTCCCCGTAATATATATATTATCTAACTGAATATTTTCTTTTTTTAAGCACTCAGCAGCCAACTCAGTGGGAGCAAAATGTAAATTTGAAATTTTAGAAATTAGTTGTCTATTACCTTCTTCAGGCCAAGGCGACTTTAAATTATAAGTTCTTAAACCAGCCTCAACATGACCAATATCAATTTGATTATAAAATGCAGATTGAGCCACCACAAATGCAGACAATGTATCACCATGCACTAATAATATATGTGGTCTAAAATTCTGATAAATACTATCCATATTTTGTAAAATATTTGCAGAAAGCTGATTTAAACTTTGATTAGCTTTCATTAAATTTAAATCAAAATCAGGAGTTATTTTAAAAACTTCTAATACTTGATCAAGCATCTCTCTATGTTGAGCTGTTACTAATACTTTAACATCGAATCTATTGTCTTTTTTTAAACATTGGATTACAGGTGCCATTTTAATAGCTTCAGGACGCGTTCCAAATGAGATAAGAACTTTAATCATAATGAAGTAAATTATTCCTTTTTCTAGATAGTTCAGAATAAATAAACAGAACATGCAAAATCTAAAATATTAATCAGATTATTGCGTAAATGAGCGTTTTGTATGATATCGCGAGGCTATCAACAA
>NZ_JAYWYV010000572.1:0-1061 GCF_048147885.1 Acinetobacter sp. 228
TAAAGCCAAAATAAGGGTTGAGTGAAAATTGCTCAATTAGAAAAAAGGTATAATATGTTTAAAAACAGTACAAAACAGATGTTTTTGCATAAAAAATAATCTTAAGTAGCATAAACTTTTAATGAAAAACATACACAAAATTTTAAATTTCTGCATAATACCGACTTTTTTACGCAGGTATGATTTCTCCATACTCACGTTAGGAAAAAAGTAGTGGCTGCAAATAAAATACTTTTACAGAAAGGATTTTGTGCAGAAATGGAGAAATACACGAGGTATAAGGAGCTTTACATGAGTTTACCGCTCATCAACAAGCAGTTCATGAAACAAGGATTGGCGATTACCATTGCAACCATGAAAATGAACGTAACTCACGCAACTACTGAGCCACAAGAAATACAACAGCTTGGTACAGATCTCAATGCACTCTTCTTTAATGAAAAAGAAAAGGGCACAGATAGTCGTGTTATGACGATGGCTTGTTACAGTCTTTGAAATTTAAATCCAGTTTAGACATTCGCCCAAAAGTATATGTAAATATGCTTATTGGCTTAAATCCAGTTTTTATAACTCGATTAATTGATGGGAATCATTAAACGAGCTGATTTAGCGGTGGTCATTTGTTAGTTTCCAAGTTTGTAGCCGAGTCGATGCATTCTGTTCACCCAAATGGGAATATGTTCAGTGGTGCGATGAATTTATTTTATCTGAAGGGTGCTTTCTCTCATGTAACCTTCAAAGGCTTAGTGCTGGGCATGATGTTGCTTAAACTTGTGACGGTAATTGCTATTCAAGTGACATTAAAAGTTTTTCCTTAAATGTACTGAAGAAGTCCCTATTTTTAGGGGCTTTTTTGTTTATTGCAGTATTTTGGCTTGTGCTAATAGCACATTAGCAAGAACGTAAGCGGACCGAGTATGAATGAACAACTCAATGCCACACTGATGTCGTGGGTACAATTTTTTAATGAACCTTTATGGGATTTTCTGGTTATTTTCTTGCTGGCCGTCGGTATTTTTTATACGGTCTTAACAGGAGCAGTGCAAATTCGCATGTTCTTG
>NZ_JAYWYV010000573.1:0-1058 GCF_048147885.1 Acinetobacter sp. 228
TGTGTCAACTCTCCTTTATATTGGCTCAAAATCAAACGCTCAAAAGTCTGCTGATCAAACATTTGTTTGATTTCATGAAAGAATTGCTGTTCTTGCTCAAAGGAGAAAACCGACACTGATATACCTAAAAAATGGTGACTCATATAAAGTGAAAGTTTAAAGGGTATAGGATTAAAAATAAAATAACTTTACGGCTGTTTTGTATTTCTATACATTTGTATTTTTAATCAAAAAATAAACTTATGAGTAAATCGGTGTTAGAAAACAACGACCCAAAAGAAGAACTTTTTAATGCCTACAGCCATGGCGCTGGTGTGGTTATGGCAGTAGTTGCCTCTGTCTTTTTAATTATAAAAGGATCTTATCTTTCCACTGCCCAGTGGGTAGGTTTATGGGTATATGCTTTTAGCTTAATTCTCGTGTTTACTAGTTCGACTCTCTATCATTTTGCACAAACACAAAATTTACGTTACTGGTATAAAAAACTCGATCACACAGCTATTTATTATTTAATTGCTGGAACATATACCCCGTTCTTAAGCATTGCTATACCTACACAAAAAGCTCATATTTTACTTATTGCGCTCTGGAGCATTGCTGCAATTGGTACACTTTTCAAGTTAGTTTTTATTCACCGTTTTCAGAAAATTTCGCTACTTGCTTATGTCCTTATGGGTTGGCTTGCCGTTTTTGTAATGGATGATATGCGAACCTATTTAAGCAAAGATACTTTGATGTTATTGATTACTGGAGGTTTAGCTTACACCGTTGGAGCATTGTTTTACGCGTTAAAAAAGGTAAGATATACCCATGCGATATGGCATATTTTTGTGCTTTTAGGTGCAGGTGCACACTTTCTTGCTATCTATTGGTACGTTGTTTAGTCCATTTTTCACTCATATTCAGTGATCCTGAAAGAGTCATGGATGATGTTCTTTCACGCTATTCTTTTAAGAAAAATATGCCTTTAAAGAGAATAGTAAATTAAAAATAAATTTTAACTGATATAAGGACTTATATGGAGTCAACCTCTGCGACTGCTGCTCCTGTAGTAGCCA
>NZ_JAYWYV010000574.1:0-1058 GCF_048147885.1 Acinetobacter sp. 228
GACCAATTGCCCAAAAACGACTAACCCTGTAAAGGTTAAAAAACCAAGCTTAGGTGCAGTATAAATGCTCATGCTAATTGCATAAACCCCAAGAAATCCTCCGGTCCAGAGAAGCCATGGAATATTGGATATTTCACTTAAACTCGGTTTCTCGGCACTTTGGAAGAACACCATAATGGCTAAGACGATAGTACCTATGAAAAATGATAACAATGCTGCTTGCAATGGTGAGTGTAATTGCTCACGAAGCTGAGCATTAATTGCAGTCTGAAAAGCCATGGCAACACCGATTCCCATAGCTAAGGGTAAGATCAGGAAAAGTTGACTAGAGAATTTCATCATTTTTATCAATATTTAAGTATGTTTAAAAACAGTCTAAAGCAATTAAGGTATGTTTTCATAAGCCCATTGATGCAGTCATGTTAAAATAGAAATATTGTGTAAATTGGACCCTGTTCCTTGGCCGTATTAAATCCTGCTTCTGTTCCTTTATCTTTATATATCCACATGCGGTGCCTGATGGCGCGCTTTCGGCAGAACTCGAGCAAACTTATTTAAAAGCATTGGTGGCCGACTTTGAAACTCAAGTCGAGATGGCACAAGGACGTTCAATTCACAGTGTATTTATTGGTGGTGGAACACCTTCGCTCATTTCTGCTAAAGGTTATGCATGGCTATTTGAACAGCTTAAATCGCTGCTTAACTTTGAAGATGACTGCGAAATTACTTTAGAAGCTAATCCGGGAACATTAGAACATGACCCGTTTGCAGGCTATTTAGAGGCGGGTATTAATCGTTTGTCGATTGGTGTACAGACTTTTAATACCGATCACCTGCAAAAGCTTGGGCGTATTCATTCAGCCAACAATGCCATGGATGCAATTGAGCAAGCAAGACGAGCAGGCTTTAAGCGAGTTAATGTCGATTTGATGCATGGCTTGCCAGAACAAACACTAGAGCAAGCACTTTATGATTTAAAGACGGCTGTAGAGCAGGGTGAAACACATATCAGCTGGTATCAACTGACCATTGAACCAAATACTGTATTTTTCCGAACA
>NZ_JAYWYV010000575.1:0-1056 GCF_048147885.1 Acinetobacter sp. 228
CAAAACACATTACAAGCATTTGGTCCTTTATTACCTGAATTATTAGGTGGTTCTGCGGACTTGGCAGGTTCTAACTTAACACTTTGGAAAGGTTGCCAAGGCGTTCAAGAAAACCCGGCTGGTAACTACGTGTATTATGGTGTACGTGAGTTCGGTATGACTGCAATCGCTAACGGTGTTGCATTGCATGGCGGCTTCATTCCTTACGTTGCAACGTTCTTAATGTTTATGGAATATGCACGTAATGCGGTACGTATGTCTGCATTAATGAAACAGCGCGTGATTCATGTGTATACACATGACTCAATCGGTTTAGGTGAAGATGGTCCAACACACCAACCAATTGAACAAATTGCTTCTTTACGTGGTACACCAAACTTAAATACTTGGCGTCCTGCTGATACTGTAGAAACAGCGATTGCGTGGAAATCTGCTTTAGAGCGTAAAGATGGACCTACAGCACTTATTTTCTCTCGTCAAAACTTACCATTCCAAACGCGTACTGAAGAGCAAATCCAAAATGCGGCAAAAGGTGGTTATGTTCTTGCTCAAGAGAAAGGTGAGTTGAAAGCAATTATTATTGCTACTGGTTCAGAAGTTTCTTTAGCAATGGAAGCTTATGCTCAACTTGAAGGTGTTCGTGTTGTTTCTATGCCATGTGCAGAAGAGTTCATGAAACAAGATGCTGCATATCGTGAAGCAGTATTACCAGCTCACATTCGTGCACGTGTTGCTGTAGAAGCTGCTCATGTTGACTACTGGTGGAAGTTTGTTGGTCTTGATGGCAAAGTAATTGGTATGACAACTTATGGTGAGTCAGCACCAGCAAAAGACTTGTTCCAATTCTTCGGTATTACAACTGAGGCTGTAGTTGCTGCGGTAAAAGAGTTAACTGCTTAATCTTTTGAGCAGAATAAAAAGCGTCCCGATTGGGGCGCTTTTTTTATGAGCTATTTAAATGTTAAGTTCAGTTTGGATCGTAATATTAGACGTTAAAAGCTTATGAATAGGGCAGTTTTCAGCAACTTTTAATAATCTTTTATGCTGATCCTCAGT
>NZ_JAYWYV010000576.1:0-1055 GCF_048147885.1 Acinetobacter sp. 228
CAATTCGTTCCTGAAGAAGATGTAGACGGTCTTGCTGACGAAGTAGACTACTTATTTGAAGATCTTAAATACCGTACTGTACGTGACAACATTTTATCTGGTAAACCACGTATTGATGGCCGTGACACCAAAACTGTTCGTGCGTTAGATGTACAAGTGGGCGTACTTGAGCGTGCACACGGTTCTGCATTATTTACACGTGGTGAAACTCAGGCGTTGGTGACAACGACTTTGGGTAATACTCGTGATGCATTAATGGTTGATACCCTTGCTGGTACTAAAACTGACAACTTCATGTTGCACTACAACTTCCCTGCTTACTCAGTAGGTGAAACAGGCCGTGAATCTGGTCCTAAGCGTCGTGAAATTGGTCATGGTCGTTTAGCGCGTCGTGGTGTTCAAGCAGTTCTTCCTGCAGCTGACCGCTTCCCGTACGTTATTCGTATTGTATCTGACATTACTGAATCTAACGGTTCATCTTCAATGGCTTCTGTATGTGGTGCGTCATTATCACTTATGGATGCAGGTGTTCCGCTTAAAGCACCAGTTGCTGGTATCGCAATGGGCTTAGTGAAGGAAGGCGAGCGTTTCGCAGTACTTTCTGACATTTTAGGTGACGAAGACCACCTTGGTGACATGGACTTTAAAGTAGCAGGTTCTGCAAACGGTATTACTGCACTTCAAATGGACATCAAGATTGAAGGTATTACTGAAGAAATTATGGAAGTTGCATTAAACCAAGCATTTGCTGGTCGTATGCATATCCTTAATGAAATGAACAAAGTAATTTCACGTGCTCGTCCTGAAATTTCAATGCATGCTCCAACATTCGAAGTGATTACAATTAATCCGGATAAAATCCGTGATGTTATTGGTAAAGGTGGTGCAACAATCCGTCAAATCACTGAAGAAACTAAAGCTGCTATTGATATTGAAGATAACGGTACAGTTCGCGTATTTGGTGAAACTAAAGCTGCTGCTAAAGCTGCAATTGCGAAAATTCAAGCGATTACTGCTGAAGTTGAACCAGGTAAGATCTACGACGGTAAAGTAAT
>NZ_JAYWYV010000577.1:0-1054 GCF_048147885.1 Acinetobacter sp. 228
AATTGAGGGAATATTTCCCCCAACATTATGAATAACTGCAGTAATACGTTCATTCTGACTTATGATGGTGTCAAACAATGCTTGAACTTGATTGATATCTTCTGCATCTAGACGAAATGCCACAGCTTCGCCTGCATTGGCATGGATTTCGGCAGCTACTGCCTCAATTTTTTGGAAAGTACGTCCAGCAACGTAAACTTTTAAGCCCTCTTTTGCAAAGCGATGACAGACAGCAGCACCGATGCCCTGTGATGCCCCAACGCCAATAACAACTGCACAATCTCGTATTTTATCTGGTGTTGCTGATGCCATAGTCGTCTCAACCTGTTTGTTTTTTATACCATTCTGCCATAAATGGACGATCCAAGATTTCCTTACCAAACTTCTTACTTGTACGAATGACTTCACCAAGTTGAGCAACTACAGCTATGTCTGCAATCGTTTGATTCTCACCCACTAACCATTCACTTTGTGATAAAACCTGCTCAATACGGTCGAGGTGTCGTATAAATTCTTCTTCAACATTTTCAGCTTTCATTCTGCCCAAGCCTTGAAAGAAAAGCTGTGTTTTGAGTTCAGCTAAAATAAAACCCTTCACCATAGGTTTTTCATATGCAGGGCGGCCAATACTGCTAATACGAATTGCTTCTTCTAAAGCTTCCGAATCATTTACTCTTAAATATACTTCATAAAAATAGAGTGATTCATCTGCCCAGTCTTCCCAAAGTTCTGCAAGTGCCTTTTGATTTGCGTCTTCGGGATAAAGTCGAGGTGTATCCGGAAAATTTTCGTCTAGGTAGCGAGCGATATGGGTACTGTCTTGTATACGCTGCCCTTTATGGTCAATAACAGGTACTTTGCCCACTTTACTGAGCAAAGGTACTTTCGCTCCAAGAATGCCGTTGTAATTAATCGTTTCGTAGGGGATTCCCTTAAATTTCAAAGCTCTTGCAACTTTTTGGCAAAATGGAGAAATTTCCCATTGATGCAAAATAATATCCGACATTTATTCACCTTTATTTTTAATTGCCTGTTTTACTATTCAGTTCCTTTT
>NZ_JAYWYV010000578.1:0-1053 GCF_048147885.1 Acinetobacter sp. 228
TTGGCCCTTCCATAAATTCGTGCAAATCTGTACCACAGATTCCACACCAAGCTACCTTAATGCCTACAGTGCCGGGAGTGACTTCTGGTTCAGGAATATCTTCAATACGAATATCACCTCTGTCATAAAAACGCGCTGCTTTCATTATTATCTCCCTCAAATCAGGATGTTGTTTTAGCGATAGACAATTCCGCCGTCCGTTAAAATGGATTGACCCGTAATATAGTCTGAATCTTCACTTGCCAGAAAAGCAACTAATGCGGCTACATCGTCTGGTGTTTGGGCTCTACCTAAAGCAATGCCTTCCACATACTTTTTATAAGTTTCACCAATTGCAGCACCGGTAATTTCAGCAAAACATTTATCGATTTCAACCCACATGTCCGTTCCGACAATTCCGGGGCAATATCCATTTACCGTAATACCGTGACTGGCATATTCTTTTGCCGCAGCTTGGGTAAGTGCTCGTACCGCAAATTTGGTTGCCGAGTAAATACCGAGTAAAGCAAACCCATCGTGGCCTGCAATTGAGCAAGCATTAATGATTTTACCTTTATGTTCGCGTTGTTTAAATTTTGCAGCAGCAGCCTGTATTCCCCACAGTACTCCACCAATATTAATATCAACAATTTTTTGAAATTCATCAGGTGTGATATCCGCAATCGCTTGAACTTGTGCAATTCCAGCGTTATTAATCATGACATCAAACCCACCAAGGGCCTGCTCAGCATGATTTATAGCAGCATACACCTGCTCGCGGTCACTTACATCAGCAATAAAAGTGCTCGCATTTACACCTAAAGCCTGAATTTCCTGCTGCACATCGTTGAGTCGATCTTGTTTCATATCAACTAATGCAATATGTGCCCCTTCTTGCGCCAAGCGCAGGGCAATCCCACGGCCAATGCCTTGGGCTGCCCCAGTCACTAAAGCAACTTTATTTTTTAATCCCTTAACCATGTTCAACTCCTGTAAATGTAGAATTTCTACATATGAATCGCTCGTTGCATTGAAGCCAAAATAGATTCATGCATGGCTTCTGATAATGTTGGA
>NZ_JAYWYV010000579.1:0-1052 GCF_048147885.1 Acinetobacter sp. 228
GCCGATGCGCTGAATTGTTCATATTTACGTGATCATGAGGTTAATATTTTTAACCTAAACAACGTGCTTGCAGCGGTTGATGCTTTTATTGAAAAAGTAGACTGTTTGTACATTACGATTGATCTAGATGTATTCGCGGCTGCGGTTGCACCGGGAGTCAGTGCACCTGCTGTAAAAGGAATTGATTTAGCGACTTTTGAAGCGATTTTTAAGCATATTCAAGAGACTGGAAAAATCAAACTTTTAGATATTGCTGAGTGCAATCCAAAATTTGATTTGGACAATCGAACAGCAAAACTGGCTGCCTATATTGTTTATCAATATTTGTTTTCTTGAGAAACAATTTTTAATGTAGAAATGAAAAAGTGCACTGAGATCGCTCATGTGCGCTTTTTTTTGACTTTCTGGTAAATTAAAGTCGGATACGGAATATAGATAGCAACTATAATTAATTTAATTAAAAAGAAAATTAATTTATAAAATCATTTAGTTAAAAAAATACTCGATTTTTACACTATTTTATATGCTGCTTGGCACGTAATTTGTTTTGTCTTTATTTTAACTTCGTTAAATATGTTTGGATAATTAAATGAAAAACAGAACCTTACATTTTGCTTGTATCAGTGTTTTATTTTGGATGTCTCATTCTTCTAATGCTGCAACCCCCGAAATAAATACAAATACTATCGAAAAATCACAATCTAAACAAAAGAGTGATGTCTCTGTTCGGGTGAAAGCTTTAAACCAACTTTTACAGGAACAGTGGGAATATACTTTGAAAAATAACCCTGAAACTGCAACGACTTTAGGCGATTTACGCTACAACGATCGATGGACCGAGTTTTCAAAAAATCAGATTGAGAAAGATAAAAAAACTACGCAAAATTTTTTAAAACGTTTTGAAGCAATTGATAGCACAGGGTTTTCAGCAACTGATCAATTAAATAAAGATTTAATGATTTATCAGTTGAAAGAAACACTTAAAAATTATGATTTGAAATTGTATGAGATGCCTTTTAATCAAATGTGGGGCCTACATTTACAATTTCAGG
>NZ_JAYWYV010000580.1:0-1052 GCF_048147885.1 Acinetobacter sp. 228
TCTTTAAAAGTCGGTATTTTTGGTGCCGAGCCGTGGACCAACGAACTGCGCCGTGAAATTGAAGAACGTCTTAATATTAAAGCACTCGATATTTATGGTTTGTCTGAGGTAATGGGGCCGGGCGTTGCGATGCAATGTCTAGGTGAGGGCGAGGGATTAACTATTTGGGAAGATCATTTCTACCCAGAAATTATTAACCCTGAAACAGGTGAAGTCTGTAAAGATGGCGAACTTGGCGAGTTAGTCTTTACGACTATTACCAAAGAAGGCTTACCGATTATTCGTTACCGTACTCGTGATTTGACCCGCTTACTACCGGGTGAAAATCTGGCAATGCGCAAAATGGATAAAATTGTGGGCCGCAGTGACGACATGCTAATTATTCGCGGCGTGAACGTTTTCACGACTCAAATTGAAGAGCAAATTTTGCAAGTTCCGCATTTAGTTCCAAATTATGAAATTTTGGTGACTAAAAAAGGCCATATGGATACTTTGCATATTCGTACAGAGATGTGTCATAACTGTACTATACAGGCAAATCAACTTGCTCAGGAGTTGATGAAACGCATTAAAACCATGATTGGGATTAGCGTTACTGTAGAAGTTGTGACAGAAGCGACCTTACCTCGTTCGGAAGGTAAGGCAAAGCGGGTAATCGATATGCGTCAGATTGCTTAACATCAAGATCATTCAGGGTATAGAATCTATACCCTGAAACTAAACGCCAAGACATGAGTATGAGTGCAAAAATACAGCAAATAATTGATTCTGTTGTAAAGAATGAAACCTTAAGTGGAACTTCGCTTATTTCGACAATTTTTGGAGATTCAGTACTTCATCGGGGTGGAAACATTAGTCTTGCAAGCCTGATTCAGTTATTAGAGTTGTTTGGTTTTAATGACCGCGCTGTAAGAACCTCAGTTTTTCGTTTAGTTAAAAATGATTGGTTATGCTCAGACAAAATTGGTAGAACCAGTTTTTATCGCATTACCGATTCGAGCCGTTCGACCTATTTGCAAGCTGAGCAACGTATTTATAACGACCAGATGAAA
>NZ_JAYWYV010000581.1:0-1050 GCF_048147885.1 Acinetobacter sp. 228
TGCCTCAATGTAGGCACCCGCACGGTCAATTGCCGCTTGTAAGCCTTCAACCGCTAACGCATCAGTACGCGCCATAATCACGAAGCTGTCATCACCACGCGCATCAACCGCAGCTTTAATACGGTCAACCATTTCTTCTTGAGTCACAATGGCTTTGTTCGGACGGTGACCACAACGTTTTGCACCCACTTGGTCTTCAATGTGCATTGCCGCAGCACCAAACTTGATCAGTGCTTTTGTAGTACGCGCAATGTTAAATGCAGAAGCACCAAAACCTGTGTCAGCATCGACCAATAATGGAAGATCACATACATCAGTAATACGGCGTACGTCTGCTACACCACCACCTGATAAGTAAATCGCTTTATAACCTGCACGTTTTGCCAAAAGTGCATGATTGGCATTGATGGTTCCAACCACTTGTAATGGCTTTTCTTGGGCTACGGCATCGCGAAATAGCTGACCTGCGGATTGTTTAGCCATTGTTATGTTCTCCTTGTGCTTGTAGCAGTGTTTGCTCAATAATTTTGTAAGAAGCATTGATATGTCGATGCATGAGCAGCTCGGCAAGTTCACCATCGCCTTCTGCAATTGCATCTAAAATACGGATATGTTCGTCCCAAGCTTTGCTTGGACGATCGGGTGTGTTTGAAAACTGAATTCGGTACATACGGATGAGATGATAAAGCTCATCACATAGCATTTTTTCTAGGGTTTTATTGCCACTACTTTTGATAATGCAGTAGTGAAAATCGTCCTGCCCTTCTTGCAAGTAATATCCTTTACCTGCTTTAAAGTTTTCATCTTCGGCATGCATACGTAAGACATCACGTAGCGCCAAAATTTGCTTTTTATCAATATGCTGTGCCGCAAGTTTGCAAGCTAAACCTTCTAATGACGCACGAATCTGGTAAAGCTCTTTAAACTGTTGCAGTGAGAGCGAAACCACACGCGCGCCCACATGTGCAGTACGCTCAACCAAACGTTGCCCTTCAAGGCGATGAATTGCTTCACGCAAAGGCCCACGACTAATGCCGTAAGTGCGCGCCA
>NZ_JAYWYV010000582.1:0-1047 GCF_048147885.1 Acinetobacter sp. 228
ACTTTCATTACCACTTGGGAGTTCACCTGGTTTAATTCCAGCGGTCATCAAGCCACCATTAACCTGATGGTTGGCTGGTCGAATCGGATTTTTCTTACGGGTTAATAACCAGTAATCAAACACGGGTTTAGCAAGTTGGGCTGCTGAACCACCATGACGGCCATTTTCCCAAATAACTGCAATAGCGATTTCTGGTTTATCAGCCGGAGCAAAGCCCACAAAAAGACCGTGGTCAAGTTGGCGTTCACTAAGCGCAGCTTCGTTATAACGTTTGCCTTGAGCAATACTTTTAACCTGTGCTGTACCTGTTTTTCCGGCAATTTGATATAGCGGTGTACGGATGCCACGACCAGTACCTGATTGAATTACATCAATCATGGCTTCTCGCATTTTTACCCAATCTTCATCTGTACCATTGAAATTAATTTTTCCATCAGGTGCATTACGTACGGTAAAAGGTTTTGCACCATGGGTTGCACGTAAAACATGTGGAACTACATGCGAGCCGTGGTTTGCCGTAATGGCAGTTGCCATGGCGAGTTGTAAAGGAGTTGCGGTAAATGCACCTTGACCAATACTGACTGAAATCGTTTCACCTTTCATCCATTTGGATTTGCGTGTACGCATTTTCCATTCAGGATTTGGATATAAGCCTTCACTTTCACTTGGTAAATCGACACCTGTTTTTTGGCCAAAGCCGAATTGACGCATCCATTGGTTCATCTGATCGATGCCCATTTGATTGGCCAAAATATAAAATTAGGTGTCACAAGACATGATAATGGCTTTGTGCATGTTCACGATGCCATGGCCGGTTTTTTTCCAGTCACGGAATTTGTGTGAGTCACCCGGTAAATGGAAATAACCAGGGTCGGAAATAGCAGTAGCCCAATCGACAATTCCATAATGTAAACCGCCCATCGCTTCCATTGGCTTAATGGTTGAACCAGGAGGATATACACCTTGTACTGCGCGGTTATAAAGAGGCTGATCTATATTGTCACGTAGAGAACTATAATCTTTATGATTAATACCCGTTACAAATAA
>NZ_JAYWYV010000583.1:0-1047 GCF_048147885.1 Acinetobacter sp. 228
CTTCGGCTGGCTGGGTGAAGTAGTCGGTTCTGTGATTACACAGCCACTACTGCATAGTCTGGTGGTTGACGGAATTATCGCGGGTGCTGGTGGTGTAGTTGTTTTCTTGCCACAAATTCTAATTTTGTTCTTCTTCATTTTAGTACTTGAAGAATCAGGCTATTTACCGCGTGCAGCATTTTTACTTGATAAATTAATGTTTCAAGCTGGTTTAAGTGGACGTGCTTTCATTCCGTTACTTTCAAGCTTTGCTTGTGCAGTACCGGGAATTATGGCAACGCGTAGTATTAGTGACCCTCGTGACCGTTTTACAACGATTATGGTTGCGCCACTAATGACTTGTTCGGCACGTTTACCCGTATATGCCTTGCTGATTGCTGCATTTATTCCAGAGAAAATGGTCTGGGGTATTTTCAACCTACAAGGACTGGTGCTGTTCGGTCTGTATATGGCTGGGATTGTGAGTGCACTGTGTGTTTCATTCTTAATGAAATTTTTCCAAAAAGATAAGTCTCAACACGCTTTATTGCTAGAGCTGCCGAGTTATCGTTTCCCTGATTTAAAAAGTGTGGGAATCGGTTTGTTAGATCGTGCGAAGATCTTCTTGAAGCGTGTCGGCGGCATTATTTTTGCGCTTTCTATTTTGCTCTGGTTCTTGTGTACTTTCCCACAACCACCAGAAGGGGCGACATTGCCTGCTATAGATTACAGCTTCGCAGGTATGCTTGGACACCTTATCCAGCCTTTATTCGCTCCAGTTGGTTTTAACTGGCAAATCTGTATTGCCTTAATCCCGGCTATGGCAGCTCGTGAAGTTGTGGTCGCTGCATTAGGTACCGTATATGCCTTGTCGGCGACCGATGAAGATGCGGTAGCACAAGGTTTGTCTCATTTAATTAGTGCAGATGGTACAGGGTGGTCGTTGGCAACAGGTTTATCGCTTTTAGTGTGGTTCATTTATGCGCCGCATTGTTTGGCAACATTGGCAACAGTACGTCGTGAAACAGGTTCATGGAAACATGTTGCAGCTATGACTGCATATCTGTT
>NZ_JAYWYV010000584.1:0-1046 GCF_048147885.1 Acinetobacter sp. 228
GACTTTCGGTTTTGCGGTACTTGCATCTTATAAAAAGAATGTAAATCAAGTTATCACTTGGTTATTTATTACATTCCTTTTTGGTGCAACCTTCATCGGGATGGAACTCTATGAATTCCATCACCTTGTAGAAGAAGGTCATGGTCCAACTCACAGTGCTTTCTTATCATCGTTCTTTACTTTGGTAGGTACGCACGGTATCCACGTAACTTCTGGTTTAGTGTGGATGTTGGTATTGATGTATCAAATCAAAACTAAAGGTTTGACTTTACCGAATACACGTCGTCTTGCTTGCTTAAGCTTGTTCTGGCACTTCCTTGACATCGTTTGGATCTGTGTATTCAGCGTCGTTTACTTACTGGGAGTTCTCTAATGAGTAGTCATGAGCATAATGCTGCTGGTGCGTCACACGGTAACTTTAAGCAATACACTGTTGGCTTTATTCTTTCTGTCATCCTTACCATCATCCCATTCGGGATGGTGATGGCAGGTGGTTTCAGCCGCGGTCTTTTGGTTACAGTGATTGCAATCACTGCCGTTGCTCAGGTGCTTGTACAGCTTGTGTACTTCTTACACATGAATACATCATCTGAACAACGTTGGAATATGATTGCATTTATCTACACAATCCTATGTATCGCTGTACTTTTAATCGGTTCTGTGTGGATTATGAATTACCTTCACTACAATATGATGATCTAAACTGATTGTCATGTTGAAAAAGTATTTATTCCTGACTAAACCAGGAATTCTCTTCGGTAATTTCATTACCACCTTGGGCGGCTTCTTCTTAGCCGCCCAAGGCTCTATAGACATCTTATTATTATTGCTCACTCTCATTGGAACAACATTAGTTGTTGCTTCAGGTTGTGTGGTTAATAATGTTATAGATCAAGATATTGATACAAAGATGCAGCGCACTCAAAACCGTGCACTTGTTAAAAAAACCATCTCTCCTACTGTTGCGCTTGTATATGCTTTCGTACTCGGAGTAATGGGTTTTAGCATTTTGTGGTTTGGTGTAAATGGTTACGCATTTTTGTTTG
>NZ_JAYWYV010000585.1:0-1046 GCF_048147885.1 Acinetobacter sp. 228
GCTGCTTCTGAGGTTTCGTCAGTAGATACCCCATGAACATGGTAATAGCCGCCACCTTCAACATCCACGCCAATGGCTTTAGTCGCTTCACGAAGTGGTGGGCTAAAAAGAATCACTTCTTCTTCCGCTACTGCAAGTAAAGCAACTACTTTAATATAACTATCATAAGATGATTCTAGAAAATTTCTTACCTGATCTGCAATTTTTGAAGGTTGATACTCTCTACGGTCCTTCTCACTCAAACCATAATCATTCAATAAATCTTCATATAAAGGATAATGTGCATACTCCGGATTACCTAGATAATAATTGTCCGGGTCTGTTCCTGGTCTAAAACCAAATTCATCAAGTACATTTAAACTTAATAAAACGCGTGGAAACATTTTAGCTCCAGAATGGAGTTTAGGCTCCAATTGTTTTGTCTGGAACTGGGCCATTAATAAGGCATCAGTAAAGATCTGAACAATCGCATGACGATATTCTAAATGAATACGAGTCAGGGTTTGTTTATCAAGATAACCGTTATTTAATATTTCAATTGCAGGGTGTTTACTTACTGGTAATTGCGCAATTTTATTCCTTAATTGTTTGAGAAACTGTAAGTTTTCTTCCCATTGTGAAGCGGGAATACTATCTTTCATCCCCTGCAATGCTTTTTCTCTTGGATTATTAAAGTCTTCAAATTTTTTTGACATAATCATTCTCAATAAAAAGTTTTTCTTATAGTTAAGCTAAAGGCTATCCCTCTATTTCCATTACGTATTCGAACGTAAAAAGGATAAATTCCGTATACCCATACTTAACGAATTGATATTATGTTTAGTATCTCAACAAATCAATGGATTAATTAATATTATTTAAAAAAGTAAACTATTGCCAATAAAATATTTATTTCTTTATTTATCAAGGCACACCAAGCTATTGAATAAATATAATTTTTTAAATATCATTAAATAAGTTTTATTTAAGCTTTCATACTTTACAATAGCAAAGTTAATCAAAAAATATCTATGACGGGGCAACCAATGTCAAAAAGAGAAACGATT
>NZ_JAYWYV010000586.1:0-1045 GCF_048147885.1 Acinetobacter sp. 228
ATCGGATAAATCATGCTTACGGTTTTCAAACGGTGGTTGAATGCCACCGTTTTGCCACCACAAATCAATGCATCGAGATGAAAAATGTACTAAACACTCATCACCACTCTTAATTGGAAATGTTAGTGCAAATCCCCCGGCCTTAGGCCAACACACAGGAACATCTGGAATTAACGGTAAATTCACTAATTCCATTGATCCATCTTCACGCATTACCGGTATCTGAATAGCTGGCGTTACAGATACTGTTTGTCCGTCATCGTCATATGATTCAACAATACAAGGCAAATTGGTCCAAAGCACTGCTAAGGCAGATTTAATCGCATCGTTGATTGTATTAAGCAAATGGGGCGATCTTTCGTTATTACTTAAAGCCATAATCAATCCACCGCCGTAATTGTAATACCAGATTTAGGAACTACAGCACCCTGACCAACTGAAACTGTGCTTGTATACCAGTCATCACCACGTGTATCTCCGTAGTGCTCAACTGCCTTGATGATGTAAATACCATTAATACCACCAGCCGTTTTTAGATCCTTTTGTGGTTGATCAACGCCCTGGCTTTGGTAATCAATATCAAAAGCTTGTGTCTGGATACTTGAAGTATCGACATGTATGCGTCTACCACGGCGTAATTGAGGATTAAGGAGGCAATTCACCATTAAGCCTTCAGTAGTTAGCTGAGGCATTCCGACCATCCCAGTATTTGCATTCATTTCAAATACAGAGTCCAGCAAATAACTACTAATTCCGACCATGTAGAGGTATTCATCATCAATGAAGTACTCCGTATTTGTGTCTTTGCAAAACTGGCGGATCTGATCGTCTAGTGAACCAAACATGACTTTGCCGCGAACATATGTTTGATCACTAAGCTGTGGCAATTCACCGGTTTCTACACCATTAGCCTGATACTCTTTGGCGATTTCATTTTTTACCTGATCTACTGTCGTGCCGGCAGCAATGGTTTTATTCACTAAAGCATAGTTTTTAGCTTTATCGCCCGATTGGGCCAGAATACATAAAAACTTATCCGTAGGGC
>NZ_JAYWYV010000587.1:0-1044 GCF_048147885.1 Acinetobacter sp. 228
CAGCAGCTTGCACTAGCAATTCTGGAGACAAAGTTCCATCAGAAATATTGCTATGTGTATGTAAATCTATGCCTTGCATCTTTTATACTATGCCATTCACCAAACCTGATCAGATACTCTAACATGAAAGCACTACTGGACTTTGTTCCATTAATTATTTTCTTTTATTTATATAAGACAGTTGATCCAGCCGATACACAGCATCCTTTACTCAAACTGATCGGGTCTGCTGGCGGTGTTGATAATAATAATATTCTTGTCGCTACTACCGGTTTAATTATTTCAATGCTGGTAGTGTATGGTGCGTTGTTCATCATGCAAAAGTTCCGTCTAGATAAACAGCAATGGATTGTGCTGTTCATGACAGTCATTTTTGGTGGTATTACCCTTATGTTGAGCGATGATTTTTACATCCGCTTAAAAGCCGCTATTTTAAATCTAGTTTTTGCAGGTGCTTTCTTAGTTTCACCTTGGTTTGGTAAAGACCGTAAGCCTCTTATCCAACGTTTATTTGATCCGATTTTAGCCTTAAGCGAAAAAGGTTGGAAAAATTTAAACTTTGCTTGGGCAGCTATGTTTGTCGTGATGTCTGGTTTACATGTTTTCTTTGCGTTTTTATTCCACGGCGGAAAATATTGGGGCGAATTTACTGCATTTGGTGACATGATTGTCATGTTTTCATTTATCATTATTCAGTTCATTATTTTACGTAAACATTTTAAGTCACCAGATGCTTAATGTGGTTTCGGATTGATTATAGAGATACGATGACATGCCTTTTTTTGTTCTAAGCTGTACCGATAACGAAGGAACTCTAGAGAAACGTTTAGCAGTACGTCCTCAACATATCGAACGTTTGCAAAAACTTGATGATGAAGGTCGTCTAGTTGTTGCTGGAGCGATGCCAAAAGACCCTAATGACCCGCAAGCTGGTTTTTATGGCAGCACCATGATTGTAGAGTTTGATACACGTGAAGCTTTAGATGAATGGTTAAAAGAAGAACCATTTTTGAAAGAAGGCATCTATAGTCATGTTGATGTCAA
>NZ_JAYWYV010000588.1:0-1043 GCF_048147885.1 Acinetobacter sp. 228
CAGGACAGGAGATCTATTGAATGTCTGAAGCAACTGGCAAAAAAGCCGTATTACATCTTGATGGCAAAGAAATTGAATTACCAATTTACAGTGGCACATTAGGTCCCGATGTAATCGACGTTAAAGATGTATTGGCCTCAGGTCACTTTACTTTTGATCCTGGTTTTATGGCGACAGATTCATGCGAGTCTAAAATCACATTTATCGATGGTGACAAAGGTATTTTATTACACCGCGGTTACCCGATTGACCAGTTAGCGACTCAAGCAGACTACCTTGAAACTTGTTATTTATTATTAAATGGCGAGTTACCAACTGCTGAACAAAAAGTTGAGTTCGATGCGAAAGTTCGTGCTCATACTATGGTTCATGATCAAGTTAGCCGTTTCTTCAATGGTTTCCGTCGTGATGCTCACCCTATGGCAATCATGGTTGGTGTAGTAGGCGCATTATCTGCTTTCTATCACAACAACCTTGACATTGAAGACATCAACCACCGCGAAATTACTGCGATTCGTTTGATTGCTAAAATTCCAACGCTTGCTGCTTGGAGCTACAAATATACTGTAGGTCAGCCATTCATCTATCCACGTAATGACTTAAATTACGCGGAAAACTTCTTACACATGATGTTTGCAACTCCTGCAGACCGTGACTACAAAGTAAACCCTGTTCTTGCTCGTGCAATGGATCGTATCTTTACGCTTCACGCTGACCATGAACAAAACGCGTCTACTTCTACAGTTCGTCTTGCTGGTTCTACTGGTGCGAATCCATATGCGTGTATCTCTGCTGGTATCTCTGCTCTTTGGGGTCCTGCACACGGTGGTGCGAACGAAGCAGTTCTTAAAATGCTTGATGAAATCGGTAGCGTTGAAAATGTTGCTGAGTTCATGGAAAAAGTTAAACGCAAAGAAGTTAAACTTATGGGCTTCGGTCACCGCGTTTACAAAAACTTCGATCCACGTGCTAAAGTGATGAAGCAAACTTGTGACGAAGTTCTTGAAGCATTAGGTATCAATGATCCTCAATTAGCGCTTGCT
>NZ_JAYWYV010000589.1:0-1043 GCF_048147885.1 Acinetobacter sp. 228
AAGCTTCATACGAACCATACCTTCTGCCACAGCTCCTGAAGACACTAAAATAATTTCGTGTCCAGCATTGTGTAAATCTGCAATCTGTTTCGCCCAATGCGAAATAGCGTCCAGATCTAGACCCTGCCCATTTGCCGTGAGTAAAGATGATCCGATTTTAACAACGATTCGTTTACACTCACTGAGCTTACGTTGCCCATCGACCACTTCTATCATGTTTTCCTCGGTTTTTTAGTCACGAACGTAGATGCTTTCTACATCACCATCGTCTTCATCGTCATCGAAGTCATCATCATCGTCCATCATGCTTTCAAGGCGTTGTGCCTTACGCATAGCACGGTATGCTTCCTTCGCTGCAATGGTCTGTTCACGTGTTTCAGCTTCAAGCTGTTCACGGAATGCTCTTACTTCTGCTGCGTACTCAGGATCTTCAACTTCACGTTCACGTTGTTGTTCAATCTGATCCATAAGGTAATAAACAACTTCTTTGGTTCCTTCTTCGAGTAAACCCGAGGTCTTAAAGACAGGACCTGTCCATTGCAACTCATCTAGAATATGCTGACACCATTCTTCACGGCTTTCTTCAGCAATCTGATCAAGTTTATTAAGTACTAATACAATTGGTAACTTCGCCAAAGTAGGAGAAAACTTGGCAAGTTCATTCATAATTGCTTTAGCATTATGGGCCGGGTCTGAACCATCAATTGGTTGTACATCAATAATGTGCAAAAGAATACGTGTACGTGCTAAATGCTTAAGGAAACGAATACCTAAACCTGCACCTTCTGCTGCACCTTCAATCAGTCCCGGAATATCTGCCATCACAAACGAGCGGTGACGGTCAGCATCTACTACACCTAGGTTAGGAACCATAGTGGTAAATGGATAATCTGCTACTTTTGGTTTCGCGGCACTTACTGCACGAATAAATGTTGATTTACCAGCATTTGGCATACCTAATAAGCCAACATCTGCCAATACTTTCAACTCAAGGCGAATTTCACGGAACTCACCTTTTGTACCTGTCGTACATTTACGTGGAG
>NZ_JAYWYV010000590.1:0-1040 GCF_048147885.1 Acinetobacter sp. 228
TAAGACAATTTTTATTTGAGTTAAAAAGAATAGTTAAATAAAAAAAGGAAGAGAAAATTCTCTTCCTTTGGTTAGTTTTTAGGCTCAGGTGGCGTCATGCCAAACTGCAAATAAGATTGGTTGGTTGCAATGCGACCTCGTGCAGTACGCATAACATAACCTTGCTGAATTAAATAAGGTTCAATAACATCTTCAAGTGTTCCGCGATCTTCAGCCATAGCAGCTGCAAGGGCCTCAACACCAGCAGGTCCACCATCAAAACGTTCTAACAACATACTTAAATAACGTCGGTCTAAGGTATCTAAACCAGCTTTATCGACATTAAGCATATCAAGCGCACGTTGTGCCATTTCATGGTTAACTTCGCCTGTACCTTTTACTTGTGCATAGTCACGTACACGGCGTAATAAACGATTGGCAATACGCGGTGTTCCGCGTGAACGGCGTGCAACTTCTTCTGCACCCTCAACTGTAATGGGTACATCCATCAGGTTTGCAGATCGTGACACGATATGAGTTAGGTCTTCTACAGAATAGAATTCAAGACGTTGCACAATACCGAAGCGGTCACGTAGAGGCGAGGTGAGTAAGCCGGCACGTGTGGTCGCAGCAACGAGCGTAAAAGGTGGTAAATCGAGTTTAATTGAACGAGCAGCAGGACCTTCACCAATCATGATATCGAGTTGGTAATCTTCCATTGCCGGATACAGAATTTCTTCAATCACTGGTGAAAGACGGTGAATTTCATCAATAAATAAAACATCGCCTTCTTCAAGGTTAGTTAGCATTGCAGCCAAATCACCCGCACGCTCTAAAACAGGCCCTGAAGTGGATTTGAGATTGCCACCCATTTCACGCGCAATAATATTGGCAAGCGTGGTTTTTCCTAAGCCCGGTGGACCGAAAATCAGTGTGTGATCGAGTGCTTCACCACGACCACGAGCCGCACCGATGAAAATTTCCATTTGCTCGCGTACGACTGGTTGCCCGATATAATCGGCAAGTGAAGTCGGTCGAATAGCCCGATCAAAATGATCTTC
>NZ_JAYWYV010000591.1:0-1039 GCF_048147885.1 Acinetobacter sp. 228
ATAAGTGAAATTTCAGATTGTGGATCTTCAGTTAATCTATCGTCGTCATCCCAAGCTGGCATCCAGAAAGAAGCTTCTGGCGCATAGCATTCAAGCCAGTCATCCCATTGTTCATCATCTAAAAAGCGAGCTTCGCGATAAAGAAACTGAGCAATATTTTCTAAAGTTGCTTTGTCTTGAGTGCTCATGCTGTTTCTCCCTGATCAGCAATTTCTTTCTCTGATGCAATCGCGTGTTTCATGGTCTTTAACCAATATTGATGCTGGGCCAGATACAGGCCTTCATCTTCAGTTTTGATACCACTTAACATGGGTTTTAAACCGATTTCGTTTGCTGCATCGTCCGGTCCATAAATCCAGTGTTTTGAACCACGGCACATGTCATTCCATTCAAGGGCAATACCTGCGTAGCCTGCCTGACAAGCGCGGAACTCTTCTAAATCGTCTGGCGTTGCCATGCCTGAGGCATTGAAGAAATCTTCATATTGACGGATACGGCGTGCGCGGGCTTCAGGTGCTTCGCCCTTAGGTGCGATACAGTAAATAGTGACTTCAGTTCGATTGACCGAAAGTGGACGAAGTACACGAATTTGTGAACCGAATTGATCCATCAAATAAACGTTTGGATACAGACAAAGATTACGTGAACGCTCAATCATCCATTTCGACATCGCTTCACCGTATTTTTCGGTGTATTCGTCTGCTTTCGGGAAGTTAGGACGGTCTTCTGGGTTTGCCCATTGTGTCCACAGCAACATGTGACCATTTTCAAAGCCATACGAGCCACCGCCTTGTTTACCCCAAGAACCTGCACTCATGGCACGAATGTTATCGGCAGCTTGAGTTTCTTTACGGTGCTGAGTTGTTGCTGCGTAATTCCAGTGAACAGCAGAAACGTGGTAACCATCGGCACCATTTTCAGCAGTGAGTTTCCAGTTGCCTTCGTAGGTATAAGTAGATGAACCACGTAAAACTTCCAAACCATGTTCAGACTGGTCAACAATCATGTCGATGATTTTGGTGGTTTCACCCAAAAATTC
>NZ_JAYWYV010000592.1:0-1038 GCF_048147885.1 Acinetobacter sp. 228
CATCATTTATTGGGCGAACAAAAAGACATTCCTTTTAACTTTATGTTTATTGGTGTGGCAGACCCAGTTGTGTTTGCAAATGCAGTCAAGCAAGGCAAACCTGTGCCTTATATTCCACATAGTCCAAACTACATTGTTGACTTAAAAGCTTTACCAGTGGGAGCCAAAGTCACTACAGTTTCGATGCTAGAACTACTTACTAAAAAATAAGTTACTCATAAAAAAAAGATGCACTTACATGCATCTTTTTTGTCTAAGTTTTTAAAAGTTAAGAGCAAGCCAGATATTTTTCTCGATAATGGATAGGTGATAAATCGGTCCAGCGGCGAAATGCGCGGGTAAAACTACTGACATCAGTAAAGCCAAGAATATAAGCAATCTCAGTAATATTGTGGCTTGAATTTTTAATATACGATAAGGCGAGTTCGTGCCGAGTCTGATCCAGTAACTCACTATAAGAGGTGTTTTCGGCAGAAAGTTTGCGTTGCAGACTCCGTATGCTTAAGCCCAGACTTTTCGCAACATCTTGTTGTTGAAAATCACCTGTAGATAATTTTTCGATTAATTTTACTTTCACTCGTGCCAATATATTTTCTTTATCGAACCGCGCCAGATAACGATTAATAATTTCATCATATTCTTGGGTGAGAGTCGGATTTGCACCTTCTAGTGGTTGTTCTATGGTTGCCGTGTCAAACACAATCATGTCTTTGGGTGCATTAAACACAATCGGGGCTTTTAAAATACTCTGAAAAGTTTCTAGATCTTCTGGCTCTGAGCGTCTAAGTTCAATGCGTAAGGGTGAAAAAACAGAGCCTTGTAAGGCACGACTTGAGCGAATAAAAACGGAAATAAATGCATCTATTGACTCGGGCTGAACTTCGTCGGGAACATTAATCACGAAATAATGATTATTTCCTTGCCCATAAAACTCTAGCTCTGGAATATCCGTAACCACATGAAAATAACGAATAATTCTTAGAAACATCTCTTTTAGGGTGGTGCTGGTAATCAGTGAATGCCCTAACACATGAAAAG
>NZ_JAYWYV010000593.1:0-1037 GCF_048147885.1 Acinetobacter sp. 228
GCTCCAGATTTACATTTAGGACATACGGTTCTTATTAACAAACTAAAAACGTTTCAAGATTTGGGTCATGAAGTTACTTTCTTGATTGGCGACTATACCGCCATGATTGGTGACCCAACGGGTAAAAGTGCAACTCGTCCGCCGTTATCACGCGAACAAGTTGAAGCTAACGCTAAAACTTATCAAGAACAAGTTTTCAAAATCTTAGATCCGAATAAAACAAAAGTACGTTTTAACTCAGAGTGGTTTAACCAAAAGTCTGCTGCGGATCTTATTCAGTTGGCAAGCCAGCAAACAGTATCACGTATGTTAGAGCGTGATGACTTCACTAAGCGTTATAACAACCATCAGCCAATTGCGATTCATGAGTTCTTATATCCTTTAGTTCAAGGTTATGACTCTATCGCACTTGAAGCAGACGTTGAGTTAGGTGGTACAGACCAAACCTTTAACTTACTCATGGGCCGTACGTTACAAAGCCGTTATGGCCAAGAATCACAAGTGTGTATCACTGTACCAATTCTAGAAGGTTTAGATGGCGTAAATAAAATGTCTAAATCTTTAGGTAACTATATTGGTGTTTTTGATGCGCCAGGTGCAATGTACCAAAAAGTATTATCAATGCCTGACTCTTTAATCGAACGTTATTTCGATTTATTAAGTTTTAAATCTCTAGATGAGATCAAAGCTTTATTAGATGAAATCGCGGCTGGTCGTAATCCACAAGAAGTAAAACGTATTCTTGCACTCGAGTTGGTTGAACGCTTCCATGATGCTGAAGCTGCTGCTAATGCTCATAAGAGTGCTGGTAATCGTATTACAGAAGGTGAGGTGCCGGCAGATACTCCTGAAGTAACTATTTCACGTGGTGAGTTTGGTGGTGAAATCTTTATTGCCACAATTCTTCGCGTAGCAGGATTAAATCCAAATGCAGCAGCTGCAAAAGATGCTGTTGCACGCGGTGCAGTAAAAGTAGACTGGAATGTAGTAGATGCAAGTTTCTCTGTAAAAGAAAACGGGACTTTTATTATTCAGTC
>NZ_JAYWYV010000594.1:0-1037 GCF_048147885.1 Acinetobacter sp. 228
GATATTGCAGACCTGATTTAGTCGTAATCACACCAGATTTTTTAGCATTTTCTGCCAGAAAAGCTGCACCAGCCTGAGCGTTTTGTTGACCTTGTTTTTGAAATTCGACTAGCTGTTTAGCTTCTAATGTTTTTTTATAATCATTAATTGCTTTCGCCATTTCTTCATCATTTAGGCGTGCTGTCTTATTTTGAGCACCTTCTTGTAAACCTTGGTAAAAAATATCAAGATTTAAATCTGTTAACGCATCAGTATTATTACGGCCCATTAAATAACCATAACTATAACTAAACTGATCTTTTGCCGGGCTTTTATTTGTTATCGGTGTAGCAGCAAAAACAGATAAACTCATCGTTGACGCTGCAATAACCAAACTGATTTTTTTCATGTCATTTTCCAAAAAAAAACAGGAGAGTATAACGACTCTCCTGGATTGTTATTATTTCACTGAAATGAGTTCTACATCAAAAATCAGTGTACTGTTTGCTGGAATTCCAGGAAGCTCTTGTGGGCCATATGCAAGATTTGATGGTATGAAGAAAGTCGCTTTTCCACCTTCTTTCATGAGTTGAAGACCTTCAGTCCAACCCGGAATGACCTGGTTAAGCGGGAATTCTACTGGTTGACCACGCTTATAAGAACTATCGAAAACCTGTCCATTAATTAAGCGACCTTCATAATGTACTTTTACAACAGACTGAGCAGTTGGCTGTTTACCAGTACCTTCTTTAGTAATGATATATTGCAAACCTGATACAGTAGTTTTTACGCCAGCTTTCGTTTTGTTTTCTGCAAGGAACTGTGCATCTGCAGAGTCAGTAGCTGTACCCGCTTGCTCAGGTTTGTCTTGATGCTGCATTTTTTGTTGTAACTCTTTTTCATAAGCAGCAACGGCAGCTTTTAAATCTTCTTGAGTATAAGCACTAGGCTGCTTATTACGCGCATCATGGATCCCTTGAACAAATGCTTTGGTATCCAGCTCAGGAGGGGTTTGTTGAGCAACTTCATACCCAAGAACATAACTGATTTTTTGAATT
>NZ_JAYWYV010000595.1:0-1035 GCF_048147885.1 Acinetobacter sp. 228
TAAAAGACCGCCTCTGCTCGGCTTATCCAGCATGTGCAGCCGAAGTAAAATTAGCAGGTGGGCAATATGCAGACATTGCTGTAACTGATGCCGTTACAGATGGTCATTTGGTGACTGCTCCGGCTTGGCCTGCACATCCAGCTTGGTTAGCACAATTTGTGAAAGTTTTAGGCGCTAAGATTAGTATCTAAATAAGATTCTTCACCCCAAATACAATAAAGCCTGCATTTAGATAGCAGGCTTTATTACTAAAATAGAAAACTAGATTTTTATCTTGTAATTCCCAACTTATTCCAAATTTCTGGTGTTAAAAACGTTGTCACCAATTTATTTAAATCGATGTAGCGTAATGTGCCCTGCAACTGCTGTTTAACGGCTGGGTCTTTAACAATATCTTCACCCGCACTTTGGCCTAACTGCTGGAAAGCCTCCCCAACAGCCTTCACACCTTCAGCCTGAATTACAGCTTTGACCTGAGCCAGTTTTTGATCTAACTGGTCTTTTTGCTCAGGCGTTACATTACTAAATGCTTTTAAATCTGGATGAGCCGCTAAAGCTGTAAATGTCCATTGGAGCACCGTAGTTTTATCTGAAGCTGTTGTTGCTTTAACTAAACAATCACTGAGCTGATCAACTGTTGGACCAGCCATCGCAATTTGTGTTGCGCCCAGTACAGTCGCCGCCACACATATTGAACGGCTCAGATGTGAAAACTTACGGCGAGCAATAGCATAAAGATGACGTGACATAGGTCTAGCTCCAATAAACAATCTGTTCTTTTTATCACAGAGTCACTAAAGTTACCTGTTATGACTCTGTAACCGCAAAATAGTTACTTTACGACTGATTCAATGCGATCAAGCTCCCACACTCCACCTGCTGCCAAGCCTTTACACATACCCGTCCACATATCCTTAGTATGCACAAAACTCTTGCCGTCCCATACCCATTCTTCACTTGCCCAGCAATCTCCAATGCCTCGTCCCTTTTGAGCACTACTCATAATACCGCTATCAAAATCTGAGGCGGACTCCG
>NZ_JAYWYV010000596.1:0-1034 GCF_048147885.1 Acinetobacter sp. 228
TACAACCACCAAAACAGCCACGCATAATATTGACCGAGAATTTGATCATATCAAATGCAGGGAAACGCGCATCTCCATATGCAGGATGCGGCAAACGTGCATATGGCAAATCAAATACATAATCCATTTCCTCTGTTGTTAGAGGAATTGGAGGTGGATTGATCCAGACATCACGCTCACCATGACGTTGAACCAAAGCACGTGCATTACCCGGGTTGGTTTCAAGGTGCAAAATACGGTTTGCATGTGCATAAAGTACTTGATCATTCGCCACTTCTTCAAAAGAAGGTAAACGAATTACAGCCAATTCTCGCGGAGGTAACTTGTGTTTAATCGCTTTTGACTGAGCAGGCTTTAGCTGAACAATCTGAGTATTTTCATCAAGTTGGTCGCCTTCACGTACAATCGGATTTGCAACAATTTCTTTTTGAAAACCTTGATATTGAGCTAGTGTGTTGCCTTTATCTTTCTCAATTTCACAACCATCAATATCTTCAGTCATGATATATGGGTTAATAATTGGGTCAACACGCCCAATCGTATCTACATCATTACTGGCAATTTCAACAAATTTTGCTTTAGCCGCTTTGTTATGTTTATTAATAATAAATGCTGTACCACGAACATCTGTAATCTCGTGGATTTTTTCACCTTTAGCCAAACGGTGCATCACATCGATAATGGCTCGTTCACCATTACCATACATAAGCATATCAGCTTTTGAATCCATCAAAATTGAACGACGAACTTTGTCTGACCAATAATCATAGTGCGCAATACGACGTAAACTACCCTCAATACCACCTAATAGTACAGGTACATCTGGGAATGCTTCACGACAACGTTGGCAATAAACCGTTGCCGCACGGTCAGGGCGTTTATTTGGTTCGTTATTAGGAGAATATGCATCATCCGAACGGATTTTACGATCTGCCGTATAGCGGTTGATCATCGAATCCATATTGCCCGCAGTCACTCCCCAAGCAATCGTTGGCTTACCCAATACACGGAAACTTTCAACATTGGTCCAGTCT
>NZ_JAYWYV010000597.1:0-1033 GCF_048147885.1 Acinetobacter sp. 228
TGATGATAACCATCCGATTCGTTTGCATTTCTTTATTGGTCCACAACTTTAAAAATAAAATTTTATTAGGTTTATTTTATGGCGGAAGTAGAACAGCAGCCCACTTCGGCACCTAGCTCTCCTAAGAAGCGACGTATTTTGCGTAGCTTCTTGCTGACAATCTTGATCATACTTTTATTACTTGTTGCTTCCATCATTATTATGATGTCGACTGACCGTGGAAGCCGTTTTTTATTAGATCGTGTTTTACAAGCTCAGCAAGTCATTAAATATGAATATGAGGGGGGTAATTTACTCAGGGGAATTATTCTTAAAAATATTATTGTTCAGTTAAAAGAAGTTGACGTTACTTTAGATAGAGCTGATGTCCGTTTAGGGTGGCGTTCTTTAATATTAGAAAAAGAAGTGCATTTGAGCAATGCAGATGTCCGTAACCTAGTTATTATTAACAAAGCTCCGCCATCGGATAAGCCATTTGAGTTTAAACCCATTAAATTACCATTTGTGCTTCGTGTAGATGTTGGAGATGTTGATCATTTAGAAATTAAAAATTCAGGTTCTGTCGTAAATTTCCATGATGTTCATTTAAATGATGCTTTGTGGTCAGAGACAAAACTGAAATTTGAAAATTCAAGTATGGATATGGGGTATCTTTCTGTTCATAACGCAACAGGAAATATGGACTTTAGCGGTAAATATCCACTGAATGCGACTGCAGATTTAAGAATTCCTTCTTTAAAAAGTTTAAACATCCAAAATATTAAGGTGGCAGCGCGAGGTAGTTTAGATACCTTGCAAGCCGGTGTGGCAACGACAACACCAGATTTATTAACAGGTTGGGTTGTTTTACATCCTGTTCGTCATGAAGTGCCTATGCAAGGTGCATTGTTACTCAAAAATTATCACTTGCCTTTACTGGTTGAGCAAAAATTATTTGCTAAAAACGGTGTAATTAAATTTCAAGGTGATATTAAACAACTCAACTTAGCACTTGAGACAGATTTAAAAGGGGAGAATTTACCTGAAGGCCAGT
>NZ_JAYWYV010000598.1:0-1032 GCF_048147885.1 Acinetobacter sp. 228
ATGGTGAGTTAGAACTATATTCACAAGTCATTCTTATCAAAGTGCATAAAAGCCATTATGTTGCCAAGAAAATTTCTGTTTCGAATGACCTTTTCGCGCCTGATTAATTATTAATAATTCTTCTCGTCTTTTATTGCTTTTAAAAAGTTTTATTATTGCCTTTATTTTACTGTTATTTTAATTGAATATTAAACCAACCATTTTAGTTAGAAATAAAAACACTTTATTATATACAACCTTTTTAATCAGAATTAAATATAAATAAAACAATTTTAATCAAAATAATATTTTTATTTACAAGTGTTTTAGTTGGATTTAATAATTAATTCAAACTATTTTAGTCAGATATTTTATCAATAATTATTTAAATTATTAACCACATGATTTTTATTAAAAAAATAATTAAGTTTTTATTTAAAATATATTTATTGTTTATTTTTAATATATTTTGATTAATAATGAAATTAATATGTATCGAGGTTTATTTTATGAGCCTTAAAAATCTAGATATTAACTCCCGATTAATTAGAGAAATCGCAATTATTCTAATAATTAAAGTCGCGCTTCTCTTAACAATCAAACATATTTGGTTTGACGCTCCCACTATCCCCAAAAATTTTGACAATCAGGTCGCCGAGCATATTGCAGGCGATAACTCTTCCCACATTAAGGAGACACGTTGATGATTTCTGAAAGCGTGGTTGATCTTTCGCGGTTCCAATTTGCCATGACCGCAATGTATCACTTTCTTTTCGTACCTTTGACCCTAGGCCTTGCGTTTATTCTGGCTATTATGGAAACCACTTACGTTATATCTGGTAAAGAGATTTACAAGGATATGACTAAGTTTTGGGGAAAACTATTTGGTATTAACTTTGCCTTAGGCGTAACTACAGGCTTAACCATGGAGTTCCAGTTCGGAACAAACTGGGCATATTACTCTCATTATGTAGGTGATATATTCGGTGCGCCATTAGCAATTGAAGGCTTAATGGCATTCTTCCTTGAGTCTACATTTATCGGTCTATTCTT
>NZ_JAYWYV010000599.1:0-1032 GCF_048147885.1 Acinetobacter sp. 228
AAGCAGTACGGGAAGTTTTTGCCCAAGAACCTCTTTGCACGATCAACCCGGATGAAGTGGTGGCAATTGGCGCTTCTATTACAGCCAACCAGTTAATCGGTAATAGCCAAGATGGCTCTCTTCTTTTAGATGTAACCCCTCTTTCTCTTGGTCTAGAGACTATGGGAGGACTCGTTGAGCGTCTGATATCTCGTAATACAGCGATTCCTGTTGCACGTCGTCAAGAGTTCACCACCTATCAAGATGGCCAAACTGCTATGTTAATTCATGTAGTTCAGGGCGAACGTGATTTAGTTGAACATTGCCGTTCATTAGGTAGATTTGTACTTCATGGCATTCCACCAATGACTGCAGGCCAAGCTCGTATTGAAGTCACTTTCCAAGTTGATGCAGATGGCTTACTCACCGTTTCTGCTCGTGAAGCAACTTCTGGAGTGCAAGCTCATATTGATATAAAAACATCTTATTGTTTATCTGAGGCAGATACGGAACGCTTATTAATTGAAGGTTTCCAACATGCCGAAGAGGACAAAAATCTTCGTCATTTAAAAGAAACTAAAGTTGAAGCAGAACGTGAGCTTGAGGCTCTTGAGCAAGCATTAAAAGTAGATGCGGATTTACTTGATGAAAAGCAGCTTGAAGCACTCAACTCTGATAAGGAATCACTAAAAGCTCAGCTTGAAGGCAGTGATATCCAAGCGATTGAGCAAGCAGTTCAACAACTTAAAGTACATAGTGATGCTTTTGCAGCACTACGGATGAATCGACATATTGACCATGCCTTAAAAGGCACGAAGCTCGATGATTGGTCAAAATCAAATTAAAAGGTATAGGTGATCAATATGCCACGTATTAAAGTACTTCCTCACGCTCAATTTTGCCCAGAAGGAGCAGAATTTGAGGTTGAACAAAATGCAAATCTTTGCCAAAGTTTGCTCAACAAAGGAATCAAAATTGAACATGCTTGTGATATGTCTTGTGCATGTACAACTTGTCATGTGATCGTTCGTAAAGGCTTTGATAGCTTAGAAG
>NZ_JAYWYV010000600.1:0-1031 GCF_048147885.1 Acinetobacter sp. 228
CTCCATTTTGTGGAATGGGAGTTTGTCAGGAATGCCGTGTCAATATTAATGGACTCAGAGTGCTTGCTTGTCAGACGCTGTGCCAGCAAGACATGAAAGTGGAAACACAATAATGGAAAAACAATACGAAGTGGTGGTTGTCGGTGCTGGGCCTGCAGGGTTGTCAGCTGCTATTACAGCCGCCGAAAGTGGCGGTCGAATTTTAATATTGGATAATAACCCACAGGCGGGTGGCCAAATCTGGCGGGCTGGACCGATTTTTCCTGTACCTGAAATGGCGCAGCAGAAATATCAACAAATTAAGGCTCATTCTAATATTGAATTTATGTTTGGTGCGAAAATTGTCGCCGCACCTTTTGCCGGCCAATTGCTTGTTGAGCGACCTCACGACAGCCTAAACTTGTCTTATCGCCAGCTTATATTGTGTACGGGAGCAAGAGAACTGTTTTTGCCTTTTCCCGGTTGGACTTTACCTGGTGTAACAGGGGCAGGTGGTTTGCAAGCCTTAATTAAAGCAGGCACACCTGTAAAAAATGAACGCATTGTGATTGCGGGCTCTGGACCATTACTCTTAGCAAGTGCGGATACAGCAAAAAAAGCAGAGGCTCAAGTTCTCTATGTTGCCGAACAGGTGGCTTCATCTTCCGTTCGTAAGTTTGCACTACAACTTTGGCGTTGGCCTGCGAAAATAATACAGGCGTTATCTTTGCCTCATCGTTTATATCAACCTGACAGTTATGTGGTTGAGGCGATTGGTCAGGAGCGTCTTGAACGAGTAAGGCTACAAACGCCGCAAGGAATCATTGAAATTGAGTGTGATCGACTCGCGTGCGGGTTTGGTTTAGTACCGAATACTCAATTAGGCCAGTTAATGGGTTGTCAAATTAAGGACAATGCGATTACGGTCGATGACTATCAATGTACATCACAGCCACAGGTGTGGGCAGCAGGTGAGTGTACAGGTTTTGGCGGAAGTGAGCTGGCGATGGTTGAAGGTAGCATCGCAGGTTATGCAGCTATAGGCCAAAATG
>NZ_JAYWYV010000601.1:0-1031 GCF_048147885.1 Acinetobacter sp. 228
AAGACTATTTACTCATATTCACGTGCAAATTAACCAATATAGAGGGACTGAAAATTAAATAGAGGTAGTCTAGACATGGAAAATACAACGAATCAGTATCCATCAGAAGTTCCTGCACAAGTTCAACCTCATCAACCAGGTGATCAGGAGAAAATGCATCCTGAACCAGAAATTATTAAAGCATTCCATAAAGGCAGTGAAAAACTAAAAGGCAAAGTTGCCGTCATTAGCGGTGGTGATAGCGGTATAGGCCGTTCAGTTGCCGTACTATTTGCCCGTGAAGGTGCCGATATTGCTGTACTGTACCTTGAAGAAGACCAAGATGCCGAAATTACTAAACAGCTTATTGAAAAGGAAGGACAACAATGTCTTTTATTAAAAGGTGATATTTCCGATCCAGACCTTGCAAAACAAAATATTGATAAGGTTTTACAGCATTTTGGTAAAATTAATATTTTAGTGAATAATGCGGGTGTGCAATATCAACAAAAAGAAATTGAAAGTATTAGTAATGAACAATTAGAAAAAACATTTAAAACAAATATTTTTGCCATGTTTTATTTAACCAAAGAAGCCATTCCTTATATGGAGGAAGGCGATAGCATTATTAACACCACTAGTATTACCAGTTACCAAGGTCATGATGAGTTGATTGACTATGCAAGTACTAAAGGTGCAATTACCTCTTTTACTCGTAGTCTATCGAACAATTTAATGAAGCAGAAAAAAGGTATTCGTGTAAATGGTGTTGCACCAGGCCCAATCTGGACTCCCCTTATTCCAAGTAGTTTCGATGCCGAGACTGTCGAAAAGTTTGGTAAAGATACCCCAATGGGTAGAATGGGTCAGCCAAGTGAAGTCGCCCCTGCTTATCTTTTCCTTGCCTCAGATGATGCAAGTTATATTACTGGTCAGGTTATTCATGTAAATGGCGGTCAAATTGTTAATGGCTAATAACATAATTTAGAAAAAGCCCTGAAAGCGTTTAAACTTTCAGGGCTTTTTTTATTTAAGCCGGTACATGTGCGGCT
>NZ_JAYWYV010000602.1:0-1031 GCF_048147885.1 Acinetobacter sp. 228
ATATTTCACCGAACCACATAATCGGTTCAGCAATTGCAGAAAGTGCTTCATTACCATTTACATCGACATAACCTAAGCTAATTGAGCCTTTAAGGACGGTATAAATACCATCAAACTCATCTTGAGCGTGGAAAACGTAGCTATTTTTCTCAAAGGTGATTTGCTTGCCATGTTCTAAAATAAACTTTTGGAATGCTTCCGGAAGCACACTAAACCATGTGTTTTCTTTTAATCGGTTAATATAAATTAGGTCCAATATTTAGTCATCCATGAAAAAATTCATTACTTTGTCAAATAGCTGACAACTTTAAATTTTCCTTATTTGTACAGTATGACTATAGTTAAGTGAATAGGGAATAACTCATGTCAAATCTGGAGCAGAAACTGAGCCAATATGCGGCTTATCATTTAAATCATCAAAATATTTTGACGCATTTTATAGGCATTCCACTCATCGTGTTTTCAATTTTATGTTTAACAGCGAGGGCAGGAATCGATATTGGTAATTTTAAAGTTACTTTAGCTATGGTACTGATTGCAGCTAGTACGATCTATTATTTATTTCTAGATAAAGTTTTTGGTTTACTCATGCTCATTATCTTGGTGGCTGTGTATCCACTAGCGAGCCAAATTGCCGAACTTTCTTTAGGACAATGGTTGGCTGCAAGTATTGGTTTCTTTGTGGTGGGATGGGCTTTTCAGTTTGTGGGGCATTATTTTGAAAAGAAAAAACCTGCTTTTGTTGATGATGTAATAGGACTTGCAATTGGACCACTATTTGTATTGGCTGAATTTATATTTATGTTAGGTTTTAGAAAGCCTTTGCATGAGCGAATTTTACACGAGGCGCGCAGTAAACGAGAGATGATGGATTTAAGCCATTAAATATAAAAAAGCCCCAATCTAGTGGGGCTTTTTTTTTTAAGCTTTAACTTAAACGTTAAAACGGAAGTGCATTACATCGCCGTCTTGAACAACGTAAGTTTTACCTTCTAAACGCCATTTACCTGCTTCTTTAGCGCCGTTTTCAC
>NZ_JAYWYV010000603.1:0-1030 GCF_048147885.1 Acinetobacter sp. 228
CATCAATATTAATAATATCGCCATCTTTTAAAATTTTATTTTGAGAAGGGATACCGTGACATACCACTTCATTGACTGAAGTACATATTGTTTTTGTGAATCCATGATAACCCACATTAGCCGGTATAACTTTTAAAGTATTTACGATGTAATCATTACAAATATTGTCTAAATATTCAGTTGTTACACCTGGCTTGACATACTCCCCTATCATTTCTAAAACTTGTGCAGCCAAACGCCCAGAAACTCTTAATTTTTCTAGATCTTGTTCAGTTTTAATTGTAACAGTAGAAGCTCTCATTCAATTTTATCCTCGTAGACACTGCTTTTACCACGCCTACAAAAATGTTAGTTAATTTAGAATATTTTAGAATGGATATAGGATAGGCGGAAAGCTTTTAATGTCCAAATATTCAACATTCATAATAGAAATTTATATTTTCATTTTTACACAATTTCTTTAAAAAATCAGACCTAAAAAATGTTTTCTTTATTTCTTTCAATGAGTTTTCAAGTAGATAACTTAACCAGTTGATATTTTTAATATCTCTGGATGATTGATACGGCCTAAAAAAAAGCTTTTTCACATAAAATAGCGCTTGATCATGATCTCTTTTGCTCTAAAATTCTTTCTTTTTTGTTAAATTTAATTTATGCAACAGCTTCGTACCGGAGATATTATTGCCTTAGGTTTTATGACCTTTGCCCTCTTTATTGGGGCTGGTAATATTATCTTTCCTCCCATTGTCGCTCAACAAGCTGGTGATCATGTATGGCTAGCTGCCATAGGTTTTTTGATTACTTACCTGTAATTACCATTATGGCCCTCTCTCGTATGCAGGGTTCCATTGAAATTATTAGTTCACCGCTAGGTCGTATCGCAAGTCTAATCTTAACTGTAGTTTGTTATCTATCAGTTGGCCCTTTATTTGCTACACCCCGCACCGCAACTGTTTCTTATGAAATTGGTTTCTCATCTTATTTTGGAACGTCTAGCAGTAGCCTTTTAATTTACAGTGCAATTTACTTC
>NZ_JAYWYV010000604.1:0-1029 GCF_048147885.1 Acinetobacter sp. 228
ATTCGTATTATTAGATACTTTTAAATCTGCAGAACGATCGAGGTTTGATGCTGCGCATGAACTTGCACATATTTTTTTGCATATTTATGATACACAAACACCAACCGACGATATTGATTACAAAAAACGTGAAAGTGAAGCTGATAGATTCGCTTCCTGTTTTTTAATGCCTAATGAAAGTTTCCGTGAGTTAGCGCCAAATGAAATGAGTATTGGCAATATGCTAAAATATAAAAGTTATTGGCGTGTTTCATTACAAGCGATCAATTATAAATCCCATAAACTTAATTTAATTACAGATTGGGTTTATAGAAGTAATTGCATGAAAATTAACTCATTGGGCTATCACAAAAATGAGCCTCAACCAACTCACCACGATCAATCAATTCTGTATCTAAAATTATTAAAACTTTTAGATGCGAAAGGCAATTTTTCAATAAATGAAATGCTCAATGAAATAGGTATCTCTTGGGAAGATTTTGATAACCTAACTTTTCGTTCACTCACCTTATTTACAGATTATAAAGAGTCAAAAAGACCAAAATTGACTATTGTTCAATAAATATTTATTAACTATAAAACTACTGTCCCCGCTTAGTGCGGGGATTTTTTTATCGGCCTTTTAAACCATCTTGGATTTGTTGCTGTAATCTCAAAATATCATCTAAATTTACTTTCATCGTACCTTCACGATAAGCATCGACATTACTTCGGTTAATTTGCAGAGGCTTTAACATTTCAAAAAGACCATTGGTTGGGTCAGAAGATTGGATTCCACCCGCTACAGCTAGAATATATTCTCGTAAAAATGGAGAAAGCTGAGACAAGTCTGGCTGTGCCATGACAGGTTGATAGTCTACTGTCGTCATACCTTCAGGGACTAAAGCATTCTGTATATCGTTATGAGTTTTATACTCACGATGTTGTAGAGCCTGACGCACTTTTTTATCTTCTTGAAATGGGACAAAGCCTACTTCTTCACGTAGCTCAGATTCGGCCATAACGCGAATTGTAGGTAAAGTAGCCACT
>NZ_JAYWYV010000605.1:0-1029 GCF_048147885.1 Acinetobacter sp. 228
TCGCTTACCATTAGAACGTGTTCATTTTAGCTATCCACGTCCTGCACATGCAGATGAATATGACGCTTTATTCTTTGCGCCGGTTATGCAATTTGACGCACCGCGTACCGAAATAACCTTTGCGGCTGATTATCTTGACTTACCAATTCGCCAAGATGAAAAAACATTAGAAGAATTCTTAAAAGCAGCCCCTGCTCAGCTTTTAGTAAAATTCAAAAACACCAATTCGTTGACTTCACGTATTCGTGAAGTACTCAAAAGCCAAATTGGTGAAGAAATGCCAACGCTCAATGACGTTGCATCAATGTTGTATTTATCTCCGCAAACTTTACGCCGCCGCCTAGCTGCCGAAGGTAAAAGCTATCAGGGCGTGAAAGACGCTTTACGCCGAGATGCTGCGATTCACTTATTACTCAATCCTGAGTTAACACTTGAAGATGTTGCTCAGCAAGTTGGTTTTAGTGAAACCAGTACATTCCACCGTGCATTTAAAAAGTGGACTGGTGTTACTCCCGGTCTATATCGCCAGCTCCATGGTTACCATTAATTCTTAAATCTCTTTAGTTTCACATTTAGCCCAAGTTCAACTTGGGCTTTTTGCTTTATGGAGCTTATTTGAGTTGTTCGATGAGTGTTGGATAAATCAGCCCATCTACATTTTGTTCAGTTTTATAAATACCGTTTTCGACGTTAAATTTATTGACGTGATAGCTAGAGCCATAAATCGAGTCAAAGCCTTGAGATTTAGTAAATACTTTTTTATTGGCATTGATATCTAATAGATGCGTACCGCTAACCATCAACTCATATTGTTTTGGGTCAACCCCTGAACGGTTTGCCATAATTTTAACTGCGTCAGCATGAGTTGCAGGGTCATTAATATATTTAACTGTTTTATCCCACACTAGAAAGATTTATTTCCAAACCTCTTGATGAGCGGTAAAATCACACATGTAGACTGTTAATGTGTCGTAAATAAAACCCGGCTGGTCTTTATAGGTATAGATAATTTTAGAGCCTGCCAATGCT
>NZ_JAYWYV010000606.1:0-1028 GCF_048147885.1 Acinetobacter sp. 228
AGAGTGTTACTGTTTCATTTTGTCTATGCATATCTAATGATGATGCAATCAATACGCCATATGCTAAAAAGATTATAGATCTTGATCTCTGAGAGGCGGGTGTTTCTGGAAATGGTACTTTAACATTATGATTTGTCATAAATTGGGCTAAATTACCTAATTTCTTAGCAAAATCTTGTTGGTTTTTACCATCACCTCTTACAGTCTGGGTTACTACATATGGTTTATAACTTTGTTCAACCAAGTCTATAACACCAATGAAGCTATCAAGCCCACCAGATAATAAGGAAACACAATCTTCTAATTGGTAAAAGGCATCTTTATGTAATTTTGGATATTCTCCACCACCAACAAAATTTAACTCCCATCTATCTGTTGTAAGAAAACTTAAAAGGGTTTCTAATAATTTTTTTTGTTTATTCCAAAAAATACTATCTATTACTGAAATTGTTAACTCAAAATTTCTTGTCCAACCATCAGGACTTTTTTTTCGATGTCCAGCTTGATCTGCAGCAATCACAGATAATGCAATAGATACAAGATACCATGCTTTTTCATGAGGAATAAGTTTACTATCATAAACCTCTCGTAAAATTTTTGCCCCAATACACCCCTTAGTCTTATCTTGTGTATATTCAAATAGTATTACATCTAAGTCGCTATTAATTTTAGAAAAATTAAAATTTTCTAATGCGCATGTAATTTTCATTCGGCATATCCCTCAAAAACTTCAAATGTTTCACGTATTGAATTATCCACAATATTTTTTATCTGATCTGAAGCTAGTGGAGTCCTTTCATTAATATTTTTTCTAAACGATTCAGCCACAGTTTGCCTTACGTAGTCTCTTATTTCTTTTAATCGGCTTAGTCCCAAAGTTGCATTCGGAGCTTTACTTAGGATAGTTTTACCTAAGTCTAAATTTATCCTTCTAAATACATCATCACTAACAAATCTTTCTAATGCGAATAAGCGCTGTGAGTCATCTAAATTTTTAAGATCAGCTTCAGGAAATTTTTCTAATAATT
>NZ_JAYWYV010000607.1:0-1028 GCF_048147885.1 Acinetobacter sp. 228
TGGAAGCTGTAGGTCGCCGCCCAAGTATTGATACCAAACAACCGGAAATTACATTATATGTGCTTGCGGGCAAAACCGAGCATACATATTGCCTAGATTTATCTGGTGATTCATTACATAAACGCGGCTACCGTCGTTTCATGACAGATGCGCCAATTAAAGAAAACCTCGCAGCAGCAATTTTACAAAAAGCCAAGCTTCAGGAGCGTAACCCGGAAATTGTACTTGACCCAATGTGTGGTTCAGGCACATTTATTATTGAAGCGTTAATGATTTTAACTGATCGTGCGCCGGGTCTTGTACGTCGTTTTGGTTTTAATGGCTGGCATGGTCATGACCGTGAACTTTGGCTTTCACTCAAAGCGGAAGCAGCAGAGCGTCATGAAAAAGCACTTGAACAACCGTTACCTAAGTTTTATGCATACGATGCTGACTGGGAAGCTGTAAAAGCAACACGCGAAAACATTATTGCAGCAGGTTTTGAAAAGCTACTAGGCGATATTCAAATTGAAGAGCGTACTTTAGCAGACTGGCCAGATTTCGGTGCTGAAAATAAAACTGCTTTTATCGTTACCAACCCCCCGTATGGTGAGCGCTTAGGTGACAAAGCTTCTAACCGTTCTCTTTACTTAGGCTTATCTGCCCTCTTACAAAAGAACTTCCCAAATCAATATGCAGCAATTATTGCCGCACAAATTGAACAAGCGGATGTTTTAGCATTTGAAGCACCAGAAACATTACGCTTAATGAATGGTAAATTACCGATTTATCGGTACAGTTAAACCTGAAAAAGTCACTCAACCATTCTTGGCAAACTGGCAAGCTCAACCTGTTGAAATGGAAGAAGCTCAAGACTTTGCTAACCGTTTGCAAAAGAACATGACTGCCTTGAAAAAGTGGGCAACCAAAGAAAATATCTATTGCTTACGTTTATACGATGCAGACCTCCCTGACTTTAACCTTGCTGTAGACTTATACGGCGACCGTTTACATGTTCAGGAATATGCACCACCTAAAAAGATTGATCC
>NZ_JAYWYV010000608.1:0-1028 GCF_048147885.1 Acinetobacter sp. 228
GCATTGGCACGCACCAATCAACAATATTTATCGGCTGTTGAACTATGCCAGTTAGCAGGTCAGATTGCTCAGCTTGAAGATCGTTTTATTCCAAAGCAGGCTTTGAGTCATGGCCAGCAAGTACAAAAGAAATTAGGCATCTTAGGTGCCAAAGAACAGGCGCAACAAGGCTTTCCAACTATTGTGAATTTTGGGTTAAAGCAACTTTATCAAAGTCGTAGTAAAACCATGAAAGAAGAGTTCGCTCGCTTAGATGCCTTACTTGCCATGATGACAGATTTGACCGATACATGTGTGCTTTATCGCTCTGGCACATCTGGTTTAAAGCGTATGCAACAAGGTGCTCAGCAAGTATTGGATTTGGGTGGTAGCTCAAGCTTGGAAGGCCGACGTGCTTTGCATCTTTTAGAGATTGATCTACTTCGGATGAAAGCTTCTGCAGGTGGTGCCGCAGACTTATTAGCAGCAACACTATTTATAGATCGTGTTGAGCAGACATCTGTCAAAAAATAAAGAAGGATTTTGATTATGGAAACACTTCATTTTGAATTTGTGGCGACAGAGCCACCTGTAAAAAAAGCGTTGGTAGGATGTGTTGGCTCGGGCGATTTAGAAATTTTGATGGAACCTGGTGAAAAGGGAAAAGCCTCTATTCATGTCGTTACCTCTGTAGATGGCAGTGCAGCACGTTGGCACAATCTTTTTGAACGGATTTTTACTGCTCAAATACCGCCAGCGGTCAATATTAATATTCATGACTTTGGTGCAACTCCCGGTGTCGTTCGCTTACGTCTGGAACAAGCATTGGAGGAGATTGCTCATGACTGATATCGAGAGGTTGTTAAATAAACAAGATTTTATTGAGCTGAGTGCAAGAGAGCGTGCTAAAGCATTATTAGATGAAGGGACTTTTCGAGAGTTACTCGACCCATTTGCCCGTGTTATGTCGCCTTGGCTCGTTAAACAGAATATTGTGCCGCAAGCCGATGATGGCGTGGTGATTGAAAAAGGATCTATTCAAGAACGCC
>NZ_JAYWYV010000609.1:0-1027 GCF_048147885.1 Acinetobacter sp. 228
CTAAGCAAAGTTTAGATGAGCTCATGCAGCGTCCGATTGATCAGGCCGACCGTTCACATCTGGTACACAAAGCTGTTTTAAATGGCGACTATGAATTAAAAAATATCTTGTTCCAATATGGAGAAGAAGATCCGAGACCAAGTCTTGCGATTCGCCATTTAAAAATTCGCGCCGGAGAAAAAATTGCGATTTTGGGTCGTAATGGTGCTGGTAAGTCGACATTGCTTCAGCTTTTATCCGGTATGCAGGTTCCAACTCAGGGAGCTGTGCATTTAGATGGACTCGATCTTTCCTTAATTGATCCATCAGATGTGCGCCGAGATATGGGGTTACTCAACCAGAATGCACATTTATTCTACGGAACAATCCGTGAAAACCTGACTTTAGGTGCACCGCTTGCAACAGATGAAGACATTCTTCGTGCATTGGTGGTAACAGGTGCTTTATCTTTTGTTCAAGAGAAAAAAGAAGGCTTGGATTACTTGGTTTTAGAAGGAGGCGTTGGTTTCTCTGGTGGTCAGAAACAAGCGTTATTATTGGCTCGTTTATTGATTCGTCAACCGAATATTTTATTGCTTGATGAGCCGACAGCAGCCATTGATGATGTTGCAGAGAAACAATTAATTGATCATCTCAAAGGATGGTTAGCACACCGAACGTTGGTTGTGGCGACCCACCGCCGAGCTGTTCTTGAACTGGTCGATCGAATTATTGTCGTCAATGAAGGCAAAATTGTGATGGATGGACCACGAGATCAGGTACTTAATCAATCTACAGCCCAACAAAAACAAGTGAGCCAAGGGGGCAATTCATGAGCGAACAACAACAAGAACTTACCCGTTCAATGAATGTATCTTATAGTGAACCACCATTACCGCGTGCCAGTTTAGTCATCTGGATCGTGGGCATTGGTTTAGTGATTTTCTTTATCTGGGCATGGTTTTTTAAGCTTGAAGAAGTTTCAACCGGTACAGGTAAAGTTATTCCATCCTCTAAAGAACAGGTCATCCAGTCTTTAGAAGGTGGT
>NZ_JAYWYV010000610.1:0-1026 GCF_048147885.1 Acinetobacter sp. 228
ATTAACCCAATGATTTTATTACCCGAAGCTCTAAAAGTGCGTGGTGATAAAATTGCGACCGAACTTAGTGGTTCAGTGGTTTTAGGCTGTGGTCAGTTCTGTACCAATCCGGGTTTAATTTTAGGTATTAAATCAGCTGAATTTAGCCAGCTCATTAGCAACCTGACTGAAATTATGGGGGCTAAGCCTGCACAAACTATGCTCAATGCCGGCACCTTAAAAAGTTATACCGCTGGTCTTGAGCATTTAACCGAGCATCAAGGCATCAAGCATTTGGCAGGTCAAACTCAACAAGGCAATCAGGCGCAGCCGCAACTGTTTAAAGCTGATGTTGAGCTTTTACTGGCGGGTGATCAGCTTTTACAAGAAGAAATCTTTGGGCCAACCACAGTCATCATTGAAGTTGAAGATAAAGCCCAACTCATTCAAGCCCTACAAAGCATGAATGGGCAACTAACTGCGACTTTAATTGCCGATGAAGCTGACTTAACCGAGTTTGCAGATGTAGTTCCTGTGCTAGAGGAAAAAGCTGGTCGATTACTTATAAATGGCTACCCAACAGGTGTTGAGGTCTGTGATGCCATGGTTCATGGTGGACCATACCCAGCCACTTCAGATGCACGAGGTACTTCAGTTGGAACCTTGGCCATTGACCGTTACTTGCGCCCTGTGTGTTACCAGAACTATCCGCAAAGTTTATTGCCGGAAGCCTTAAAAGACAGCAACCCGTTGCAGATTTTAAGACTGGTGAATGGTGAGATGACCAGAGAAGCGATCTAAAAAATAAAAAGAGACCACGAGTTGGTCTCTTTTTATATCTCGAAGAATAGATTTATAACGGAGTAGGCAAATTAAGGAATGCTTGGGCATCTTGAATAACATCCAAGCGGAGAATTTTTGAAGCGCCAAGTTCATTTAGCAACTTTGTCAAAGGGCCTTCATTTTTCACAAATTGTACTTTCTTTGGAAAAAGCTTTTGCGCAAAAGAAAGAACGTTTGATTGAACATCTGTTTGATGCCATTTCC
>NZ_JAYWYV010000611.1:0-1026 GCF_048147885.1 Acinetobacter sp. 228
GTCATAAAATTTTATCTGTTCAACAACTCAATGTTAAATATCCAATACGACGTGGTTTCTTTAACCGAATTCAGGGTTATACCAATGCGGTTGAAAATGTAAATTTTGAGCTTGCTCAAGGCGAAGCATTAGGCATTGTGGGTGAAAGTGGATCCGGAAAATCTTCATTGGCTTTGGCTCTGGTTCGATTAATTAAAAGTGAGGGACAGATTAACTTTCTAGGGCAAGATATAAACCACTTAGAACAAAAAGCTTTACGCAAGATCAGGTCAGACTTACAGATTGTTTTCCAAGATCCATTTGGTAGTCTAAACCCACGTATGACGGTAGGGCAGATTATTGCTGAAGGGTTAAAAGTCAAAGCGATAGCTGATAAAGAAATCAGACAGCAAGTTGAATCAGCTTTGATAAAAGTTGAGTTGGCAGAGGGCTTTCAACATCGCTATCCACATGAACTTTCTGGTGGGCAACGTCAACGCGTTGCTCTAGCGCGAGCTTTAGTAGTTCGACCTAAACTTTTAATTTTAGATGAACCAACGTCTGCCTTAGACCGAACCACGCAAAAAGCGATGATTCAATTATTACGACGTTTACAACAAACAGAGCACTTGAGCTATATTTTTATTAGTCATGATTTAAATGTGGTCAAAGCACTGTGTCATAAAGTGATGGTATTACGACATGCAAAAGTTGTGGAATATCAGCCAACTGAGCAGTTATTTAATACCCCAAAAACTGAATATACCAAGCAATTAATTGCAGCAAGTTGTTAAATATATTTAATAAGATTCTGTTTTATAATAATAAATTTTATTTAAATTTTTAATGCAAAAAGTTGCATTTTTTTATATTTTTTAAATTTGACATGTGCTATTGTCAGTTATCGATTTCCCCTTGACATGACCTATAACTCATCTAAATTAGAGTAATTGCTCTAAAATATTAAAAGAGGTTAACCATGAGCCAGATTGCACAACCAATCACAATTCGAAATACCACATTTAAAAACCGGATTATTAAAGGTGC
>NZ_JAYWYV010000612.1:0-1026 GCF_048147885.1 Acinetobacter sp. 228
TTCGATTACAGTATTGATCTCTTATTGATAACTCAGCATTAGAACCTCAAGACTATTTTTTTGCTTGTTTTTTTTGTGCGCTTCGGAGTGTCGAACTTCAACGGTCTAATACACCATTGATGTATTTATGACTGTCTGCTCCGCCAAAATGCTTCGCAAGTTCGATTGCTTCATCAAGTACCACACGATATGGAATTTCTAGATGATCACGTAACTCGTAAGCACCTAAACGCAAAGTTGCGAGCTCTACACCATCTAGCGCGTCAATTTCACGGTCAAGTACCGGAATAAGTAACGCATCAAGGTCTTCGTGCTGAGCGATAACTTGAGTAAGTAGTTCGTGATAATAGTTCAAGTCTACCTTGTGCATTGCATTTTCAGCACGTGTACGCGCTTCAATTTCATGTACAGGGTTGTGACTCATTTGCCACTCATAAATACCTTGTACAGCAAAACGACGTGCTTTACGTTTTGCTGCATAAGCGGCTTGCAGTGTTTGAGACATGCTTTAAATTGCCTTTAATAAATTAACCATTTCAATTGCAGTTAAAGCAGCTTCGCTACCTTTGTTTCCTGCTTTTGTACCTGAGCGTTCGATTGCTTGCTCGATGCTGTCAGTAGTTAATACACCATTGATAACAGGCAAGCTGCTTTCTAACGCGACTACACCTAAACCTTTTGCACATTCACCAGCAACGAAGTCAAAGTGAGGTGTGCTACCACGAATGACTGCACCGAGTGCAATGATGGCATCAAACTGGTTTGATGTAGCTAATTTTTTAGCAACGATCGGTAGTTCCCATGCGCCTGGAGCGTGAATAACAGTAATGTTATCTTCATTTACGCCATGACGTTTTAACGTGTCGATCGCGCCTTCTAATAAGTGTTCAACAACAAAACTGTTGAAACGACCCACTAAAATCGCATAACGACCTTCGCTTGCGAGATGTAATAAACCTTCAATACGGCGAATTGCCATAGCAACCTCGATTATTTCGTTGTGATTTGATCAGCAGTGACATATTC
>NZ_JAYWYV010000613.1:0-1025 GCF_048147885.1 Acinetobacter sp. 228
TTATAAAAACCAGATAAGCAACTCATATTTTTTTATTTTTCATTATAAGGCCAGCTGCATACCATGAGCTTATATTATTGAAAGATCATGAAATTATGAGCACGAAGACCAAACCGTTGATTATCACGGCAATTGTTATAGTCGCAATTGTTGCATTTATCGTATGGCAAAATAAAAAAGACAATAATACAAGTGCTTCAGTTCGTGACAATAAACCTGTCGTGATTGCTTATCAAACTGGGGTTGACCCAAGCAAAGTTGCACAGGCGAATGGAGACTATGAAAAACATAGTCAACGTACTATTCAATGGAAAAAATTTGATGCGGGTTCAGATGTTGTCAATGCTCTGGCTTCAGGTGATGTCGTACTTGGTAATATTGGTTCAAGCCCACTTGCTGCCGCGGCAAGCCGTAATTTACCGATTGAAGTATTCTTAATTACTTCAAAACTTGGTGCATCTGAAGCACTCGTAGTGAGTAATAAATCAGGCATTAAAACTCCTCAAGATTTAATTGGCAAAACCATTGCTGTACCGTTTGTTTCGACAACCCATTACAGCCTTTTGTCTGCACTTAAACATTGGAACATTCCAGAAGACAAAGTAAAAATTATTAACTTGCGTCCACCTGAAATTTCAGCTGCTTGGGAACGTGGTGATATTGATGCTGCCTATGTGTGGGAACCTGCTTTAAGTAAAGCCAAAGCATCTGGTACGGTTTTAACCGACTCAAAACAAGTCGGTGAATGGGGTGCTCCAACTTATGACTTATGGGTTGTACGTAAAGACTTTGCAGAGAAAAATCCTGACTTTTTGAAAGCTTTTGTCCAAACCACACTTGAGCAACTCGAAAAATATAACCAAGACCCAGCCGCTTACGTTAAAGATGCCGATAACGTGCAAAAAATTGCGCAGCTCACAGGTTCTGATGCAAAAGATATCCCGCTTTTATTAAGTGGAAATATTTATCTTGACCACGCTCAGCAAAAACAAACATTAGATGGTGAATTTGCGCAAAATATTTTT
>NZ_JAYWYV010000614.1:0-1024 GCF_048147885.1 Acinetobacter sp. 228
GTTATATTAATGTGGTGGCATTATTGGCGGTGGCAGAAGAAGAAGTCATTCTTTTTAGCCCACCATTACGACAAGCAACCAAGTTTGTAAATATCGATGTTGAGGGTGGTGGTTATTACCATGTACATGGCGTTTCAACAGATGAAACAGCTGAAGCTGCTGATGATGACCATCAAGATGACCTTTGGTTTGCGTTGGCTCAAGCCATTACCAAAGATGACTATGAAAGCTTGACTCAACTATGTCTTGATTATTGTGCATTGTGGACTGAGTTTTGGGATGCACAAATTGCCGATGTCCAATTTATTGAAGAAAAGAAATTGGCATAAGCTGTTCAGTTCATTCGTAAAAAGCCTGTTGATATTGAACAGGCTTTTTTAATGGTGAAAGCTATGAGTTCTTTAGGGCTTCACCAAAAATATTTCAAATATGAAAACACGGATAGACAACTCAACAATCTCTAAACAGGACCTATAAATCTGCTACAATTACGCCAATTTTTATTTTGATCGACTTTAGATCTTTGGCACTGCAATCTCCGCAGTAGGTGTATTTCATGAGTTTTAAAGATGAGTTAGCGGCACAGGTCGCTGAAGTATTGAGCTTTTTATTTTAGTGTATGGATAGGGTGTCCGACTAGCCATTAACATTGCAATTGATATAAAAAATAGACAGATCTGTACGCATTTTATAAAATATAATCGATTAAGTCTCAATTTATAACAAACGTAATGTTTAATAATATTTCCCAAGTTTTAGAGAGTATAGGTTTTCTCTCACAGCATCGTTCGGTGTATCTCCAGTTTTCAGATGCATCCCTGAATAGTCAGGTTTTTTTACAACGTATAGATGGGCAACATTATCTTAATCAGGGCATGACAGCCGAGCTGATTTGTTTATCAACCAATGCTCATATTCCACTCAAAACATTTATTGGGTTGCAGGTTGCGGTTGATCAGGTCACAGATCAAGGCCAACAGTTTCGTACTACAGGGATTATTACTGGAGCATCACAAGGACAGAG
>NZ_JAYWYV010000615.1:0-1023 GCF_048147885.1 Acinetobacter sp. 228
TGTGCGAGCTTTAGGTGTAGGTTTCTCTTATGCAGTAGGTAATGCACTGTTTGGTGGTTCTGCGCCTTCGGTTGCCTTACAGTTCAAAGCTGCCGGAATTGAAAATACCTTCTTTATATATGTGATTGTCATGCTGATTATCTGTTTCTTGTGTAGCCTTGCGCTTCCGAAAAAACCAGATTATTTAGAACATGATCATTAATTAAATAAGATGCCTTCTGTCCCAAGCAGAAGGCATCTTTTAGCTCTTAGCAAATTCTTTTAAAAAATCCCACGGAAAAATCCCTTTATCATGCCCGTCACTAAAACAAATTTGGGCACCATAACCTTGATCAAACATAGCTGTCACTTCAATATTTTGATGCTCTATTTTAATTTGTTTAATCCGCTTCGCTCGACAAAAGCCGCATGGGCAAATTTCTCTTAAACTTTGATGACTCAGACATACGCTTGAGCCATCGGTCCATATAAAGTGAACCTGCTTATTTATAGTGTCGACACGGATATCAGGTCTGATTTGCATACTTCACCTCACCAATTTGATTTAATCCAATACGACTCGCTTGTCGTACTTCAGGATCTGGATCATTTTGATGTTGTTCCAATAGCTTCTGAGCTTCTGCTGTACCAATTTCACCGAGTGCTAAAGCGACTTCTTTACGCAAGTTACTAATTTCATGCTTAAAGTTATCAGTCAAATGAGCAACTGCCAGATGTGATTTAAGTAGTCCCAAGCTCCGTACTGCCGCAATACGTACTTGCCAATACAAGTCTGATACAGCATGAATTAAAGGAGCTTCGAGCTGAACAATACGTAATTTTCCAATCGTAAGAGCAGCTTCCACTCTTAGTTGCCAACTTTCCGAAGTTAAAGAATGTTGAAGTGCTTGGATAACTTCAACCGATATGTTCTGACTATAAGCTAAACCACCTGTTGCAATACGGCGGACCTCATCATCTGTATCTGTTTCGGCAATTTTTGCCAATATCGTAATTGCTTGGTCTTGTTGTAACCAACTTAAT
>NZ_JAYWYV010000616.1:0-1023 GCF_048147885.1 Acinetobacter sp. 228
GTGCGAATGTGACTTTTGCAAGTCAATATATTTCACGTGGTTTCCAGCAAACTTGGGGTAAGCCTGCACTACAAATTGGTTTCGACTATGCAAATCCGAATGGGCTATTTGTGGGTACTTGGGCATCCAATGTAAGTTCAAACTATCTCCGCGATGCTTCAGTTGAATGGGACTTTTATGCAGGTTATTTAAAAACTATCGATAAATTCTCACTTGGAATGTCTGTTTTTTATTATTATTACCCAGGTGCAAAAAGTACGCCTGAAACGGGGAGTACCAGCTACAACTATGGTGAAATTGTGCCCCAAATTGGCTATGGTCCTTTAAGTCTCAAATATTTTATTACCTATACCCCAGATTACGCAGGTTATAACTCAAATATGATGGGTGGTACAGAAGGTAAACGTTCACGAGGAACAACTTATTTAGATTTAAACTTTACACAGCCGATCAATGAAACTTGGACTTTTGGTGCCCACTATGGCTATGAAAAAATTAAAAATTTCTCGGAAGCTAACTTTCAGGATATGAAAGTCGAACTGATTAAAGATTTAGGTGATGGCTGGACTACAGGGTTAGCTTATACCAAAGCGTGGGACAAAGACGGATACTATAGAAATTATAGTAATGGTGAACCAGATGCACCAATTTCAAATCCGATTGATTCGACATTTACTGTCTCAGTTAAAAAAGTATTCTAATTTATACATAAAAAGCCTGATCACTTTAATTTGGAGTCAGCAGGCTTTTTCTAATACATAGAGAAAATTATTTTTTAATTAAATCATAAGCCATTTTAGTATCGTCTAGCTGAACCAGTGAAGCATGACGAGCAGAGAGCGGATCTTTATTTTCAATTGCTGTTAAAATCGCTTTATGTCTAGGTAGTGAATGGCCTTGTAAATTTGGGCGTAGACTGGTGACTTGAATCGATTGCTGCAAAGGTAAAACCAGCATTTTTGACATATAAGCCAGCAAGTCATTATGCGTTGCTTTGGCAATTGCTAAGTGAAACTGGATATC
>NZ_JAYWYV010000617.1:0-1023 GCF_048147885.1 Acinetobacter sp. 228
TCACAGGAATTCTCCTCATTGCTTGTGGCGTTTGATTTGCCACTAGTTTAATTGAATATAAAAATTTTTAAAAGTTTATACATCGGCGTTAGGCCATGTATAAACCACCATTTACATGTAATACCGTACCGGTAATGTAACCTGCTTTATCACTTGCAAGGAAACTCACCGCATTTGCGATATCTTGTGGCTCGCCTAAGCGATTTAAAGCCACTTGATCACTCATTTTTTTGCGAATGTCTTCACTAAGTGCATCTGTCATTTCTGTCGCAATAAAACCTGGCGCCACACTGTTTACAGTGATTTGGCGACTACCCATTTCTTTTGCAAGACTACGGCTAAATGCTTCAATACCTGCTTTAGCAGCAGAATAGTTTGCTTGGCCTGGGTTTGCAAAGTGAGCTACAACAGAACTGATATTAATAATGCGACCAAAACGTGCTTTCGTCATACCCTTAAGCACACGTTTAGATAAACGATAAACGGCTTTAAGGTGGATATTAAGGATGTCATCCCAATCATCTTCCGACATACGAAGCAACAAATTGTCTTTCGTAATACCTGCATTGTTAACGAGAACAAGTACAGGACCATAGTTCTGTTCAATATGAGACACGACTGCTTCAATCTCATCGAGATTACGCACATCGAGAGTCAAACCTGCACCTTGTTCACCAAAGCTATCAGTTAGCTTTTGTGCACCAGATTCAGAAGTCGCAGTACCTACGACAAAATAACCGTCTTGAATAAGTTGCTGGGCAATTGCAGCGCCAATGCCCCGACTCGCGCCCGTTACTAATGCAACTTTGCGTTCTTGTGTCATGCAATTTTTCCTTCTGCCACTAAAACAGCATTTAGGGCATCTTCCATTTTGCTCTTACTATCAATAGAAAAAGCTTTTTCAATATTTGGTAAACGCTTTGCGAGATTACTCAATACTGTACCTGGGCCACACTCAACAATGTACTGAATACCTTGGTCTTGTAGAGACTGCATGGTACGTGTCCACTGTACAGACTGGTA
>NZ_JAYWYV010000618.1:0-1022 GCF_048147885.1 Acinetobacter sp. 228
GCAATTACTCTGTCATACAATCAAAAAGAAAGCATACAACAAGCTTATAAAAGTCAGGCTGTTAGATCACAAATGTTTATACCTGAAGGTGTAAACGGATATAACCCTAAATATAAAAGTAGCGTAGGATATAATCCACGGCTAGCAAATAAACTGCTTGATTATTATGGCTATAAAAAAGCGGCTGATGGCTACCGGACCTTACCAAATGGCAAACCTTTAATTTTAAAAATCAATACAGAAAATAGCTCAGCATCGGTTATTCATTCAGAACTCTGGAAAAAAAATCTAGATGCGATTGGCATTCGAGCTGACTTTAAGGTAAGTAACTTTGCAGATAACTTAAAAGCCGCTACTCAATGTAAATATATGATCTGGAGCGGTGCATGGATTGCTGACTATCCTGAAGGAGATAATTTTGCACAATTACTATATGGACCAAATGCTGGGCAGGGAAACCATGCTTGTTATCAGTCTAAAACCTATGATGCTCTTTATACTCAGGCCATTCATTTACCACCTCAACAACGTCTACCATATTACGAAAAACTTAACCGTCAGATTGAAGCTGATAATCCTTGGATTATTCATGTAACTCGAATTCGCAATTGGTTGATACGCCCACAAGTTCAGGGTTTTAAACCTCACCCAATGATGAATACAAACTGGCAATATCTTGATATTACCCCTATTAAAAAATAATTTTAGATAAAGATCATCATGACTGAAAATTTAAAACAAAAGCTCAAGTACTGTAGTGTCGGCCTATTCTTTGCCGGAATGGCTTTAACGGGTTCTATATCTATTTTTGCGAAAAGCCCAGCCGATCCAAATAAAGTTTTGCGTTATGTATTCCCAACAGCTGAAACAGGCTTCGACCCAGCTTATGTACATGACTTATATTCAGCGCATGTACTCACATCTATATTTGAAACTTTATATACCTATGACTATTTGGCAAGACCAGCAAAATTAATCCCACACGTGGCTACGGCTATGCCAGAAGTGAGTGCAGATGGTCT
>NZ_JAYWYV010000619.1:0-1020 GCF_048147885.1 Acinetobacter sp. 228
GAACATAGCTTCTTTGCAAATAACCGTTTTAACTATGGTATTTATACAGGTGGCTACTACAATGACAACGATTTACGTTTAAACAGTTGGGGACCATTTGTATCATGGCGTCAGCCTGTTTTACGTGAATGGTTCTTTGTACAAGGCGACCTCAATTACTTTAATGACCATCGTGAAGATCGCAACCATTATGTGAGCACATTCTTACGATTAGAAGCCCTTTTCTAAGCTTAAAGATCACCTTGGGTTCCCCATCCAAGGTGATGAATAATAAAATACTTTTAAATAAAAATTTAAGCTTTTCTTCTTACAATAACGAGCTAATTTTTGATTCCTGATCTTCAGAAAAATGAATCAATTCTCTTCTTTTTCATTTGAATACAGATCTACTGCCTTACTTTGCATTTATAGCTTAGGTATGCTGGTTTTAATTCCTCATATACAGCTTTTTCCTACTTCTTTGAAACACTCACGCTCTACAAGGCGAACCCTGTATTCGTCTGTGGTTACTCTCAAAACAAAAAGTCAGTCTGTATCTTTTTTACATTCACCATGCGAAGTAGAACCAAGTCATAGTTCAGATACCGCACTTATTCAGGACCTGATGGCTGTATTTGGAAATGATACGTTGTGGAGTCGCGCAGCCCAACACAAACATCCTTATAAAACCTTTGGCAAGATCAAGAGGAAAGCTTCAACTCTTCATATTTCAGAAAATAATCCGCTCACAGCAAGTTGGAATACCATTTCAACCTGGATGCCGTTTGAAAATGATCTTGATCTAGGCTCAAACTCGGAAAGTGATGTTTATGTACAATTTCTTGCCAAGAAAAAATGGAATTTACGACATAACATTAGTCTAGATACTGAGCAAATTTTCCGATATGGTTCGACCAGCCGGAATTACACTGAAACGACGCTGAACTTAACGCAGAAAATGCAAGATAACACATTATTTTCCAATACATTTAATGTGAATAAGAGTGGAAAGGAAGATTACAACTGGGGGAATTGGACTTT
>NZ_JAYWYV010000620.1:0-1019 GCF_048147885.1 Acinetobacter sp. 228
AGAACAAGTCTTGGGCATTGCAAACCGAGACCAATTCAATAGCATTCATGAAGATCTGATTAAACACTGGAAGACAATTTTACCGCGTGGTAGCCATGTGCATTTTGCTGCCTGTCAGGAAGCTGGAAGGGACGACTGGGGCAATCTCGAGTATTTGATGGATACCGCTTACCAAGCTCATCTACAAGTTTCCGAGCTTTCTATGGAGAACATAGGTTGGAACGGGCAAGATTTTGTTGATCTCCATAATCAGCCCATTCAAAACATATTTAAACTTTATCCATGGGAATGGATCTGGGAAGAAGCATTTTCTCAATATATCCACCCACAAACACAGTGGATTGAACCTTGCTGGAAAATGCTACTTTCAAATAAAGCGATTCTGGTTGAGCTTTGGAAGTGTTATCCCAATCATCCATTATTGGTCGAAACCCATACCTATGACTCGCAACAAAGTTTGTCTGGCAAATGGGTGAAAAAGCCGATTTTGGCAAGGGAAGGGGCCAATATTCGGGTTTTACAAGACGGCCATGACCAAGGCGCGGCTTCTGGTAGCTTTTATTTTGATGACTATGACAAATATGGTTATGTCGTACAGAAATGGGTAGACACCCCATTATTTTCAGGACAACTACCTACTCTTGGTTTATGGATGGTTGGACATCAATGTGCAGGCATGTCTATTCGTGAAGATTGTTATGACATCATTGGTAATGATGCCCACTTTGCAGCACATTATTTTGTCGAGTAATAAGCGAATAGAGATTTAAAAAAGCACTGTTTAGGTGTTTTTTTATTGTGCCTTCGACGCAGTCAATCAGTGCATTTTAAATATATAGCGAATAATCAATGTTGGCTTTTAAAGCTAAATTAGAACAAAAATTCAAAAATATAATGATTTAACTCCATGTATTTTAAAATTTTTATTCTGGCTTACTTTCTTAAAATTCAATATTTGCAAGATCTTTGCATCTCCAAAAAAGAAAAAAGACTATATTTTAGTGGCTCGTAAGATCCCT
>NZ_JAYWYV010000621.1:0-1018 GCF_048147885.1 Acinetobacter sp. 228
AAGCTTGATGCTGAGTAAAAACATCAAAAAGTGATTTTTCAGTAATATTCTTCATGTAAGTTACCTCTACAAAGGTGCACTTTATTTTTCTTTTTATATCGCTGTTCTATAAAATTTATTAATAGTTTTGAGTAGTTAAAAAGTTTATAAAGCTAATTAAAATAGTACTTTTGTTTTACGAACTTTTTTTGCACACTAATATTTCTAATAAAATTAGTGAGCCATAAAATAAATTCATCTCTATACTCAAAACGAGGAAGTAGACTTAAGTCAACTTTTATCTCTCTTTCAGAAAGAGGCTTAGTTAAACATTCTTCAAAATCAATTTTGGTATATTTTAACTTTAAATCATTTTGTTCGGCTTCTTTTCTAATTTCTGCCATCACTCTATTGAGATTGGTTACAGGGTTATCCGTAATCTGGTACTTTTCATACATATTTTCGTATACATTTTCGGCAATATCTAAATATTTAATGAGTTCAGCATTCTCATTCATCTCTTCATCATCCTATTTTTTTGGAAATTATGTACCAGTAAATGTTTCTATACGTAATTTAAGATTATTTTTATGTGAAAAATATTTTAATAAAAATAACAATATAATCTCCAACTTATTATTTTTTATGTCATTATTAATTCTTTATAAAACATTTCCATATTTACTGACATTTTTGATAAGTTTTATATGCTGATCATTTAAGCTGGTTAAATAAAAAAAACCGCCCCAGAAGGCGGTAGCTGAATATTATCAGCCAGATATAGAAGTAAGGTGGACAAATACTTCTATATTTAAGAGGATATTTTATTATTTTTAATGAAATCTTCAGATTTAAAGTAGTTAATAATTATCTCAGCATTTTCTTCTTTGCTTGGTTCAGCAGCCACAGGAATTTCGGCTTGATCAATTTTAAAGCCTTTTGGAATATAGTTTGAAATTGGAGGAAGCTTCTCTTTCCCTCCAATTGTCATTCGCTCAATAAAGCCTGCAAGCCACAAAATGAATTCATCTTCATTTTT
>NZ_JAYWYV010000622.1:0-1018 GCF_048147885.1 Acinetobacter sp. 228
CAGAAGTGAAACCTCTTAGCGCTGATGGTAGTGTGGGATTACCCATGTGAGAGTAAGTCATCGCCAGCTCATTATTCTAAACACCCCAATCTCAAAAGAGGTTGGGGTGTTTTTTTATTGCAAGAAATCAATCAGAAAAGAATTATTGCAAAGAATCATCGATACTAAAAGAATAAGACAGGATAAAAATCTTATCGTTTTTAAGAAATAAATTTCTATTTTTCGCATGAATTGATGAGTCAATGTATAGGATAAATCATTACTCTATGCTATAAATAATTAATAGGCATGATTTTTGCTTGTTTTTTTGGAAAGAGAAATATATGAAATTATCTGTTGGATTGAAAGTTGCGAATTCATTATCGTTAACGCCTCAATTGCAGCAGGCAATCCGTTTACTACAACTTTCTAGCCTAGAGTTAGAGCAAGAAATCCAAATTCAATTAGATAGTAATCCATTACTTGAAAAAGTAGAAGATGAATCACTGGCAGAAAGTTTATCTACTTTAGAACACAAAGAAACTGATGATCTTACAACAGAGTTGAATGCTGATCACTTACCTGATGACTTGCCTGTTGATACTGAATGGGATGACATTTATACACATCAATCCACTGCTTTGGGTACTCCTGAGTTCGAAGAGCGTGAAGATAATCGCCAAGTTCACTTGACGCTTAAAGAACATATTTTGGAGCAAGTGAACTTACTACATTTTTCAAAAATAGATCAGTTGATTGCTTATTGCATAGTTGATGCTTTAGATGATAAAGGTTTTCTGGATGCTGAATTAGAAGAGATTATTTTGGCAGTACAGCATTTATTAAGTGAGATGGATATAGACGAGGAAGTGGAAGAGGATGAAGTTTTAGTAGTCTTAAAACATATTCAACGTCTTGATCCAATTGGTATCGGAGCTCGTAATTTAGCTGAATGTTTAAAAGTTCAGTTGGAGTTCTTGCCTCGAGAAACTGAATATTTGAAAGAAGCCAGAAGTCTACTTCAATATTACGAATTACT
>NZ_JAYWYV010000623.1:0-1018 GCF_048147885.1 Acinetobacter sp. 228
GTGTTGCGCGATGAACTTGTGCCAAAGAAGCCGTACCGATAGGCTCATGGTCAATTGTTAGATCATTTAACTTAGAACCTAGTTGTTCTTGTAAATGAGGTTTAATTGCTGGCCAGTCTAAAGCAACAGTTTGGTTATTTAAGGTATTTAAAGCTTGAGTAATTTCTTCAGGTAAAAAATGTTCACCATAAAGCGCCATCATTTGGCCAATCTTGACAATAGAACCTTTAAGTTTGCCAATTTCAGAAACAAGATAATTAGCTTGCTCGCTCATTGCCTTTTTACGCTTCTTCTCTTTTTCTTCTTCACTAGAAAAGAGGGAAGAGGCACTTGCAGTAGCCCAACGTGTTCCTGCCAGTAAAGAAGCTTTCGCGATTGATAAGCGTCGATCCATGGAAGAAGTTTTTAAGCTTATCGTTCTGATTTGACATGAAAATAGAATCCTATGCGCATCATGCAGCCAAACGCTGGTGATCTAAAATTGTAACGAATATTACATGTTTTGAACGTATTAAAATAGTTCCCTCAGACTGAATGGTGAGTTGAAAGTCTCATTTTAGATTTTAATTTTCTAAAAATAGCCTAAGCGTTAGAGAGAAAATTAAAATATCCACCACTCAGAAAAATAAACCACTATAAAACGTCGTATCAGATGCTAACCGTAAAATTACATTTTAAACTGAATTTTCAATTCAGCCTTTTGCATTAAATGCATACGATTAGCTTGAATATGTTGAATAACCATTTGCTTGACGGAATCATGCATAAAACCAAGCGCATGAGCCTTTACAATAACGATGCTAGGCAGTGTATAGAAAAAGTACTTAACATCATCAAAAGTCGCATTATTAAAAATGCCTTGTTCGATTAAGGTCTGCTGTAAAAATTGCTTTTCATTTAATACATGATCTGAAGACTCATCCCAAAAACGGTGACGCATTGCCATCAGATTATTGTGTTTGTAACTCATAAATTCGCCAGTTCAGACTTTAAATCTCAACTAAATATATTGGAGTCA
>NZ_JAYWYV010000624.1:0-1018 GCF_048147885.1 Acinetobacter sp. 228
TGAAATACGGAAGAACCCAATCAAGAATAGAAGTACTAAGGCAAGTTTGACACCATAACGTTTAAAGAAATCCAGAATTGGGGCAATCCAAGTTTCCTTAGCCATTTGCTGGTTCACCACACCTATTTTAACCAATATATAACCAGCTAGAATGGCAACGCCTGTCGCCGTTAAGAACCTTAAAGCTTCTAAACCAAATAAAGCAGCACTATCTTGAATATTGCCAGCTTTTGAAATTGCTTCTGTAACTTGGCCTGAGTCAATATAGGTTAATACAAATGAAATAACTGCAATAAAAAATACTAAAACCAGACGGTAATAATCACTTGATTTATAGTTTTTATATATACGATCAACTTTAGGTTCACGAACGAGTAAAGTTGTAATAATACCGACCAACATGACTGCTGCCATCGTTAAATAGGTCGTCTTCCAAGCCTCGTAAATATAATTTCCTTTTGCGGTCCCCAAATGCGCCGCTAAGAATAATGCACCAGCACCAGCTACAATCATACCGATCCGGTAACCCGCATTATAAGTTGATGCCAACACTGTCTGCATTTCTGTTTCAGCCAGCTCAATACGATAAGCATCAATCACAATATCTTGCGTTGCAGCCGAGAAGCCAAGTAAAACTGCGCCTGCTGCCATTTGAACAAGGTAACTATGACCTAAAGCAGGGTCGGCAAAAGCCATTGTACATATCGCAAGTACGATTAAACACTGCGCAATAAGCAACCATGCACGTCTTCGGCCTAAAGCTTTAGTCAAAACTGGTACAGGTAACTCATCAATTAAAGGAGCCCAAACAAATTTAAAGGAATATCCTAAAGCCGCCCAACTGATAATAGTGACTGCACTTTTATCAATCCCTGCTTCACCTAGCCATAAAGAGAGACTAGAGAAAATCAATAAAATAGGTATTCCGGCAGAAAAACCCAGAAATAGCATAATTAATGCACGACGGTCTAAAAATGCTTTAAACGCCGAGACCCAACCAGAGGTTTGTGTGGTCATT
>NZ_JAYWYV010000625.1:0-1017 GCF_048147885.1 Acinetobacter sp. 228
TCAATTTCAGTATGTGTAGCTTGAATGATTGGCTCGGCTAACGAATCTTGTTCAATATAATCTAGCTCAAGACCAGTCACTGTTTCGGCCATAAGCGTATTTGAAAGTTGTAAAAGCTCTTCTAAAGCTGGCTCTAAACTTTGCTGTTGTTGTAGTTGTTGGCCTAATAAAATAAGAGGTCTGAAATCTAAGGTATGTGCTCGTTTTTGCTTAAAATTATCTACTAATTTAAGGAAATAGAACTTAAATACTAACTGCACATAGCTCTGAATAGTTGGCGTTAATTGTAAGCTTTGGTTGATTACCCGGTTGAGTGTATCTTCAACTGTCCACGCAAGCTCAGCTGAAGATTTAGCGCCAATCATTCTTCCGGAACCTTTTAAGGTATGGAAATGCCGACGAATTTCAGTGAGCGTAGCAATATTCTCAGACTGCATCCATTTATTTATCAAAGGTTGCAAATCAACAAAAATCTCTTCAATTTCTTCAATGAAGATCTCAAGAAACTCAGCATCTTGTTCAGAATAGCTATCTTCAGGTAGCGTCATTGCTTCAGTTAAAGTTTTTAATATTTCTTTCATAGCAAAGGCTTCTTTTGCTTACCCCCTGAGTGGGGAAAACTACAGAGTCAACACCAGAAAAATAACTATCTCCCCAATATTTGTCTGGCGCTGCTCATACTTTTAAAAGAATAGCGATATGAGAATAGCTATTCTTATCCCCCAATTTAGTCTGGTAATTTAAAGTCCGTTACTGACTCACGTAATGACTCTGCCATATTCGCCAACTCTGATACGGAGCGAGCAGTATCAAACGTTGCCGTTGTTGTTTGCGAAGTAATTTCTTGTACAACCGTCATGGTGGTTGCAATGTGACTCGCAGATGCTGACTGAAGTTTTGCTGCGTCGGAAATGCTCGCAATCAATTTTGCCAAGTCACCCGATACTTTTTGGATTTCATCCAGTGCAATACCCGCATCTTTTGCCAAATTCGCACCACGTACAACTTCTGTTGTTG
>NZ_JAYWYV010000626.1:0-1017 GCF_048147885.1 Acinetobacter sp. 228
GCCTAAATTTAATGTAGACGATGAAGGTAATTTAGAAGACCGTAATAAAGTCGTTTGTAGTGCGATTGAACATAAAATGGGGATTCATGGTAATGCTACCTGCGTACTTAATTTTGATGGTGCCAAAGGTTATTTGATTGGTCCGGAAAATCGCGGGCTTAATTGTATGTTTACCTTTATGAATACCGCACGTATTGGAACAGCTGTACAAGGGCTTGCTGCTTCTGAAATTTCATTTCAAGGCGCATTAAGTTATGCCAAAGAGCGCCTCGCTATGCGTTCGTTATCCGGTCCTAAATATCCTGACAAAAATGCCGATCCAATTATTGTGCATCCCGCTGTACGTTCGATGTTAATGACCCAAAAAGCATTTTCTGAAGGTGGTCGTGCACTGGCTTACTTTTTAGCCCAGCATGTCGATATTGTGGAAAGCTCAAACGATCAGGAACAGCAAAAACACTCTGACGAATTACTGGCTTTTTTAACGCCAATTGCTAAAGCTTTTTTAACAGAGTCGGGTAATGAGTCTGCAAAGCATGGCGTTCAAGTATTTGGCGGCCACGGCTTTATTGTTGAGCATGGAATGGAGCAAATTGTACGTGATGCACGTATCTCGACATTGTATGAAGGAACGACCGAAATCCAGTCTCTAGATCTGCTGGCACGTAAAGTTCTCAAGTCAGAAGGTAAACTTCTAAAAAATATGACTGATTTAATTGATCAGTTTATTGGTCAACAGCAATCCAATGAAGTCTTGAAACCTTATTTAGAAAAATTAGCTGAGCTTAAGCAGAAATGGCTGTCACTGACCAAAACTATTGCCGACAAAGCAAAACACAACCCTGAAGAAATAGGGGCCGCTTCGGTGGATTATCTTTATTTTTCCAGTTACGTCGTGTTCGCTTATTTATGGGCTCGAATGGCACAAGTTGCCCATGAAAAATTAGAATCGGGTACACAAGAGGAAGCTTTTTATAAAGCAAAATTAACGACAGCTAAGTTTTTCTATCAAAAACT
>NZ_JAYWYV010000627.1:0-1016 GCF_048147885.1 Acinetobacter sp. 228
AGGCTTTCCTGATATTCAGCCTCAGCCTCTGAAGCAATAGTAATACCGCCGCCTGCCCAAATAGAGAGCTGGTTTTGATATTGTTGAAAACTACGAATTAAAATATTCCAGCGTCCAGTACCATCGAAATTAAAATATCCTAAAGTGCCGCAATATGCTCCCCGAGGTGCGCCTTCTAGCTCTTCAATAATTTGCATTGCCCGAATTTTAGGAGCTCCTGTAATTGAACCTCCTGGTAAAGCAGTGAGTAACATCTGCATAGGATTAATATCATTTTTAAGTGTAGCCGTAATCTCACTCACCATATGATGAACTTGATTGAAGCTCTCAATTTCGAATAGTTTTGTTGTTTTTACCGAACCTGTATTGGCATAAATGCTCAAATCATTACGTAATAGATCAACGATCATCACATTTTCTGCTTGATCTTTTTTAGAATTTTTTAAAGTTTGTTTTGAAAGTAAATCCTGCTCTTTATTCTCATAACGAGGCATTGTACCTTTAATGGGTCTGGTTTTAATTTGCTTATCTACATTAAATTCAATAAATAATTCAGGAGAGCAACTTAATAACTCAAATTCTGTTAATTTTAAATAACCAGAATATGGTGCATTGGTTAAATTCCATAGCTCATCTGCTTTATTTAATAACGAACCAGTAAAATTCGCTTTGAATTCTTGAGTAAGGTTAATTTGATAACAATCTCCTGCCTTAATATATCCTTGTATTTTATGAAAAGCAGTTAGGTATGTATTTTTAGACCAGCGAGGATGAATATTTTGTTCTAGTTTAAAATTGTTTTTTTGTAGTTTGCTAGAAGGTTTATTGAGTAGAGCTAAAAGATAGTTAAAAATTTCAAAAGCATTATTTTCATCGCTAAAAAAATACAATTCATTATTTATTTTTTTAATAAAAGAATAATAGGAACCTATAAATAAAGACGGTTGTTTATGTGATTGATTATTTATAAATTGATGTGCAGAAAAGTCATAACTAATAAAACCAATATATCCACC
>NZ_JAYWYV010000628.1:0-1016 GCF_048147885.1 Acinetobacter sp. 228
TTAAATAAAATTCAGGGATTGTCTGAAAATAGCAGCCGAGAAGAACGCTATGCTGCGCTGAGTGAAATTTATTTGGCAAAAGCTTTAGATGTTGGGCGTAGTAGCCAGTGTAATGTCGCTCTTAAAAGTAACAGTTGTGTTGAGCAAGAGCTGGCGTTGTTTGATAAAAGCTTGCGCTATAGCTATGTCTATTTGTTTGATTCTGAAGAGTCACCTTTTGATCGGGTATTTGACCATCGCCAAAATCAGGTACGTATCTTTTATAACGTCGCTTTGTCGAAGCTCATGACCACGTATTTTAATTATTTAAATACGCTTCATTTCCCACCTTTACTAAAAGCAGATGGGCATGAGTACCACGTTAACTTTGATCATGCTGTAGATGTACAGCATATTGAAGTCGATACCTTTCGCTCTAGCTATAACATGAACTTTTCAGGGTTTAATACCGTCAACCGTAAGGATGGTTTAGGTGCGGAATTTATTGTGGGACGTAAGGAGCATGATGTAAATCATGGCTTCATCTTAGACCCCGATAATTTTTATGCTCACCAGAGTAATCCCAATATTCATTTACCACGCTTCTTTCCAGTCACGGCTATTGCTTACCCAAAACAAAAGGCCACAGCCGATCAGGTCATTGATGGGGCAGATTTGGAAATTTCCATGTTCGACCCCTATCGGCAGGACCGTGTAAAAGTTGAAGGTGTGGATTATCCACTTACTGCAAACTATTCGGCACCTTATGGGCTATGGTTATCGAAATATAATTTAGGTGCAGCAGGCTATTGGTCTTTAATTAATAAAGAAGCCAATTTGATTATGCCGCATTTATATATGCTGGAACCCTTTAACCCCAATAAGAAAATTATTGTGTTTATTCATGGCTTGGCAAGCAGCCCAGAGGCATGGGTGAGCCTAACCAATGACATTATGGGCGATGCCGAATTAAGACAAAACTACCAAGTTTGGCAGGTGTTTTATTCAACCAATATGCCGATTTTTGAAAGTCGTTT
>NZ_JAYWYV010000629.1:0-1015 GCF_048147885.1 Acinetobacter sp. 228
TGGGCTGATATTACAGGGGTGTGATTCAAAAGAAGTCGCTCAAGCTGAGCCACCACCGGCTAAAGTCAGTGTATTAAGCATTCAACCGCAATCGGTAAATTTTAGTGAAAATCTTCCTGCACGTGTACATGCATTCCGTACGGCGGAAATCCGTCCGCAAGTCGGAGGTATCATTGAAAAGGTTCTATTTAAACAAGGTAGTGAAGTTAGAGCAGGGCAAGCCTTATATAAAATTAATTCCGAGACATTTGAGGCCGATGTAAATAGCAATAGAGCTTCTCTCAATAAAGCTGAAGCTGAGGTAGCAAGACTCAAAGTTCAGCTAGAACGTTATGAGCAGCTGTTACCAAGTAATGCAATTAGTAAGCAAGAAGTAAGTAATGCTCAAGCTCAGTATCGTCAGGCTCTAGCCGATGTCGCTCAAATGAAAGCATTGCTGGCCAGACAAAACTTGAATCTGCAATATGCAACAGTTCGAGCGCCTATTTCTGGGCGTATTGGGCAATCTTTTGTCACTGAAGGTGCATTGGTCGGTCAGGGCGATACCAATACGATGGCAACCATTCAACAGATTGATAAAGTCTATGTTGATGTAAAGCAATCAGTTAGTGAGTATGAGCGCTTACAAGCTGCGCTACAAAGCGGTGAATTATCAGCAAATAGTGACAAAACCGTTCGTATTACCAATAGCCACGGGCAACCTTATAACGTCACAGCAAAAATGTTGTTTGAAGATATTAATGTTGACCCGGAAACGGGCGATGTCACATTCCGTATTGAAGTTAATAACACTGAACGAAAATTACTTCCGGGCATGTATGTGCGTGTCAATATTGATCGTGCTTCTATTCCTCAAGCGCTATTGGTTCCGGCGCAAGCGATCCAACGTAATATCAGTGGCGAGCCTCAGGTATATGTCATCAACGCCCAAGGTACAGCGGAAATTCGTCCTATCGAAATTGGACAGCAATATGAGCAGTTCTATATCGCTAACAAAGGCTTGAAAGTCGGTGAC
>NZ_JAYWYV010000630.1:0-1015 GCF_048147885.1 Acinetobacter sp. 228
AAAAAGCACCTTATGATCAAAAAGGATATAGTACAAAAATTGGATATGACAATGAGGCTTTCAAAACAAGTTTAGCCATCAGCCAAAATAAAGGAATAAATAACTATACTACTGATTCCTACCACAACAATTCACAAAAACAATTTGAAAATCAGCTCATTAACTGGTTAGCAAGTTACAATATCAACCAAAATGTTGCTTTAAATGCCCGATATTCAAACACTAAAAACAACCAGACTTATTTAGGAAATCCTGATTCCCATTATAATGCTAAGGCAAATGAAGGTGATATCAATGCTAAATGGAAGTTTACTAATACTCAAAATTTACTTGCTGGAATAGATAGTAATCGCAGTGAATATAGTGCAGCTTCATTAATTGGTAATAAACAAAAAATAAATACAACAGGATATTACATCCAACATCAATACAATAATGATGGTATTCATACTCAAGCTGGGGTTCGAGTAGAAGATAACGATTGGTTCGGCACTCATACTGTTGGCCAAGTTGCAGCACGTTACCAAATTGCTCCTCTTACAAGTATTTATGCAAATATGGGAACAGCATTTAAAGCCCCAACCCTTGAACAATTGTATGGTTCTTATAGTCAATTCAATTTTCAAGGAAATCCTAATTTAAAACCTGAAGAAAGTAAGGCATATGAAGTTGGTATTGACCAACAATTAGCTTACGGACTCTCTGTTTATATATCTGCATATTATACAGATATCAAAAATCTTATTAGCTCTGGCAAGATAGATAATAAGAGTACTTATATAAATTTAGGTAAAGCTCGTATAACAGGTGGCGAAACAGGACTCAAATGGAAGCTGAATGAATATTTTTCAAATATTGAATAGTCATATATTAAAAGCCGTGCTACAGATAGTTTAACAAGCCAAAGTTATGATGTTGCTTACCGTCCTCACCAGACTATAACATTCACAGCAGGCTATGATGATGGGGTATATGGTGTAAATGCATCATTAATCGCACGTTCAAAAGCTAATGC
>NZ_JAYWYV010000631.1:0-1015 GCF_048147885.1 Acinetobacter sp. 228
GTGAAAAAGATGAATTAGAAAACTTGATTAATCAAATTGAATAAAAATAAAAAAGCCATCGTTAGATGGCTTTTTTATTACGCTTTTGAAAAAGATAAATTTGAAAAGATGCGGTCACTTGTAAGTGTGCTTTCTGTTCTAATTGCATACGACGTTCTGGAGATGCCTTATAAGCATAGGGAGTCATAGCAATAAGATTTTTTAAAGCTTGCTGGTCAAGTACTAAAGGAGCATCAATAACTTGCTGTTCTTTCAACTCAAATAAATCTTGTAGTTGTTCAACAAATTTCTGTGGTGTGTGAGGATTAACCTGTTCAAACAATGCCTCACGCATCGCATACAAATGATCGGTTGCTGGAGTCACAACAATTAAATAACCATCATCTTTTAAAACACGCAGAATTTCCGTTTGGGGAATCGGGCTAAAAAGACTCGTACACACATCCATGCTTTGATCGATGACCGGTAAAGTTGCTCCTGTACCAACCACCCATGTCACTTTGTCATTTAACTTTGCTGCGCGTTGTACTGCATTTTTTGCAATATCTACACCTATACACTGTTCAACGACCTGTTGCATTGCGCTGGTGTAATAGCCCTCGCCACAGCCAATATCAAGTACCATTTTAGCTTTAAGATCTTTCAGCAAATGAACTACTGCTTGCTGTAAAGGTTGATAATAGCCACCTTGTAAAAAAGCACGGCGCGCATCTACAGACTCAGGAGTATCTCCCGGATTTTTACTATGTTTGTGCTGTACAACATGTAAGTTCACATAACCTTGCTTTGCAATGTCATAGCTATGGCCCTGTTCACACCGCCATGTTTTGCTTACCAGCTCAAGTCGTTGACGACACACAGGACACATTAAATTTTGCGTAGTCACGTTTAATTATTCTCTTGTTCTTTTTGTTGTAAATAAGCCTTAGCGTGCATTCCAACAAATGTACGGCCTGCATTTGTTCCCTTAATCCATTCATCTACTTCAAACAAATCAAATAAGCCCACTTTAATT
>NZ_JAYWYV010000632.1:0-1013 GCF_048147885.1 Acinetobacter sp. 228
GCCATGATACAAAGCCCTCTATTCAAACCCATGAAATTTACTGAAGACCCAGCTGTGATTAAACAATGGGCGCCTTTAGTCATGACCGAACGTGATCCAACTCAAAAAGTTGCAGCGACTCGTATGGAAGTTGGTTCTGACGTGAACTATGGTTCAATCACTAAACAATTAGTGAATCACTTAAACCAAAACCCTAACTTCAAATTACAGACTTCAACTGAAGTGACTGGCATCAGCCAAAATGATGACAAAACTTGGACGGTGTCTTTCAAAAATTTGAAAACTGGTAAAACAGACCACGTTAAAACGCGCTTTGTATTTATCGGTGCAGGTGGTGCCGCGGTTAAATTATTGCAACTTACTGGTTTACCAGAAGCGAAACAATATGCTGGCTTCCCTGTAGGTGGTGAGTTCTTAATTACTGACAACCCAATGTCTGTACCACATATTGATACACGTTATATCGACGGTAAAAAATATGTATTGTTTGGACCATTTGCAACGTATTCAAACAAGTTCCTGAAAAATGGTTCTCAGCTTGACTTGCTTGCATCTACCAACAAAAGCAATGTTTTACCAATGACCACTGTTGGCTTGGAAAACCTTGATCTTGTTAAATACTTGGTGAGCCAAGTGATGATGTCAGATGAAGACCGTCTCAATGAACTTCGTAAATACTACCCAGATGCGAAAGCTGAAGACTGGCGTTTAAGCCAAGGTGGTCAACGTGTTCAGATCATCAAAAAAGAACCGGGTAAACCTGCAACGCTTCAATTCGGTACAGAAATCTTTGCGTCTAAAGACGGTGCTGTAACTGCATTGTTAGGTGCGTCTCCGGGTGCTTCGACTTCTCCATACATCATGCTTAACTTGCTTGAAAAAGCTTTCCCTCAGCAAACTGAAGGTAAGTGGAACCAGAAGCTTCATGAAATTGTGGTTTCTTATAAACAAGACTTAAGCAAAGACCCTGTGTTACTCGACAAAGTTCGTCAGTACACAAGCTCTACACTTGG
>NZ_JAYWYV010000633.1:0-1013 GCF_048147885.1 Acinetobacter sp. 228
ATCTGGTTATAAATACCGTCCACAAACAGCGAAAATGTGAATCAGTGTTTCAACTGACGTGTACTGCTATTTTGGAATGAAGCGTATTTTTATTTCTTTGTAATATTTCCAAGTCATCATCTAGTGTAATGAATTTTATACAATATCTTCTGTTTTGCCATGTATGCTAATAACAGATAATAAGGAGAAAAATGCATGAATCTAGAATATACGCATAAACCAGACTATTACTTGTTTGCACAATTACTGGTGCGACATATAGAAAGCTATATTCATAAACACCCAGATGCAGATAATGCCATTTTTGACTTGCGAGATGTCTATGAAATTTTTAGGCAAGATTTCGCATCAACCACAACAAATCTAGAAGGCATTTTACATATTGCAGACTCATATAGAGTTGAGACTTTGAATGGGGATCAGCCTCTTATTCAAAAATATCAAATTGATGCTAAAAATAATTCGCTCTTGATTGACTTTAATACAGATGCACTCAATAGCCTGAGAAGCGGCAAACCTATTTTGGAACCTGATGCAACTCAGTTATAAATGAACCAATAAAAAAAGCACCTTATGCAGGTGCTTTTTTATTGGTCTTTAATGGCGGTTGTTTAAAGCGATGTGCTGGCCAAGTCATAATAAAGCGTGCGCCTCCCAAGCTTGGGCTTTCATCTACTTTAATTTCACCACCAAACCAGTAAGCAATACGACTTACAATCGAAAGTCCTAAACCATAACCACCAGATGCACGTGTACGGCTATCATCTAAACGTGCAAAGGCTTCAAATACACGTTTGCGGTCTTGCTCAGGAATACCCGGTCCGTCGTCTTCGACACAGACAAAAGCCATGCCATCATTATGAATACCGCCCGTAATCCGAACTTTGTTATCACAATAACGAACTGCATTACCTACCAGATTTTGCACGACACGGTGAAGGTAACGACGCTCTGCATCTACTTTCACATATAAAGGCGGTGGAATAAGTTCAATTTCTTTCTGTGTTTTTAAA
>NZ_JAYWYV010000634.1:0-1012 GCF_048147885.1 Acinetobacter sp. 228
CCAGTTTGTTGCCATCTTTTTGGATCTCCATGCAACAAAAAACCGCCAGAAGGCGGTCATAAAATTTAAAAAATCAGTTTAGTAATAGACGACTACAGTGCATATTTGAGGGGTATAAGCACCTTGTGTATTATCACCACCAAATGCTCCCATCAGACGGAATTTGGTGTTTGTCCGGGCAAAGTCTTCACGCTCTTGCAAGCTAACTGCATCAGCTCGATTGCTTGTTCCAGTACATACGATGCCATAATCTGTATCAGGTGCATCCTCACTCAAAGTAAATTCGATTTGGCCGCCACCTTTATTTTCAACTGAAGCAAAGCCACGGCTTTTGACTAAATCGAACGTTGAGCCGTTGAGGCGAATAATAGCGATAGCTTTTTCACCTATGGTTCCACCGTCGACCGTATCGATAGTAATATCTTTAGAGCCATCAAATGTGCCACTACCCTGGATTACACCAGTGAAATTTATCTTTCGTCCCTTTTCTAACTTTGCTGCAGAAACAGCATTAGCACCTGCATCCAGCTTGCCATCAATGATTTCATTAATCTTTTTGGTTATTGAATTAAATAACCAGTTAAACCATTGACGAGCGGGTTTCTGATTTGATGGAAAGCCACTTAATAAAGTTAGTCCATCGGTATTTTTTGGCCCGTTCAGGCTAAATTCTTCTAACTTATCCATCTACTTCATCCGAAAAAATTAGCTCAACTCCACTTGGTAAAGGAAATAACAAGCGGACTAGTTCTTTATCTATAGGTTGAAACTCTGCAAGAAATTCAAAAGTAACGGTCATGTCTCTGTTGTCCTTTAGCTTGAAAGGCACATCAGTTAATAGCTTGCAGATTTCAAATGCTTCATCGAGAGTGCAATCACAGTTGTTTAACAAGATTTTAGCTTTAACAACTGAGGGTAATTTTTGAGGGGGGGTGCTCTGGCCACGATAACTACTGACACCTGATTCGCGCCAAAAACCACCAATATCTGGGTTATCCGTTTCACCGAAGGT
>NZ_JAYWYV010000635.1:0-1012 GCF_048147885.1 Acinetobacter sp. 228
CAGGCAAGCAACGTTTAACTTTAACTAAGCTTGTTCCAGATCTTATTCCTGCCCAAGCATAAGGTTTAAATTGGGAATGCTCATGATCTTGAGTATTCCTTCAAGGAATGAATAACATGAATAGCGCCTTACAATTTAGTATTTCACCGTACACTCCATTTATGCAGGAAACCAAAGTCAATTTAGGCAATGGTATCGAGCTACATGTAGAAGTAGGTGGAAAACCAGAACATCCGACTATTTTGCTGATTATGGGTTTAGGTGCCCAAATGCTATTTTGGCCGGACTTTTTCTGCAAATCACTCATTGATCAAGGTTTTCATGTTATTCGTTTTGATAACCGTGATATTGGCCTTTCTTCAAAAGTCCGCCATCAAGGTAAACGTTTAAATACCATGAAATTGATGGGACGTTTTGCTTTAGGGCTAAGAAATCAGGGTGCACCTTATACGCTCTATGATATGGCAGATGACGTTTCTATGCTTCTCGACCGTTTAGGAGTAAGCAAAGCACATGTGATTGGTGCCTCAATGGGTGGCATGATTGCCCAGATTCTCGCTGCAAAATATCCGGAAAAAGTAGAAAAATTAGGTTTGATGTTTACCAGTAATAATCAACCGTTTCTACCACCACCATTCCCTAAGCAACTTTTAAGCTTGATTGGCAAGCCAGAATCACGTGATGAAGAAGGAATTGTGAATCACAGTTTAAAATTATTCCAATTGATTGGTTCTCCTGGTTATATTAACCATATTGAAGCCGTTCAAACTGCAAGAAAACTTTATCAACGTAGCTACTATCCTGCTGGTGTACTTCAACAGTTTTTAGCAATATTATGTACAGGTTCCTTACTGCAACTGGACCGTGAAATTAAGCAACCCACTTTAGTCTTGCATGGCTCTCGTGACCGCTTACTTCCACCGAGTCACGGTAAGGCCGTAGCAAAAGCAATTTCCGGTGCTAAGTTTGAATTAATTGATGGAATGGGGCATGATATCCCTGCCCATTTTAT
>NZ_JAYWYV010000636.1:0-1012 GCF_048147885.1 Acinetobacter sp. 228
AACGAAATAGACCATATTTTGCTCGCTGGTGGAAATGCGAATATTCCAGGCCTTGCCAAGCTTTTGCAGCAAAAATTAGGTTACCGTGTCACGATTGCCAACCCGTTTTTACAAATGGGCTTTTCTCCTCAAGTCGACGTTCAAAAAATTGAAAATGATGCTTCATCTTTAATGGTGGCATGTGGCTTGGCTTTAAGGAGTTTTGATTAATGGCAACAATTAATTTACTGCCTTGGCGCGAAGAGCTGAGGGAGCAACGAAAAAAACAATTTATAACGTTATGTTTTGGGGTGGTTGTTTTGGGGATTACAACCGTATTTGGGGGATGGTTTTATTTTGACCATAAATTAGATGATCAAGAGCAAGCGAATCAGCTCATTATGAGCACAAATCAGAACCTTGATCAGCAATTAAAAACATTAAACGGCTTACAGGAACAGCGTGATGCCATTATTGAACGCATGAAGTTGATTCAAGGTTTGCAGAGTCAACGTCCAGTAGTGGTAAGACTTGTTGATGAGTTAGTTCGAGTCACACCATCAGCTATGTATTTAACGAAATTTAGCCGAACCGGAGATAAGTTTACGATTGAAGGTAAAGCTGAGAGTCCAAATACAGTAGCCGAACTACTCCGTAATCTTGAAGCATCTCCTTGGTATCGTAATGCTTTTATGAACTCTTTCTTGGCTAATGAAGAGAAAAAAGATAAGGCTGCAAGTTCTCTTCTTCCTAGGGTGGAAGACCACTATGGTAGTTTTGTTGTGACTGTCGATTTGGGGGAAATGGGCGTGACCACAACGGATGATTCTGCTAAGCCATCTACAGGTGAAAGTGTGGGGGCCGCTAAATGAGTCAAGACGAACTTCAAGAATTGTCATTAGAACAATTATCTGCAAAGAAAAAGAAATTTAATCTCGATAAATTCCTTCAGCAATTTAATACGCTGGATATGAACAACTACGGTAGTTGGCCAATATCTGTAAAAATTACGTGTTGGATTTTTATTTTCTTT
>NZ_JAYWYV010000637.1:0-1012 GCF_048147885.1 Acinetobacter sp. 228
GAAGGTCTTATTACCTTTAAGTTAAAGGGGCAAGTTCGTAATGTCATGGAAAATTCTGTCACAAAATTTGGCACAAATTATAAAATCTAGAAGATTCTATTAGATCTTAATTATTTGATAAATAATGAATTAAACCTAGATAGAATCTATTAAAAAGTTATTTGCAGAGTTCGAATCTCACCGCTTCCGCCAAAATTCTTAAAAAGCCCTTGTTAATGACAAGGGCTTTTTTTTATGTATATAAATTACAAAAAAAATGATCGTGTTCCCTTCTACATATTTCGAAGTATAGTCTCTCCCGTTCGAGGGTTCGTTAAAGTGACATTTTCCAGCGCCTGAATGTACCAAGAATGATTCTTCTGGGTGAGCACAGTAAGAATGAGAGTATCAATCTGATGAGGCCCTTGAGGATGAGCTACGCCTGCAGTGAGGCGGCTCCAAAAATGTGAAATACATATATCCTCACTCATAGGTATGAGGTCTATCAGCTCATTCTCTAGTGTTGAATCACGATAAATGGTTTCATGAATAGGTTGATGCATTGCAATAATTTCATCAACTCCTTTAACGTAGTGACCGAAACGGTTAACGAAAGTCGCATCTTTATCAAAAAGAGCAGCAAAGGCCTGCATATCATGCTTATTCCAAGCGGTTTGAAATGCTAAAGGTATTTCTTTTGGGTTTATTATGTGTTGACTCATACCAGCACCACTGTTTAATTCTTTAAGTCCATTTTCAAATATTATAAATAAAGATACTTCGTCATGCTTAAATGAAACAGGTGATCTTAGCTCGCCTTTCAAGAGTATCTTCGTTTTAACCCACATGGCCCACCGCACAAAATAGGATAGGTTGAGTTATGAGTAGAACGTGTAAATAACTGCTCGCTCAATCCGCTTAATGGAGTTAACTTTTTATAAAATCCAGATAAAGATATAAGTTAAAAAGAATTGATGCATACAAATTTAATATAATGTTAATAACCAAACATCATGTATAAATTTAAATGAAC
>NZ_JAYWYV010000638.1:0-1012 GCF_048147885.1 Acinetobacter sp. 228
TAAAAAATAAATAAGTATTTTACACGCAAAAATCTGCAAAAACCCGACAAAATTATTCATTATTATCAGGTTTGAATTGACCATTGTGACAAGCTCTCATTTTCTCAAAACTCACACGGCTTGAAAAGTAAAATGAGAGATTTTAAAGGAATTTTCTATGTACTCAATCCTCAACTCAATCTTGATTGTCTTTCAAGATTGAGTATCTGTAGCAATGAACACTGAAAAATGTAATAGCTTATAAATATTGCAGGATCAGTGTGAGAAAAAATTATTAAAAGAATTTGATATCAGTTGGAGTCGATATTTTAGCTGCATCGCCTAAAGGTTTTAATGAGCCAATTTTGGTATCAAAACGGAAAAATCTAATGTTATTAATATAAACATTAGTCACATAAAGATATTTACCTGACTCATCAAATGCAAAAGCACGTGGTTCAATACCATTGGCCTTATAAACTTGCGGTTGACCTAACAGCCCATTCTGTTGGATTTTAAATACCAAAAGTTTGTTGTCCGCACCACGATTTGCAGCGATCACATACTTACCATTTGGACTAAGAATAATTCCACTTGCACTCTTGAATTCAGGTGTTTTGTCTTCGTGAACCAGTTTTAGCTCAGCGACTTTTTTCAAATGGCCATCTTGTACGTTAAACGTCACAATTTCACTTCGCATTTCCGCGGTAATGTATGCCTGTTTACCATTTGGTGAAAAGACCATATGACGTGGACCAGAACCATGCTTAAAACTCACATCTCGGCTCTTGTCCGCTTCAAGTGGTTGAGGCTTACTTGGGTTGTAACGAAAAGCATAGACTTTGTCATTTCCAAGATCACTTGCATATAAATACTTCCCATCTGGGCTAAACGTTGTCGAATGGGCAGGGCCACTATCCTGACGCCCTTTAACATGACCAGAACCCTCCGCAAAAACAATATTTTGTACCATTTCACCCAAATGTCCATTTGGTAAAATTGGCAAAACAACGACACCGCCACGTCCTTTATC
>NZ_JAYWYV010000639.1:0-1011 GCF_048147885.1 Acinetobacter sp. 228
TGCATCCATTCATGACTTTTTATTGTTATTCTTAGAAACATCCTGTTTCCTGATGAGTTCATAGTACAAAAAAAGCATGGTCTGCCATAGCCGCAAAAGGCCGCAATTTCTGTAAGAAATCGCTTACATCAGCCTTTTTGTGAATAGTCTCTAGCCCCAAATAAAGCTGTGCCTACACGTACCATGGTTGAACCAGCGGCAATTGCGGCTTCTAAATCACTCGACATTCCCATACTCAATGTATCCCAGTCTTCTAGGTGAGCATGTTGGTCTTTTACCGCATCAAATAATTTTTTGGCATCTACAAAAGCAGCTGTATTGTCAGGTGCCGGAATCACCATTAAACCACGTAACCTGATTTTCGGTAGTTGACTCATTTGAGCAACCAGCTCGGCAACGTCTTCCGGTGCACAACCATCCTTACTGTCTTGCCCATCAATATTCACTTGCAAACAAATATTAAGCGCAGCTTGGTCATCACCACGTTGGTTAGACAGGCGTTCTGCAATAATTAAACGATCTACCCCATGAACCCAATCAAACTGCTCGGCCAAATGCTTAGTTTTATTCCGCTGAACATGACCAATGAAATGCCATTCAATATCCAAATCCTGTAAAGCATCAATTTTATCTAAAGCTTCTTGCAAATAATTTTCGCCGAATGCTCTTTGTCCTGCTGCATACATTTCACGCAATCTTTCACTCGGATGAGTTTTCGATACGGCTAAAAGTTGCACAGTTTCAGGCGCACGCTGAGCAAGTTCACAAGCTGTTCTGATTTGCTGTAATACGTGCTGTCGCGCATCTTGCAGGTAATTCATTGACAAGGTTCTCATTTTCAAAAAACTTTTTTGCTTTTCACCTAAAGCGAGGTGTTGGTAAGCCTCGGTGAAAGCCGTATATTATTCTACAAAATAATGACATATTTTGATTTACTTGGGGAAATTATGGATATTACAGAGCTACTCGCCTTCTCTGTGAAAAATGGCGCGTCCGATTTACATCTCTCTG
>NZ_JAYWYV010000640.1:0-1011 GCF_048147885.1 Acinetobacter sp. 228
GGGCTGCAACAAAGCGCATTTTTTCACGGCGCCCTACCGCATCGGCAATAGGTAAATTGTGGATGGAAATAACACCATAAATACTATCAACTTGGTGCGCTTCTAAAACTCTTGCGATTGCTTCGCCTACATTTACACGTTCAGTCATGTCTGTTCCTCAAAATTTGTTTTCAGTCCTTGAATTTATTAATCGCACCAAGGGTTAGGCTGTTCATTCAGCCCCATATAAATACTCTTTTGTTGCATGTACGATAAAATGCCCAAACGGCCTTTTTCGCGCCCGATTCCACTGTCTTTAAAGCCGCCAAACGGCGCACTAATCGAGAATTTTTTGTAGGTATTAATCCATACCGTTCCCACTTCTAATGCACGTGCAATACGCCAAGCTTTGCGATAGCTTTCAGTCCAGATACCTGCGGCAAGACCAAAACAACTGTCATTGGCTTGAGCAATTAAATCTTGCTCGTTATCATATTTCATAACGACTAAAACAGGGCCAAAAATTTCTTCCTGACAGGTTTGAGCACTATTATTTAAGCCCGTAATAATGGTCGGTAAGTAATAGCTTCCTTTGGCATAGTCACCAGTCGTAAGTGCCTCACCACCAATCAGAACTTGACCACCTTCGCTTTTGGCAAGTTGCACATAGCGATCAACTGACTGCAAATGCTTGTCATTGACCAGTGGCCCTAAATGCACACCAGCTTGTTCTGGATGGCCCACACGTAAGCCTTTAGTAATTTCAACCAAACGCGTTAAAAACTGATCGTAAAGACTGCTATGAATAAACAAGCGAGAACCTGCAATACACGCTTGGCCTGCCGAGCTAAAAATACCGTAAGCCACACCTTTAGCAGCCAGTTCGACATCTGCATCCGGTAAAACGATGGTTGGTGACTTACCACCTAACTCAAGCGAAGTGGTAATGAGTTTATCTGCAGCAATATGTGCCAAATGACGACCCGTGGTTGTTCCACCTGTAAAAGAAATTTTACGAACCAATGGGTGCTG
>NZ_JAYWYV010000641.1:0-1011 GCF_048147885.1 Acinetobacter sp. 228
CGCAAACTTCTGCACGTACTCATTTTGAAATTAAATATTTAGAGCGTGGCGAGCTTTGTCAGCAGCTCATTATGACCAAGCCTGAAGGTTATAAAACTCGTTTTGATGATTTTGTGCCACTCCAAGGGCAAGTGTATGGCGAATAAGCGGATTGCCATTATTGGTGCGGGTCCGGCTGGGTTAATGGCAGCTGAGGTACTGAGCCAGTATGATTATGAAATTGATGTGTTTGAGCAAAAACCTTCGGCTGCGCGTAAGTTTTTGATGGCTGGTAAAACGGGTTTAAATATCTCGCATGCCGAACCATTAGCCCAGTTCATTGAACGTTATGACCATGCAGAATGGCTCAAACCGTGGGTTGAAAAATGGGATGCAGTCTGGATCCAGAACTGGATGAAAGGATTGGGAATAGACTCGTATGTGGGTAGTTCCGGTCGTATTTTTCCTGTTGAAATGAAAGCTGCTCCTTTACTGCGTGCTTGGTTAAAACGTTTAGCAGAGCAGCAGGTTAAATTCTTTTATCGTCATCGTTGTATTAATTTGCAAGGTACAACGCTGACTTTAGAAAACCAAAATAATCAAAGCAGCGAGACTTTTACCCAACAATACGATGCAGTCGTGTTGGCTTGTGGTGCGGTGTCGTGGTCCCAATTGGGGAGTGATGGTACTTGGCAACAATGGATGGATCAATCTAGTATTGAACCTTTTCAAGCAAGTAATGCAGGGGTATTGCACACTTGGTCAGCTTTTATGGAAAGCTGTTTTGGTGAACCTTTAAAGCGTATAAATGCGTGGGTTGAACCTAGCCAAGTTACTCATGGTGATATTGTGATTACTCACTACGGTTTAGAAAGTGGGGTCATTTATAAACTCGGACGTGACTTAAGAGAACAACAAAAACAAGGAAAAAGCTTAAATCTATTTTTAGATTTATTGCCTGATGTAGAGCTTACACAGTTAGTTAAAAAGTTACAGGCTAGCAAAAAACAATCTCTCACCAATATCTGGCGT
>NZ_JAYWYV010000642.1:0-1011 GCF_048147885.1 Acinetobacter sp. 228
GTTTCAGGTGAATTTACCTACTGGCGAATACGACCAGCAAAAAGATATTAACCCAAGTAATAACGCTGTTTCATTTGACCCGTATTGGGCTGCCACATATTGGTTTAATCCCAAATGGACTGCGTCAACACGTATCCATTATCTCTATAACTTTAAAAATGATGACCCAAGCTATGCGTTTGCAGGTGCAAATGATATGCAAGCTGGGCAAGCAATTCATGCAAACTTCGCAACAGACTATGCCATTACTGAACAGTTCCGCTTGGGACTAAATGGCTATTGGCTAAAACAAATCACTGACACTGAAGTGGATGGTGAAAAAGTTAAAGGTAGACGTGAGCAAGTCTGGGCAATTGGTCCGGGGGCGATGTATAGTTTTTCTAAAAATGATCACTTGGTTGCAAATGCTTATTTTGAGCAAGACGCTGAAAACCGACCAGAAGGAACACGATTACAAGTTCGTTATGTTCATCATTTCTAAGTCATAAAAAAAAGCCTTTTATATTTATTGATATAAAAGGCTTTATCTATTTTTTAGTTTAAGAAAAAATAGAAGTAATTAAGCCTGAGCCTTCACTTTGACCAGAACGGCGAGTAGAAGAAGGTAATTCACCATAACGGCGTTTGTACTCTTGAGAAAAACGGCCTAAGTGAGTAAATCCCCATTTAAATGCAACGTCAGTGACCGATAGATGTTCATTATGCATAAGTTCTAAATGGGCTTGTTCAAAGCGTAATTCTTTAAGATAAGACATTGGGGTGGTTCCCAAATAATTTTTAAAACCAATAAATAGGGTTCTTACGCTCACGCCTGCATGTTCAGCTAAAATCTCGACATTAAGCGGCTCATGCAAGTGTTCTTTAATATATGCTTCTGTGCGCTTCACGAAATAAGGAGATACCGTTTTTTCTTTATATTGATCAATTTTATGTAATGCATTATTGGGCTGACCATAAATCAGTGCATTAAATAAATTTGACTCAAACTGTTTAAAGGCTAAAGGATGATGG
>NZ_JAYWYV010000643.1:0-1010 GCF_048147885.1 Acinetobacter sp. 228
ATGTACGACCACAATTAAAAGATTTTCTATAAACCAAAAAAAGAACCTACATATGTAGGTTCTTTTTTATCTTACTTATTATTTTCTAGCGGCAACCATTTGCTTATAAACCTCACGGAAAATTTCATAATCGATAAATTCATTATGTTCAGGTTTTAAGTTCTGAATTGTTTTTTCCGAAAGCTGTTTTTTACGAGCAGCTACATAAACATTCCCTAAAATATCAGCCGTTTCTGATAACAGATGCTTTTCTTCAGCAGAAACACCATTTTGTTTTTCAAACTCTAACTGATACTGTTTTGAGAAAAGTTGGGCTGGCTGTTTATATTGCTTCTGTAGCTTTTGCCAAGCTTCACGCCCTGTTTTACCTTGTATAGTCGTTAATACAATATGATCTACAGCACGTCCTAACTCGTGGTCAAACTGATCATCTTGTTCAAGATGATGTTTTTTCTGTAAAGCGGTAATACGCTCTAAGGATTTTCCTTGAGGATTATATGTATCTTCATCAGAGAACCAGTAAGCATAAACCTCAGCAATTTCTTGGAGTTGTTGAACTGAGTAATACTTAATATATGACGGTTTTTCGGCAGTCAATTTGGCAATAAATACTGCTTTATAAGTTTTGTCATAAGCATGCGTTGCATCATAGGTTTTGTGTGCCCACAGGGTGCTCTGAAACATCACTTTGCCCAAGCTTTTCACTAAAACCTTTAATAAAGTTTTCCAGCATAGAACCTTTACTTGCTTCAGCCACAGATTTAGCTTGTTTAAGCTGCTGCTGATCAATTGAAGTCGCTTTCCCATAATTCAGAATTTGCATATCTGCTTTAATATTGAAGCGGTGCTTAAACTCAGCTGGCGTATAATCAACATCGTAATCCATATTGACTGCACGGCCTTTGTCATCTAAAGCCACATCAATTGTGATTGGGTTTCTTTGCTTCGGTAAAGCTTGTTCAATTTCATCCTTATGTTTTAACCAAAGAGCCTTGAAGGCTTCATCATTA
>NZ_JAYWYV010000644.1:0-1009 GCF_048147885.1 Acinetobacter sp. 228
GGCTTATTATCAGAACAATTTGCTCCTGAAACCATCTTTAAAAACTTGCTAGGTGTTGCAGCTTTTACCATGGTTATTGTCTGGATGAGCATTTGTTTAAGCCAGTTCAATTTCCGTCGACAATGGTACCGTTCTGGACATACAGTTAGCGATTTAAAATATGCAGCACCGTTATTTCCTATCGTTCCAATTTTAGGTTTTCTTTTCTGCTTTATTACATGTTTAAGTATGGCAGCAGATCCTGAAATGCGTGCTGGCTTTATAGGTTGCTTAATTTTTACTGCCTTGTGCTATCTCAGCTACTTTATTTTCTATCGAAATAAAGCTTAAGTGTTTGTAATTTAAAAAGTGTAGCAAAAAGCTACACTTTTTTTTGCTTAGAGACTGGCTTTATATAATCTACCGTTGTAGATTTAAATTTATATTAAAAAACAATTCCTTGTATACAATGAAAATTATATTTATCCATGGGATGAATCAGCAGAATTACACAGCACATCGTTTAAAAGAGCACTGGCTAAAAGTATTTAAACTGGGCTTAAAACAATTGCACTGTAGAGTTAATTTAAGAGATCTACATATACATATGCCATTTTATGGCGATTTAATGACGAAGTATCAATTATCCAATCAACTTGATCTTAATACTTTACTTCCAAAAACTTTTAACTTTCATTTACCCATCCATTTACATCATCAACCATCAACCCCCAAGGAACATACTCCTTTTATACCCCACCTTCCTCTTTCACCCGATCAACCCGCACAAAGCTTATCAGAGCGTTTATATTTAACTTCACAGTTGGTGAAAGATCGCGTTCTTAAGGAAATGGTGGTTCTTTTAAATAATTTTCCAAAATTACATGAAAGTTTAATTCAGCAATTCTTGATTGAAACTTATATGTACCTATCTAATCCTGATTTTATGTATGAGGTTCATCAAAGAATTTTAAAACAAATGCATGATGATGAAGATTGTATTGTAGTCGCCCACTCTTTGGGTTCTGTG
>NZ_JAYWYV010000645.1:0-1009 GCF_048147885.1 Acinetobacter sp. 228
GTTTATACAACCAATTAAAGACAACTGGCGTATTATGGGTCTTGTTCAATATGACATGGACAATGATGTGGCTCGTGAGCTGTTATTAGGTGTTAACTATGAATCATGCTGCTGGGGTATCTCAGTCTATGGCCGTTCTTATTATAACGATCTAGATGATCCAAAATCTCCTAATGTGAACGAGAAACGCGCGATTATGGCTGAAATTACGCTCAAAGGTTTAGGTAGTTTAAATAACAAACTCGCGTCTATACTTGAAAATCGCGTTTTAGGTTTTAACAAAATTAATCAATCTTGGACACAACGTTAATGAAGACAAAACATCTTAAACAGTTTTTTAAAGCGACGACCCTTGCTGTATTAATATCTTCATCAATGCATAGTTTTGCCCAACCTACTGATGAAGTTGTGGCAATTGTGGACAATAGCGTAATTTTAAAAAGTGACCTTGAACAAGGAATGGCTGAAGCAGCTCACGAATTGCAAGCACAAAAAAAAGAAGTTCCACCTCAACAATACTTACAATTTCAAGTATTAGACCAACTCATCTTACGTCAAGCACAACTTGAACAAGTTAAAAAATATGGCATCAAACCTGATGAGAAAAGTCTAAATGAGGCTGTACTTAAAGTTGCAAATCAATCAGGTAGCAAAAGCCTAGAAGCCTTTCAACAAAAATTAGATGCGATTGCACCTGGAACTTATGAAAACTTACGTAGCCGTATTGCTGAAGATTTAGCAATTAATCGTCTGCGTCAACAGCAAGTTATGTCTCGCATTAAAATCAGTGATCAAGATGTAGATAACTTCTTGAAGTCACCACAAGGACAAGCTGCTTTAGGTAATCAAGCCCATGTGATTCATATGCGAATTTCCGGAGACAACCCTCAAGAAGTTCAAAATGTAGCAAAAGAAGTTCGTTCACAACTTGCTCAAAGCAATGATTTAAACGCTCTTAAAAAGCTTTCAACTGCGACTGTAAAAGTTGAAGGTGCAGATATGGGATTCC
>NZ_JAYWYV010000646.1:0-1009 GCF_048147885.1 Acinetobacter sp. 228
GTATGTGCAATTGCACTAGGTCATGCCGACCCTGAACAGATTGTGAATACCTTTATTACACCTAGAGAGCCTATTGAGAATTTTGCAGTTTTTCTTGATTAAAGATGCAAGCAAGCCACTCTCTTAAAATCAAGAGAGTGATTGGCTTTTTGCTTGACGAATCGCTTTTAAAACAACAATAAAACCACTTAATGTAAATAACACCATCATCACTCCCATATTGAGTGATGCAGACCAAATAAGGAAGTTAAGCAGTACTCCACCCAATAAACCGCAAGCAAATTGCATACTGCCCATAATTGCACTGGCTGTTCCTGCACGAGCACCTTGCTTTGACATGGCTAGAGCCATAGCATTTGGTCCAGTTAAACCAATTCCTGAAATTGCTAAAAACAGTCCTAACATTACTAGCCATAAAGGTGCTGCAGAAATTAAGCCAGCAATCAACACAATGCTTGCACCCGTCACTTGTACCATTGAACCTGCTTTTAAGCGCTTAGTGATTTCAACACGTGTGGTTAGGTGCTTATTTAAAGATGACATTAACATAATGCCAAAAGCATTGAGCCCGAATACATACGCAAACTCTTGCTGATTTAAGCCATATTGATCCATAAAAACGGCTGGAGCTGAGCTGATATAACAGAATAACGCTGCACCTGTTAAACATCCTGCAAACATAGGTAAACGGAAGCTTGCATCTTTGAAAATAGCACCATATAAGGTAGCCACTTGATATAGAGATAACTTGAGCCTCTTATCAACTGCCAAAGTTTCTTTAAAAAAGAAATGTACACATAGCCAACAGATTGCCCCTACAATTGAAAGCGCAATAAAAATCGCTTGCCACGGAAACCAGATTAATATCCAGGCCCCAATCATCGGTGCCAAAATAGGTGCTAAGCCCATTACGATCATCATGCTTGAAAAAGCTTGTGCCGAGCCTTGGACATCTAATCTATCTCGTATAGCAGCACGAGCCATAACCACCCCCACACAACCACCTAAG
>NZ_JAYWYV010000647.1:0-1008 GCF_048147885.1 Acinetobacter sp. 228
TGATTTATATCGAAGTACTGGCAGTAGTGGTGATTTGGTTAAGCTTCTGGTCACTTATTCCTCGTGATGAGTGGTGGTTTCGAGGTGCAGATTTTCCAAGATTACAAATTCTGTTTATTGGCTTAATTGCTTTAATTGGTATGTTGTTTTGGCCGACCGAATGGGACGTATGGCGTGAGCTTTTGCTTGCGGTACTCATCGCAGCGATTGCCTACCAACTTAAAATGGTTTTACCATATACGCTGTTTTGGAAAAAACAGGTTAAAAAGGTCAAACAGCATCAGCTAGATCCTAAAAAACAGATTTCACTGATAGTTTCTAATGTGCTCACCCCGAATGATAAATATCATTTATTACTTGAGCATGTACGGACGTTAAAACCTGATTTATTGCTTACTTTAGAGAGCGATACAACTTGGGAAAATGCTTTAAAAGAGATCGAGAAAGATTATCCATACCGTGTGCCCGTACCTTTAGATAATTTATACGGGATGCATTTATATAGCCGGTTACCGCTTAAAAATACTGAGGTTAAATTCATTTTAAGTAATGAAATACCTTCTATTCATACCACGGTAATTTTGCGATCTGGTATGCCTGTTCAGCTCTACAGTTTACATCCTAAGCCACCTAGCCCAACTGAAGCAAAAGATTCAACACTGCGTGACGCTGAGCTTTTAATTGTCGGAGACCAAATTAAAGATCTTGATGAAAGTTGTATTGTGATGGGGGATTTAAACGACGTAGCGTGGTCACGAACAACCCGTTTATTTCAACGTATTAGTGGGCTACTCGATCCACGAGTGGGGCGACATTTTATTAATACTTTTCATGCGGACTATCCTTTATTGCGCTGGTCACTTGACCATATCTTTCATAGTACAGACTTCGGTTTAGTAAAAATGCAGCGTTTATCTCATATTGGATCAGACCATTTTCCTGTCTATGTCGTTTTACAAACAGGTCGAATATTTGAAGAGATTCACGAGGAATTAGAACAAACTCAAG
>NZ_JAYWYV010000648.1:0-1008 GCF_048147885.1 Acinetobacter sp. 228
GACTTTGAAGTGGTTGCCTGCCTTACTTTGGACCACTTAAATATTTTTCGTCTTGAAGATTTACAAGCCGATGTCATCTTGCTCGATATGGATCATCCCCATCGTGACATTATTGAAAGTTGTGTGAGTAGCTATGACCTACCAACTGTTCTATTCACTAAAAATTCAGATAAAGACACCATCAAACAAGCTATAGATGCAGGCGTAACGGCTTATATTGTAGATGGCATAGACCCCGCTCGCTTACATACCATTTTAGAGATTTCAATTGAGCAATATAAAAAACATAAAAAGCTCGAAGGTGACTTAAAAGAAGCTCAAACCAAACTGGCAGACCGTAAAGATGTTGAAAAGGCCAAAGTGCTACTCATGCAACTGCATGGCTTACCTGAAGACACAGCTTTTCAATTACTCAGAAAAAATGCCATGAGTCACCGTATAACGATTGGAGAAATGGCACGGCGTTTACTTGACGCTCAAAAATTACTAAATGATCAACTAAAGGATGAATAAATGAGCAAATTAGAAAAGACTCAATTGCAACTCGGCTATATTCCTTTACTTGATTGCATCGCTTTACTTTGGGCAAAGCAGCAAGGTTTCTTCGAAGAAGTCGATTTAGATGTTACCTTAGTCAAAGAAGCATCATGGGCAAGTCTACGCGACCGTTTAGCTTTTGGTTTATTAGATGCTGCACATTGTTTATCTGCGATGCTCCCTGCAGCAGCAATGGGTGCAGACCAAATTGGTATTGCACTGCAAACCCCGCTCGTTTTAAGTAAAAACCGTGCTTTTATCAGCTTAAGCCAAAAATTAATTTATCAACTGGCTATTCAAGAAAACGATAATGCACAAACTACCGCCCAAAAAGTTATTCAATACATTGAACAAGATCATACTCTTTCTCTAGCCCATGTATTTAAACATTCAATCCATCATTATTGTTTAAGAGAATGGCTTGCTTTGGCAGACTCTAGAATAGCTCAAACGCTCAAACTCAAAGCACTT
>NZ_JAYWYV010000649.1:0-1008 GCF_048147885.1 Acinetobacter sp. 228
TTTTGTTTAAACTGAATGGCAATTTTACACCTTACGTTTTTTGCTTGGTGTTGCTGAAGCTGGGCTAGCTCCGGGTTTGTTGCTCTACCTCACTTACTGGTTCCCATCTTACCGCCGTGCGCGCATGACCGTACTTTGGTTTATCGCGATTCCAATTTCAGGAATGATTGGTGGCCCACTTTCAGGCTTAATCATGGACCGAATGAGCGGTGTACATGGTTGGTTTGGCTGGCAGTGGATGTTTGTGATCGAAGTATTCCTACAGTGATTGTGGGCTTACTTGTACTAGCTGTTTTAAAAGATTCAGTTCAAGACGCCAACTGGTTAACCCAAGACGAAAAGAACTTGGTGAAGCAAGAGCTTGCTCAGGATAATCAGCACAAAGAAGGTCATGCTAGCGTTAAAGAGTTCATCGCAGATAAACGCTTATGGCTACTGGCAGGTATTTATTTTTGTGTCGTGATGGGGCAATACGCCATTACATTTTGGCTACCAACTCTCATTCGTAACTCGGGCATTAGTGATAACTGGCATATCGGTTTGCTCACAAGCCTGCCTTATATGTGTGCGATTGTGGTCATGATTTTGGCGGGGCGTAGCGGCGACCATTTCCAAGAACGCCGCTGGCACTTAATTATCCCGATGTGTGCAGGCGCTTTAGCCCTCACATTTGCAACTATATTCGCTTCAAATCTAACGCTCTCTTTAATTTGCCTTTGCATCGCAGCCTCAGGTGTGCTGACGGCATCCTCTTTATTCTGGATGTTACCGACCAACTTTTTGGGTGGTGTTTCCGCAGCGGCAGGTATTGCAGCAGTGAATAGCTTTGCCAATCTTGCAGGATTTTGCTCACCTTATTTAATCGGTTGGGTCACTACCAACACAGGTTCAAATGCAATCGGCATGTTCTTAATCACAACAGTATTAATTTTCGGTGCCAGTCTGGTTCTGCGTGTTCCGGCAAAACTGGTTAATCGTTAAATAAGGAATAGTAAATGACAATATTAA
>NZ_JAYWYV010000650.1:0-1008 GCF_048147885.1 Acinetobacter sp. 228
CAGAATACTTCTTGCTGCATTTCCCACACTTGTACAATAGCCATGCCATTGCTCTTCAGGTGTTAAAGGCTTTTTTTCTGTACAGCCGACTATTAACATGCCCATTAAAACAAATAAAACTTTTTTCATCATTACTCTACACAGACTATGCTGCCCACATCATACTGAATCTGACAGACTTTGCAAAAATTCTACTTATATGTCTTTATTTTTACACAGCATTCAATAAAAAACCGAGATGATAGCATCTCGGATTTTAGTGTTCTTCAAACCTTTAGAAGCGCCAATTGTAGAATAAATCTATGGCTCGTTCTAAAGATTGACTTGCTTCTAAATACAAACGGCGGTTCATTTGATAACGCAACGTCAGTTTATTGACCGGGGTAAATACACCCACACCATAACGAATAAATAAATCAGGTGTAATGTAACCAGTTAAGCTTACTTGAGTATCATCCCCTGTACCTTGAGCATCTAATGCAAGACCACTCAAACCAAAAGTACGTCCAATTTGATTCGTTAAAGCACGAGTACCACCCAAGCCCATACTAATACCAGCAGCAGCAATTGTATTGTTCACATCAGATTTAAAGCCTTCTGCATTACTTAAACCACTTGCACCTTCATTAATACGCCCTGTCACGAGTGCATTTAATGCCTCTTGCTCAGAAAGGCCTGCATCATTATAAACTTGAATATTTGGTGATGAAGCAGTACCAGTGACACGAACCCCAACCATACTACCCTGAACATTTTTATTCGCATCAATATCTAACGTCGGGTTTGCTAATGGACCATTAAAACGGGCAATTGCACGATTTAAATCCAGGCTTTGACCATAGGCCTCAATTTTCACTTTTTGACTTACACCAATAGCACCCATTGCTCGCATTGCCGTTTCATAACCGCGTTGGGTTAAATTCAAACGACCCACTAAAGGAATATTACTGTTAAAGCCTTGGAAGATGACTTGATTGCCAATATTTACCGAGATATCTGCACGGATAT
>NZ_JAYWYV010000651.1:0-1007 GCF_048147885.1 Acinetobacter sp. 228
TGAACAGGAAAAGTTAAGCTTCTTTACCAAGGTTCGTGAAGGATATGAAACCTTATGGAAAGCTGAGCCTGAGCGTATTAAACGTTTAGATGCTACCCAAAGTCCTGATCAGGTATTCGAGCAAGCTTTGCAATATTTAGCATAAGCCATGGGATTATCCACTCTCATATTTTTGGGGGAGTGGTGAAAAATGACAAGAAATCTGGTTTCAAACGTCATAGAAAATATTGGGCAGTATCTTATGCTATTTTAATTACTGTTTAAAATTGAAGAATAACAAGGATGAAAAGCTCAAAAGAAGAAATTGTGGCATTTCTTGAAAAGGAATTCCCACAAAGTTTGGAACATTGCACGATTGAATCAGTCACCTCTAAAGCTGCCGTTGTTTATTATCACGTTGACCAAAGACATCAACGTCCGGGCGGTACTATATCTGGCCCGACTATGATGACTTTGGCTGACTTTGCTTTATATATTGCAATACTCGGTGAAATTGGAATTATTGGTTTAGCTGTAACCACCAATTTTAATATTAATTTCCTGAGAAAACCCGCAGGTGATCAAGACTTACGCAGTGAATGTAAACTCATGAAAGTAGGAAAGAGTTTAGTCGTAGGTGAGGTCTGGATTTATTCAGTAGGGCAAGAGGAACCCGTGGCACATGTGACCGCGACTTACTCAATTCCACCTAGACCATAAATCTTAAGTAATAAAAAAGCACGGCATGAACCGTGCTTTTTTATAAAGAAACTATTTATACACTGGTATTCACCAAAGGTTGCTCTACTGCAAAGTTTGGAGGCGTCAGAACCGTTTTACGAATCTCGCTCGAAGTTTCCGGATAATCAAGTGTGTAATGTAAGCCACGTGATTCTTTACGGTGCATGGCACAACGAACAATCATTTCAGAAACAAGTACAAGATTACGCAGTTCAATCAGGTTCTTGCTGACACGATAATCTTGATAATATTCAGTAATTTCGCGTTTTAACATTTCAATACGGTGT
>NZ_JAYWYV010000652.1:0-1007 GCF_048147885.1 Acinetobacter sp. 228
ATTTGTTCCTTTTCTTTTATATATCAGCACAATTTCTTTCGTTTGACCCTAAACCTTTCTGTCTCGCTTTTTGAAAAGCTGGTCTTTGCTGAATCCGATGTAAGAATGCTTGAATATGCGGATATTTACCTTGAAGACGTGACTGTAAAGCCTCTAGTGGAAAACTCATTTGAATATCTGCAAATGAAAAATCCCCTGCAAAATATTCATGCTCAGCCAAATAATTTTCTAAAAAACTAATATGGTCTTTCATACGTGGACGAACAAAATTTGCTTTAACCCCTTCTGTAATTTTCTTTGCCACAGGCTGAATTAGCCAAGGTACATGTTTATTGACGTTGTTCATGACCAAAGTCATCACTAATAACGGCATAAGTGAGCCTTCGGCATAGTGCATCCAGTAAATATACTGCTGTAAATCCTGAGCTTGCTTAGGTTTAAACTGCTGCTTTTGATCATATCGCTGCTGCAAATACTCTAAAATAACAGCCGATTCTGCGATAACTTGCTCATCATCTGTCAAAATAGGTGCCTTGCCGAGCGGATGAATACATTTCAATGTTTCTGGTGCTGAATAGTTCGGAAGACGTTGATAAAAATGAATATCATAATCCAAGCCTAACTCTTCTAAAGCCCATAAAATCCGAAACGATCGCGAACATTCCAGGTGGTGTACACTAATCATGGTATTGCCTACTTTTATTTTTCTTTTTTACATAAAAAACAGCATGTGAACATGCTGTTTTATTCCATTTGTGTGATGGATATAAATCATCCACCGCAACAAAATAGCATTTATATGCTGTAACAAGCACAGTATGAATGTCTAAACTACGTAACAAAGTTTTAGTGACTGGGGTTTTACTGCATATGGTTAAGATTTTTTGCTGAAGTTCTTCGTTTGGAAGTTCTTTAAAAACAATACGACGCTCAATATGTTCTTCATGCTCTCGATTGGTATGAAAATCAATTTCAACCGAGTACTCACCAAAATCATAACCCTTATG
>NZ_JAYWYV010000653.1:0-1006 GCF_048147885.1 Acinetobacter sp. 228
TAATCTCCCGCACCATCTATACGGAAAAATTCAGATGTATTACCAGCAGGTATAATCCCCGAATATTGTTTCTTGTCCAGTAGATCATAACCTATTGGGTCTAAATGGGATTGATCTTGCAAATCTGCTAGTTTAAAGGTGGCTGCTCTTAGATTGGTGGCAAAATAATCACGTGTTACCTTTTGATTAGCTGCGATATCTAAAAGTGTATTTTTTGCTGGATCAATATTATCAGGGGCTGAGGTGAAGATAGGGGTAAAAGATGTTTTGTCCCCAATAAGTTTTTTGCCGTCTAAATATCCATCTTTTAAATCTGTAGCGAGACTTTGGGTGAGATCTTGATAAGGTGAATTCGTATTATGGATGCTTGACCAATATTGAAGATAACCAAAGCTTAGATAGCTATCCACATATGTACTAGGCTTTGTCGTTGAGTACTGTAACCTAGTTAAATCAACAAGTAGGTTGGCTGGACTTAAACTTGGAATGCCTACGTCTTTAAACGCATTAAGAAGAGATCTGTAGACATCTTGAGAGGCTAAATCGACATGTAATTGTTCAATACGGGTTGGGATAATTGTCTCATTAGGCAACTGACCTGAACGAACCATAGCACGTTGATAAATTGCTTCTGAACTTGGGCTGATGAATTGGGTTCTACTACTTACTGTATTGGGTGTAATAAATGTATGATAAATGCCAGATAAATTTTGATATTTTGAAGTAATTGGGTTAAATACCAGTGATGAATTTTGAGTTGTAATTTCAACACGATAAAGACGATTTAGTTTTGTGCTTGGAAGTTTAATATCGTAACTTGTTAAACTGGCAACTTGGGTATCAATCAAAATACTATTGTCGGTATTATCATATACCTTGAGTTGAACATTGCGCATTTCGACAGGGGTTTTAAGCGTAATATCCGTCATGACTTCATGAGTGGGTTAAGACGGTTTAGGCGTGTTATATGAACCTCCGCTACTGCTACCAACACCACACCCGACAC
>NZ_JAYWYV010000654.1:0-1001 GCF_048147885.1 Acinetobacter sp. 228
AACAACATCCATTTGTAAATTTGCTGGTAAAGGACTTGAGCCATTTACAGATTTAATTCTTACTTCCATTTTTAAGCCCTCAAATATTCTTCTTTAGTCCACTCAACAAACTCTTTATAAAGTTGTTGAGCTGGTTTATTTAACCGGTTGTGATAGTCGATAGTTATACGGCGCCAAGCGACTGGTACCGCATAATGCTTGGTTAGAAACATTGCTTGATCCATGCCTTGCCGGACTATTACGTAGCCCAGCAATTGCAAGTAGTACATAAAACCAAGCATGTGTTTTTGGCTCACTTTCTTGTACTGATCTTTCATGTTAGAAACCGTCCACTAATAGATAATCAGGATCAGCTTCAGGTTGAGTAGGTGTAGGATTCTCTAATTCATAGCGGCGTTTTCTCACATACCCCATTAGCTTCGGTTGAATCTGCGGATCTCGTGCAGCCACGTCTATTTCCAAAGCATCTAGCGTTGTAAGGTCTGGTGCAGTTTGGATTTGAACCATTAAAGAGGGTGGCTCATTAGCAGATGCCTTTTCTTTTTCTAGCTCTTCAAGACGTTTGTGAGTGGCGAGAAGGATAGGCTTCATTTGTTCGTCATCCCATGTGCGGGTATAACGATAAACCGCATTTACTTCTGCAGGTGTTTTTGACTCTTTTACACGCTGTAGAAGAGTATCTAGGGTTTGCTGATATTCTGGATCTACTTTAGGCTCGTTAGTTTCTGGAACTAACAGATCCTCGGATGATGAAACATAAGGCCCCTCAGTAACAACAATTGCACTATCGAGATCCTCTTTTAAATCTTTAGTAGGCTCTTCAATTACTGTTTTTTCAGTATTAACCTGAGGTGATTTCTCAACTTCATTTTCTAAAGGCTTTTCTTCTTCAACTTCATCAGTTGGCTTGTTCAGAAGTTTGAGCATATCTTCAGCAAACTCACCACCACTGACTTTAATAATCGCGCAGCAATGAGCAAAAGCATTATCAAAACTTGAGT
>NZ_JAYWYV010000655.1:0-1001 GCF_048147885.1 Acinetobacter sp. 228
ATCCACATTTGGATAAGCAGAAAGGTGAGCATTGTAGTTACCTACTGCACCATTGATTTTGCCTAGTAATTCAACATTTTCAAATTGTTTGATTTGGCGAGCTAAACGATATGCAACGTTCGCCATTTCTTTACCCAAAGTTGTTGGGCTAGCAGTTTGACCATGTGTACGAGACAACATCGGTTGTTCAGCATGAGTTGTAGCTAAAGCAGAGATTGCATTTAAAATTTGCTTCATGCTTGATACTAAAACTTCACGACCGTTTTTAAGCATAAGTGCATGAGACAAGTTATTGATGTCTTCTGATGTACAAGCAAAGTGAATGAACTCACCTGCATTTTGTAATTCAGCAATACCTGCAATTTTCTCTTTCAAGAAGTATTCAACTGCTTTTACGTCATGGTTAGTTGTGCGTTCAATTTCTTTAATGCGGTTCGCATCTTCTTCAGAGAAGTTGCTTACGATTGCATCTAGAGCTGCATTTGTTTCAGCTGAGAAAGGAGCAACTTCAACAATTTCCGGACGGTTAGAAAGCGCTTGTAACCAACGCACTTCCACAGTGACACGAGCATGAATTAAACCAAACTCAGAAAGAAAAGGGCGTAGCGCATCACATTTGCTGGCATAACGTCCATCTAATGGTGATAGTGCGGTTAAAGCGTTCATAACGATTCCTTAATGCTGGAATAAACATAAAACAAAAATACTCTCGTTACAGCCTTAGATAACTTGGTACTGTAAACGAGCAAGTGCTTGAATATCCTGTAGCAATTTACGTTTGCTAAAAATCATGTTCCATGAACTACCGCCGAGTTGTCGCCATAAATGGGCCATTTGTAGCCCCGTAAACAGACAAGCACGAATACGGTTGGTATGGTTGGTATCTTTAAATGCCTCAGCATTACCACGAACAAGAATGCGTGGATTAATCTGTCCGGCAGTATCAACATAGGTTTGCGCCAAATTGGCTAAAATACTTGGGTGTAAATAGTTATTATCAA
>NZ_JAYWYV010000656.1:0-1000 GCF_048147885.1 Acinetobacter sp. 228
TGTTATAACGTTCACCAGCAGTTACGAAACCTTGTTCGAACTGTTGTTCGATTTCACGAACTTCTGTTTCCGCTTTGTCAATAATTGTGTGTTTCGTAGGTGGAATTAACATGTCTTCCATACCTACAGATACACCTGAACGAGTCGCTTGACGGAAGCCCAAGTACATTAATTGGTCAGCGAAGATAACTGTATCTTTCAAACCAAGTTTACGGTAGCAAGAGTTGATTAACTTAGAGATGTTCTTTTTAGTCATCTCAAGGTTGATCATGTCAAAGCTTAAACCTTCTGGAACAACTTCCCAAAGTAAGCAACGACCTGGTGTTGTATCAACAATAATAGTTTGCTGTTCACGCTCACCATTTTCATTGATAACCGTTTGATGCACACGTACTTTAACACGAGCATGGATCGCAACTTGACCAGTTGCAAGTGCACGGTTTACTTCGTGAGTATCCGCAAACACCATGCCTTCACCTTTCGCGTTTACTGCATCACGAGTGATGTAGTAAAGACCCAAGACAACGTCCTGAGAAGGAACGATGATTGGCTCACCGTTTGCTGGTGACAAGATGTTGTTTGTTGACATCATCAATGCACGAGCTTCTAACTGTGCTTCAAGTGTCAATGGAACGTGTACCGCCATTTGGTCACCGTCGAAGTCGGCGTTGAACGCAGCACAGACGAGTGGGTGAAGACGGATTGCCTTACCTTCAATAAGAATAGGTTCAAATGCTTGAAGACCTAAACGGTGAAGTGTTGGCGCACGGTTCAACATCACTGGATGTTGACGAATTACAGATGCAAGAACGTCCCAAACTTCCGGAGTCTCACGCTCAACCATTTTCTTCGCAGCTTTAATGGTTGTTGCCTGACCTGAAGCTTGTAATTTCGCGAAAATGAATGGCTTGAATAATTCAAGTGCCATTTTCTTCGGAAGACCACATTGGTGAAGACGTAAAGTAGGACCTACAGTAATTACCGAACGACCAGAGTAGTC
>NZ_JAYWYV010000657.1:0-1000 GCF_048147885.1 Acinetobacter sp. 228
TTTAGGTGAGGTGGGCGGTGCCAAAATTGCGGGTGCCTTAGAACTTGCGGTTGAAGACAATCTAAAAGGCATTCCAACAGCTGCAATTTTATTGTTGGAAACAGGTGGCGTTCGCTTACAAGAAGCAAATCTGGGTTTGGCTGCAATTGCTGAAATTCAGGCTGCAATTGTGAACTTACGGCAGTATCAACCCGTAATTGCTGTGGTCGCAGGCAGTGTAGGGTGCTTCGGCGGTATGTCAATTGCAGCTGGACTATGTAGCTATATTGTAATGACACAAGAAGGACGTTTAGGTCTAAATGGCCCACAAGTGATAGAACAAGAAGCTGGTGTACAAGAATATAACGCTAAAGATCGTCCATTTATATGGAGTATTACGGGTGGTAATCAGCGCTTCACTAGTGGTTTGGCAGATGCTTATGTAGACGATGATCGCCAGAAAATTCGTCAGCAAGTCATCGCTTATTTAACTCAAGGCGTACCTCATCAGCATCGTAGTTCAAATTACTCATTCTATTTAGAAAAGCTACAACAAGTTGATACTGCTGAGCAGATTACCCCAGCACAAGTTCAAGCTTTGTATCAAGGAGAGCAAGCATGAATATCGCCGTTGATACATTAAAAGCATCTACTCGTGGTGCACATTGGTTTAAAGCACTTACGCAGGGTTTTAAGACAGTTGAAGGTTTTCCAGCTTCGATTTGGGTGGCTGATGGTCAGATTGATCAGCAAGTGGTGCGCGTGATTACCGTTGTGCAAGATACCAATAATCTGTTCCCACGGGCAAAACAAGGAGAAGTTGGATTATTAGAAGGCTGGAGTTTGGCAAAAGTAGTCGATGATGTGATCCAAGCCGATGCACAGGCTGAAACTAAACGCGCTATTTTATGTCTGGTTGATGTTCCAAGTCAGGCCTATGGGCGTCGTGAAGAATTATTAGGCATTCATCAAGCTTTAGCGGGTGCAGTAGATAGCTATGCTAGAGTCAGATTGGCAGGTC